>NZ_JAEBEI010000017.1:0-226563 GCF_046548775.1 Amycolatopsis sp. cmx-4-61 | reverse complement strand
CTCCAACGACCGCGCGAACACCTCCGGCTGGCGCGCCATGGCTCACCTCCACCGGCCAGCCTCGCGATCACCAGCTCGGATGTCCACGCGACACGGTTACCACGTCAACGTTCCTTGCCGAGGCACTAGGCAAGGCGAAGGCGTGGTCACCTCGGCCGAAGGGGTGGTTCGGGCACCGCGGCCTCGTCCTTTCGGCCGAGGCGCGCCGGTCAGGCGGTGCAGACGGGCGCGGTGAAGGCCAGCTTCGCCTCGTCGACGTAGCCGCTGACGCCGGTCCGGGCGACGGTGCCGAAGTACCGGTGCGGGTACCGGTCGTGGGCCATGGTGCGGACCTGCACGACGTCGGCGACGCGGACCTCGCCGACGGGGCTCCCGACGGCATCGAGCACCGCCCCGGCCCGGGTGACCCGGTATTCGCGCGCGGGCGCGCACGGTTCGCCGCGCGCACTGAGGACCGCGACGGCGGCGCCGACAAGCCCCGCGACCGCACCGGCGACCACCGCGGTGACGACGCTGACCCGCCGCGCGCGTAGCCACGCGCCCCGGCGGCCAGCAGGCTCGCCGTGCCCCGGCGCGGGCTCGGCGGAGGCAGTGGGGGATCCGCCGGATGGTTCCGGACGCCTGCCGGACACCGCCGGACGGGCGGAGTGCGGTTCGCCGGGGAGTTCGGCCGGGATCGCTTCGACGGCCGGGTGCCGTTCGCCGGGCGTCGGGCGCCGATCGCCGGGTGCGTGGGGATGGCTGGTGGAGGTGGCTCGAGGCGCCGGGTGTTGTCCGCCGGGTGTGCCCGGACGGCTGGTGGAGGTGGCTCGAGGCGTCGGGCGCGGTTCGCCGGGTCTGGCGGGGTGGCTGCCGAACGGCCGTCCCGAGGGCTCGCCGGGTGTCTCTCCGCGGGGTCCTTCGACCTCGGCGGAGGCCGCTATCCAGCGTTCCTTCCACACCGGCCCCGGTTCTCCGCACGCCTCGGCCAGGGCCACCACCAGGTCGCACGCCGGCAGGCGGCCGCCCTTCAGTGCGTCGTGCAGGGTGCTGCGGGGGTAGCCGGTTCTCCTGGCCAGCTCGGAGAAACTCGGCATGCCGTTTCTTCGGCGGATCGCGCGCAGATCATTGATCAATTGTTCGGTCGTTCCGGTCGGCATCTTCACCCCATTCCGTCCGGATCCATCCGGATGCGTCCCGAACCCTAGCCGCGGCCGCGAGCCGTTCACTAGAAACCATTCGGTGAGGTCACCGATTACCGAATGAGAGGAGGGAGCGAATGGGGAAACTCCGAATGCCGGCCGGGCTCGGGGTGGCGGTGCTCGCCGCATCGGCGCTGCTGACGGCGGGGCCCGCCGCGCACGCCGGGGAAGTGCACCGGATCGTCACGGCGCCGTCGCCGAGCACCGGGGCGCCGATCGACGGTGGCGGCAGCTGGATCGTCAATAAGCCGAGCGGGTACTACCTCGGCCGCGCCATGCCGGGGGACAGCTTCGACAACGAGGTCACCACGAGCGCCAATTGGCACTTCGGCCGGGCGCAGTCGACGGTGAACATGTGCGGCTGGGTGCTCCCCGGCTCGATGGGTGCCGATCTCGGGCCCACCGCGGACAGCTGTTCGGCGACCACGCAGGGGTCGCTTTCCCACCGGCTGACGGTGGGCCGGGACTACAACGCCCCGGCGCACCAGGCGACCGACGGCAGCTCCGTGCCGGCCGACCCGACGTGCACCTTGTACTTCAACTACTTCCACGGCACCGACTTCACGGCGAACGGCGGCCACTGGGCCACGCCGGCGGGCGCGCCGCAGGGCAGCGTCCGCTACCGCTTCACCACGCGCGACGGCCAAGCGGTCGTCGTCCGCGATTCCGTGCTCGGCTGGGGTTTCCTGCCGATCGGCTGCGTCCAGCGGCCGGCCTCGCTGTACAACGACAACGACTGAGGAAGGAACCATCATGCGCAGTGCGAAGACCGTGATCGCCGCCGGTGTCCTGGCGGCCGCGACGCTCGGCCTGACCCCCGCCGTCGCCGGGGCGTCGGTGCAGGAGATCCGCTGGCAGTGCGGCGCGGACAGCGTCACCGTCCGGTATTCCCCCGGCGGAGCGGCCATCCCCGGCGAGACGATCGGCTACGGTATCCGCGTGAACGTCGACAACCACAACGACAACGTGTGGTGGCACATCAACTCGCCCTACGGCGGCTACGTCCTGGCCCAGTACTTCTGCTGACCCCCGACCGGCCACGGCCCCGGCACTCCGCCGGGGCCGTGGCCCGGCGGGTCACGACGGGGCCCGCCGCCAGACCGCCAGCGCCGCCGCGGCCAGCGTGCCACCGGCCGCGGCCACGACACCGTGGTGCCGGCTCGCCCACAGCTGCGCGCTCTTCGGGGTCGCCTTCCCGTCGAACTGGCCGTGCGCCCCGAAATCGCGTCCCTGGTCCGCCGGCGACCACAGGTTCTCCGGCTGGTCCGCGGGCTTCTTCGCCCCCGTCTGCTGGGAGCGGTAACCGGTCCGGGCCAGGTACCGGTCGAGGACCCCCGGCGCCACGGCGTTCGCGATCAGCGTGCCGACCGTGCTGCCGCCGACCCAGTACTCGCGGCGGCGGGGGTGGTCGGCCGCGTGGACCACCGCGCGGGCCGCGACCTCCGGCTGGTAGATCGGGGCCACCGGCTGAGCCTGGTGCGGGAGCTTGGACCGGACCCAGGAGAACTGCGGGGTGTTGACCGCCGGCATCTGGACCATCGTCGTGCGGATGTGGCTGCCGTCGTGCAGGAGCTCGCAGCGCAGGGCCTCGTTGAACCCCTGGATCGCGTGCTTCGCGCCGCAATACGCGCTCTGCAGCGGAATCCCGCGGTACGCCAGTGCCGAGCCGACCTGCACGATCGTGCCGCGGTCGCGGGTCTTCATCCGGCGCAGGGCGGCCATCGTGCCGTGGACGTAGCCGAGGTAGCTGACTTCGGTGACGCGGCGGAACTCCGCCGGCTCGATCTCCCCGAACGGCGCGAACACCGACGTGAACGCCACGTTGACCCACACGTCGATCGGGCCGAGTTCCCGCTCGACCCGGGCGGCGGCCGCGTCGACCTGCTCGAAGTCGGCGACGTCGGTGGGGATGGCCAGGGCCGTCCCGCCCTCGCGGGTGACGTCTTCCGCGGCGGCTTCGAGACCTTCCTTGCCCCGGGCCAGCAGGGCGACCCGGGCGTGGCGGGCCCCGAACGCCCGCGCGACCGCGCGGCCGATGCCCCCGCTGGCGCCGGTCACGACGACGACCTGGTTCATTTCTGCCTCCGTTCTCCGGTGCGGGCCGCGCGGGCCCAGGCGGCCGCGACCACCGCGTTCGCCAGTGCCGCGGCCCGCCACCGGCGGGACACCGCGGCCAAGCCGAGCATGCTGACGCTGTGCGCCACGTCGACCGCCCAGCCCCGGCGGGCCACCACCCCGTCCGGCCGCCGCAGGACGGCGGCGGCCTGGGCCAGGTGGCGGACGCCCAGCGCCAGCGCCACTTTCCGCGGGACCGGCGGCAGCGCCCGCGACGCGGCCACGATCCCGCCGCCCCACAGCGCCCGCGCCGTCGCGACCCGGCGCGTCATCGAACCCACCGCGAGACAGCGACCCCGAGCGCCGCCACGCCGGCCACGGCGGCGGCCACGGTCTTCCGCCTCCGCCGCGGCCGGCGGCGCGGCGCGGTGTCGAGCCCGCGGGCCAGCAACTCGGCCAGGTGGACGCCTTCGCGGCCGCCGCTGTCCAGTTCGTGCAGCTGCGTGCGGCAGCTGAAGCCGTCGGCCAGCACGGCCGTCTCCGGCGAAGCGGCCCGCACCCGGGGGAGCAGGACGCGCTCGGCGCACGCCTTCGAGACGTCGAGGTGGCCCTTCTCGAAGCCGAAGTTGCCGGCCAGGCCGCAACACCCCGAGTCGAGGTGCTCGGCGTCGACCCCGGCGGCGTCGAGGAGCTTCCGGTCCGCGTCCCAGCCCATGACCGCGTGCTGGTGGCAGTGGACCTGCGCGATCGCCTTCGCGTCCAGGCGCGGTGGCCGGTAGCCGGGGGAGTGCTCGGTGAGCAGCTCGGCCAGGGTGACCGTCTGCGCGCGCAGCCGCCGGACGTCGTGGTCGCCCGGGAAGAGCTCGGCCGCGTCGGCGCGGAACACCGCCGTGCAGCTGGGTTCCAGGCCCACGACGAGCCCGCCGTCGTGCAGGTGCGCGGCCAGTTCGCGGACCGTGCGCGCCAGGACGTGCTTGGCCACGCCCAGCTGCCCGGTCGAGATCCAGGTCAGCCCGCAGCACAGCGGCGCGGACGGCAGGGTCACCCGCCACCCCGCGTCCTCGATCACCCGGACCGCGGCCCGCCCGACGTGCGGGTGGAACGAGTTGGTGAACGTGTCCGGCCACAGCAGCACCGTTCCGCGGGCGCCGGTGCCGGAGGGGCCGCGCCGGGCGAACCACTGCTGCAGCGTTTCCCCGGCGAACATCGGGACTTCGCGGTCCTCGACGCCGGCGATCCGGGTCGCCAGCCGGGCCGGCCCGGGCGCGTGCGTCAGGGCGTTGACCACGCGGCCGGCCCGCAGCCGGCCGACGACCTGGGCGAACGCGGGCAGCCAGCCCATCGTGAAGTCCGACCGCGGCCGCCGCCACGGCCGGCCCTCGTAGTGGTGGGCCAGGAACTCCGCCTTGTACGTCGCCATGTCCACATTGGCCGGGCAGTCGGTCTTGCAGCCCTTGCAGGCCAAGCAGAGGTCCAGCGCCTCGCGCACGTCCGTCGATCGCCAGCCGTCGCCGACCGGGCTGTCGCCGTGGCCGTTCAGCATCTCGAACAGCAGCCGGGCCCGCCCGCGCGTGGAGTGCTCTTCCTCGCCCGTCACCTGGTACGACGGGCACATGACCTGCCCGCCGCTCGTGGTGTGCTGCCGGCACCGGCCGACGCCGACGCAGCGGTTGGCCGCCTGGGCGAACGAGCCGCCGTCGTGCGGGAAGCGGAAGTACAGGTCCTGCGGGTCGGCGGGCGCCCAGTCGGCGCCCAGGCGCAGGTTTTCGTCGAGCCGGTAGGGGGCGACGACCTTGCCGGGGTTCATCCGGTTGCCGGGGTCGAAGACCGCCTTCAGCCGGCCGAACGCGGTCACCAGGTCCTCGCCGAACATCTTCGGCAGCAGTTCGCCGCGTGACTGGCCGTCGCCGTGCTCGCCGGAGAACGACCCGCCCAGCCCGGCGACGAGGTCGGCGGCGCGCTCCATGAACCGGCGGTAGGTGGCGACGCCGTCGGCGGTGTAGAGGTCGAACGGGATCCGGGTGTGCACGCAGCCCTGCCCGAAGTGGCCGTACAGGCTCGGTCCCGTGTCACCGGCGTAGCCGAACTCTTCGTACAGCGCGCTCAGCTTCCGCAGGTACTCGCCGAGCCGCTCCGGGGCGACGGCGGAGTCCTCCCAGCCTTCGAAGGTGTCGGCCCGGCCCGGCAGGTGCGCGGTGGCGCCGAGCCCGGCTTCACGGACCTGCCACAGCTCGTCTTCGCGGGCGGGGTCGTCGAGGAACTCGGCGTCGGCCTCGTGCTCGGTGCCGCGCAGGGCGTCGAGCATCTTGTGCGCCTGCTGCTCGGCTTCCTCGTGGGTGCCGGCCGCGAACTGCACCATCAGGAACGCGCGCCCGTGCGGCAGCTCGCCGAGGGCCTTCGGGTTCATGTGCTTGATCTGCTCGTCCCGGATCAGCTTGTGGTCGACGCCTTCCAGCGCGACGGGCTCGTGCGGGAGGACCGCGGGCACGGCGTCGGCGGCGGTGGCGATGTCGCGGTAGCCGAGCACCACGAGCGTCCGCTCGGGCAGCACCGGCACGAGCTCCAGCTCGGCCCGCAGCACGGTGACCAAAGTGGACTCGCTGCCGACGAGCAGCCCGGCGACGTCGAAGCGGTGTTCCGGCAGCAGCGAATCGAGGTTGTAGCCGGAAACCCGGCGGGGGATGTCGGGGTACCGGCGGCGGATCTCGTCGGCGTACTCGTCGCGCAGCCGGCGCAGCTGCCGGTAGAGCGCCGCGCGCGGGTCGCCCCGGCGTTCGATCTCGGCGTATTCCTCGTCGCTGGTTTCGCCGCACCAGAAGCGGGTGCCGTCGTAGGTGACGACTTCGAGGCGGGCGATGTTGTCGACGACCTTGCCGGTCCGCTGCGCCGTCGCCCCGCACGAGTTGTTCCCGATCATCCCGCCGAGCGTGCAGTTCATGTGCGTCGCCGGTTCCGGCCCGAACCGCAGGCCGGTGTCGGCGAGTTGCCGGTTGAGCTCGTCGAGCACGATCCCCGGTTGCACCACGCAGGTCCGGGCGCCGGCGTCGACCGACTCGAGCTGGTGGCAGTACTTCGAAAAGTCGAGCACGACGGCGGTGTTGGTGCACTGGCCGGCGAGGCTGGTGCCGCCGCCGCGGGAGAGCACCGGGGCGCCGAACTCCCGCGCCACCGCGAGCGCCGCCACGGCGTCTTCGGGCGTGTGGGGCAGCACGACGCCGAGGGGGACCTGCCGGAAGTTGGACGCGTCGGTCGAGTACGCGGCGCGCGTACCGCGGTCGAAGCGCACTTCGCCGCCGACACGTTCGCGCAGCGCCGCGGCGAGCGCGTCCGGGTCGACGTCTTCGTGGTCCGCGTGGCGCACCACCGGATCGGGGAGCTGAACGGGTCCCATCGCGGATCCTCCTTCAGAGTGCGTACTCGGCCGCCGCGTCGGCGCGGAAGGCCAGACCGTGCCCGGGCGCGGTCATCGACGGCGCCACGGTGCCGCCGGCCGGGTCGAGGCAGCCGTCGAAGAGGCGCTGTTCGATGCGGTCGTGGTCGGCGAACCACTCGATGTGCCGGAAGTTCTGCGTGGCCACCGCGGCGTGCGCGGAGAGGTTCGGCGCGCAGTGGGCCGACACGTCCCGGTTCGCCGCCGCGGCCAGCGCCGTGGCGCGCCGCCACTCGGTGTAGCCGCCGCAGCGGGTGACGTCGACCTGCAGGCAGTCGACGACCGGCAGCATGCGCGCGAAATAGGGCAGGTCGTAGCCGTATTCGCCGGCGGCGATGTCCGGGCCGCCGGGGAAGCGCGTCCCCGCGAGCCCGGGCAGGTCGTCACTCGAAACCGGTTCCTCGAACCACGTGACGCCCCACTCGGTCAGCCGCTCGGCGACGCGGCGCGCCCGGCCGGGGGAGTAGGCGCCGTTGGCGTCGACGTACAGCGCCGTGTCGTCACCGATCGCCGTGCGGGCCAGCGCGACCCGGTCGAGAGCGCGGTCCGGCGACCCACCGATCTTGATCTTCACCCGCGGGATGCCCTGCTGCCGCACCCAGTGGTCCAGCTGTGCGGTCAGTTCGTCACCGGAGAGCGTGGTGAAGCCACCGCTGCCGTACACGGCGACCTCGTCGTGCACCCGGCCCAGCAGCCTGCTCAGCGGCAGGCCGAGCGAGCGGGCCGCGGCGTCCCACAAGGCGATGTCGACGGCGGACATCGCGCACGAGACCAGGCCGGGCCGCCCGAGGTTGCGGATGGCGTGCTGCATGGCCGCCCAGCAGGCGGGCACGTCGAGCACCGGGCGGCCGCGGACGGCGTCCGCGAGCACGCCGTCGATCAGCGGCACGCAGGCCGCGTCGGCGTACGTCCAGCCCAGCCCGCGGATCCCGCCGGCTTCGGCGTGCACGACGACGATCGTGGTGGCGTCCCAGGCCAGGGTGCCGTCGGCCTCGGGCGCCGGGGTCGGCACCCGGTAGGCCCGGGCGCCGACCCGTTCGACGCTCGTCACCGGTGCTTCCCGGGCAGGAACTCCTGCAGCTTCGTCTTGACGCCCTGGGCGACGAGGTGCAGTGCGTCGGGGTCGCCCTTGAGCACGGCCTGGGCGGCCGACTTCACCTGTTCGAAGGTGGCGTGCGGCGGGATCGGCGGCACGTCCGGGTCGCAGCGCACGTCCAGCACCGCCGGCTTGCCCGCGGTGAGCGCGGTGTCCCAGGCCGAGGCCAGCTGGTCCGGCTTCTCGACCGTGACGGCCGCAAGTCCCAGCGACAGCGCGAAGCCGGCGTAGTCGACGTCCGGCAGGACCTGGGACTCTTCGAACTTCGGGGCGCCGCCCATCGCCCGCAGCTCCCAGGTGACCTGGTTGAGGTCGTTGTTGTGGAAGACGCAGATCACGCAGCGCGGGTCGCTCCAGAGGTGCTGGTAGCGGGCGATGGTGATCAGCTCGGCGAGGCCGTTCATCTGCATGGCGCCGTCGCCGACGAGGGCGATCACCGGCCGGTCCGGGTGGGCGAACTTGGCGCCGATGGCGTACGGCACGCCCGGCCCCATCGTGGCCAGCGTGCCCGACAGCGACCCGCGGATGTCACCGCGCATGCGCAGGTTGCGGGCGTACCAGTTGGTCGACGAACCGGAGTCCGCGGTGACGATGGCGTTTTCGGGGATCCGCTTCGACAGCTCGGAAACGATCGCCATCGGGTTCACCGGATCGGCGTCGACGGCGGCTTCCTTCTCGACGGTTTCCCACCAGGACGCGACGTTCTTTTCGATCGTCTCGCGCCACGAGCGGTCCGGTTTGGACTGCAGCCGCGGCAGCAGGGCCCGCAGGGTGGCCGCGCTGTCCCCGACGAGGTTGACCTCGGTCGGGTAGCGCATCCCGATGAACCGGCCGTCCAGGTCGATCTGCACCGCCCGCGCCTGCCCGAAGTCCGGCAGGAACTGGCTGTACGGGAAGTTCGAGCCGACGATGAGCAGCGTGTCGCAGTCGCGCATCATCTCGTAGCTCGGCCGGGTGCCGAGCAACCCGATCGAGCCGGTCACCCACGGCAGGTCGTCGGGCAGGACGTCCTTGCCCAGCAACGCCTTCGCCACGCCCGCGCCGGTGACCTCGGCGACCTCGCGGACCTCCTCGGCCGCGCCGCGCGCGCCCTGGCCGACCAGGATGGCGACCTTCTCGCCGGCGTTGAGCACCTCGGCCGCCGCGGCGATGTCGGCCTCCGCGGGCACCGGCCGGGACCACGCCGTGCTCGGCGGGCTGGACGGCACCTGCTTGAAGGCGTGCTGCGGTGGCGTGTACTCCTCTTCCTGCAGGTCGGCGGGGATGATCAGGGCGGTCGGGCAGCGGGACGCTTCGGCGGTCCGGATGGCCCGGTCGAGCGCGTTCGGCAGCTGCTCGGCGACGTTGACCTCGACGAGGTATTCGCTGGCGACGTCCTTGTAGAGCGCCTGCAGGTCGACTTCCTGCTGGTAGCTGCCGCCCATCGCGCTGCGCGCGGTCTGCCCGACGATCGCGACCACCGGGACGTGGTCGAGCTTGGCGTCGTAGAGGCCGTTGAGCAGGTGGATCGCGCCCGGGCCCGAGGTGGCCATGCAGACGCCGACCTTGCCGCTGAACTTCGCGTAGCCGACCGCGGCGAAGGCGGCCATCTCCTCGTGCCGGGCCTGCACGAACCGTGGCTGGTTGTCGGCCTTGCCGAAGGCGGCGACGAGCCCGTTGATGCCGTCGCCCGGATAGGCAAAGACCTGCTCGACGCCCCACTCGCGCAGGCGCTGGAGCAGGTAGTCACCGACTGTCTGGCTCATGAGTACTCCCTTTGGCGTGCGGTGCCGCTTCGGTGAGCGCCTCGTGGACCCGGCGGGCCACCACGGCGGGGTGCGGCTGCACCGGTTCGGGCCACCGGACCAGTACCGACGGCGCTTCCGCGCCGTCCGGTTCCACGGCCAGGCACCACCCGCTGCGGTCGGTCCACGACAACATCAGGAACCGCCCCGCGCGCTGGGCCGCGAGGGCGATGTAGGCGGTCGACGGACTGCCCGGTTCGCTCCACGACGCGGCCGGCTCGACGCGCAGCAGCTCGGCGACGGTCTCGACGTAGTCGCGCAGGGCCGTGACTTCGACGTGCCCGGGATCCGGTTTCACCGGCGCGGACGCCTCCTTTCGCGGTCGCCTTCGGCGCTCCGGATCGCTGTACCCGCTTTCGCCGTCTATCATACTTGCGTGACGCAAATGTGGCAGGAGCAAGACGGCACCGAGGCGGCCTTGGCGGCGCTGCGGGCCATGGTGCTGATCGCCGATTCGACCGTCGAGCGGAACACCGAGCAGCTGACGCTGACCCAGTTCCGCGCGCTGCGGGTGGTGGTCGACCTGACCCCGGTCACCATGGGCCGGGTCGCGCGCGAGCTCGCGCTCAACCCGTCCTCGGTCACCCGCGCGTGTGACCGGCTGGTCGCGCTGAAACTGCTGGAAAAAGCCCCCAACCCGCTGAACCGGCGGGAGACGCTGCTCGCTCCGGCCGCGGCGGGGCGGCAGCTCGTGGACCGCGTCGACCGCGACCGCCGCCGCGTGCTGGCCGGCGTCCTGGGCCGGCTCGACCCCGGGACGCGCGAGGCCGCGATCGCCGCGTTCGCACGGTTTGCCCGGGTCGTCGAAGCGGACGAATCGGATTCGGGTGCATCGTTGCGTCGCGCAAATTAAGTGTGTCAGAAAAAAGGTTTGACCCCGGAGTGGCGGGGTATCCGGCGCAAGCCGTCGCATGATCGGAGGCCTTGCCGTGGGAAAGCGTGACGGAATCGCCCAGCCCTGGGGTACGAGGACGCCGTACGGGCCGGGGGAGACGTGGCCGGTCCGGGTGGACAGCCGCCTCGCCGACGGCCTGGCGCCGGACGACGTCGACCGCTGGGTCCGCAGCGCCGCGGTGCTGCACTCCAACGGCGACGGGCTCGACATCGCGGTGAAGGACGGGCGGATCGCCGGTGTCCGCGGCCGCGCCGACGACCGCGTCAACCACGGACGCCTCGACCCGAAGGACCTCTTCGCCTGGCAGGCCAACTCCTCGCCGGACCGGCTGACGACGCCGCTCGTGCGCAAGAACGGCGAGCTCGTCGAAGCGAGCTGGGACGAGGCGATGGACCTGGTCGTGCGCCGCAGCAGGGAACTGCTCGACGAGCAGGGTCCGGGTGCCCTCGGCTTCTACACCAGCGGCCAGCTGTTCGCCGAGGAGTACCACACGCTCGCCGCGATCTGCCGCGGCGGCCTGGGCACCAACCACCTCGACGGCAACACGCGGCTCTGCACGGCGACCGCGGCGGCGGCGCTGAAGGAGTCCTTCGGCTGCGACGGTCAGCCGTCGTCCTACACCGACATCGACCACGCCGACGTCATCGCCCTCTTCGGGCACAACATGGCCGAAACGCAGGTCGTCCTCTGGTCGCGCATCCTCGATCGGCTCGCCGGGCCGAACCCGCCGGCGGTGCTCTGCGTCGATCCGCGCGACACGCCGGTCGCCCGGGCGGCGACGCTGCACCTGGCGCCGCTGCCCGGGACCAACGTCGCCCTGATGAACGGCATCCTGCACGAGATCATCGAGCACGGCTGGATCGACCGCGAGTACATCGACCGCTGCACGATCGGCTACGACGACGTCGCCGCGATGGCCGCGCAGTACCCGCCCGAGCGCGCCGCGGAACTCTGCGGCGTCGACGCCGGGGAAATCCGCGAAGCCGCCCGGTTGCTCGGCTCGGCGGACCGGCTGCTGTGCACGGTGCTGCAGGGCTTCTACCAGTCGCACCAGGCGTCGGCGGCCGCGGTCCAGGTCAACAACATCGTGCTGCTGCGCGGCATGCTGGGCAAACCCGGCGCCGGTGTCCTGCAGATGAACGGGCAGCCGACGGCGCAGAACACGCGCGAATGCGGCGCCGACGGCGACCTGACCGGGTTCCGCAACTGGGCGAACGACGCGCACGTGGCCGAGCTCGCGTCGGTGTGGAACGTCGAGCTCGAGAAGCTGCCGCACTTCGCGCCGCCGACGCACCTGATGCAGATGCTGCGCTACGCCGAGACCGGCTCCATCCGGTTCCTGTGGGTGTCGGCCACGAATCCCGCCGTCTCACTGCCCGAACTGAACCGCATCCGGTCCATTCTGGACTCGCCGCGGTTGTTCCTCGTGGTGCAGGACGTGTTCCTCACCGAAACCGCCGAGCTGGCCGACGTCGTGCTGCC
The DNA here is from genome assembly GCF_046548775.1 of Amycolatopsis sp. cmx-4-61. NCBI lineage: Bacteria > Bacillati > Actinomycetota > Actinomycetes > Pseudonocardiales > Pseudonocardiaceae > Amycolatopsis > Amycolatopsis sp. cmx-4-61. The sequence continues at coordinate 214,640 of NZ_JAEBEI010000017.1, read as the reverse complement.
GGCGGCGATGTGGGGGGAGAAGACGGGCACGTTCACCAACGTCGATCGCACGGTGCACCTGTCGGAGAAGGCCGTCGAGCCGCCCGGGCAGGCGCGGGCCGACCTCGACATCTTCCTGGACTACGCGCGGCGGATGGACTTCCGGGGCAAGGACGGCGAGCCGTTCCCCCAGTGGCACGACCCGGAGACGGCGTTCGAGGCGTGGAAACGGGCGTCGGCGGGCCGGCCCTGCGACTACAGCGGCCTGAGTTACGCGAAACTGCGTGAAGTCAGCGGGATCCAGTGGCCCTGCACCGCCGAGCACCCGGACGGCACCGAACGGCTCTACACGGACGGGAAGTTCCCGGCCAAGCCGGACTACTGCGAGAACTACGGCCGGGACCTGATCACCGGGACCCCGCTCGATCCGGTCGAGTACCAGGCGAAGAACCCGGACGGCAAGGCGATGCTCAAGGCCGCCGAGTACTTCCCGCCGCACGAGACCCCCGACGACGACCACCCGTTCCACCTGGTCAACGGCCGGACGATCCACCACTTCCACACCCGCACGAAGACCGGCCGGACCCCGCAGCTGCGCGCGGCGGCGCCGGAGGTGTGGCTCGAGGTGTCCGAACGAGACGCGGCCGCGGCCGGGCTCGCCGAAGGCGACCTCGCGGAGGTGTCGACGCCCCGGGGCGCGGTCCGGGCCCGCGTCCGCATCGGCGGCATCCGCGACGGCGTGCTGTTCCTGCCGTTCCACTACGGCTACTGGGACACCGACCACCCGGCGGGCAAGGACGGCGACCGCGCGGCCAACGAGCTGACGTTCACCGACTGGGACCCGGTGTCCAAGCAGCCGCTGTTCAAGACGGCCGCGGCGGCGCTGCGCCGGATCGGCCCGGTGCCGGCCCCGGCCGTCGAGCCGGTGCCCGCCGACGTCGAGGAGGAGATCGTCCGATGAAGCTGGACCTCGTCCTGCGGGAACTGCACCGCGCGGAGACGGCGCTGGCCAAGGACCTGCGGAAGGCGTCCGACCGCCACCACGCGGAGCACGAGATCCACCACCTCGCACGCGACCTGGCGGGCTGGTCGGCGGCGCACGTGCGGGACATCGCCCGCGCGGGCCGGGCCCACGGCCTGGACCTCGCCGAGGACGTCCCGGGTCCCGGCCCGCTGGAGCCGCTGCGGACGGCCCTGTCCGAGCTGAGCGGCCGCCGCCCGGAGCCCGGCCTGGTGCTGCTGGCGGACCTGCGCCGCCTGCACCGCCGCGCGGCGGGCGTGTCGCTCGACTGGGAGCTGCTGGCCCAGGCCGCGCAGGCGGCGCGCGATCGCGAGCTCGAGGAGCTGGCGAGCAGCTGCCACCCGCGGACGCTGCGGCAGCTGAAGTGGACGAACGCGATGCTGAAGGTCCTCTCGCCGCAGATCCTGACCAGCTAGGCCAGGGCACGCGCCCGGCTACAGCCCCGTGACTCGCGTGATCAGGCCCGCAACTCGCGTGATCAGGCTCCGGTCACGCGGGTTCCGGACTCGATCACGAAGTGCGTCAGGCGCCGGCTTTCCCGTCGGTCCCGTGCCGGTCGGCGACCTGCCTCAGGAAAGCCACCGGGTCCTGGTCGAGGTGGGTGAGGCTCCGGCGGCGGAGTACCGCCGTCACCACGGCCATCGCCACCGCCCACACCGCGATCACCAGCACCACCGCCGGGGCCGGCAGCACCCGGTCCAGGAACGCCAGGTTCACCGTCGCCGCCAGTGCCGCCACCCGGGCCAGTGCGAAGGACCAGCGGTGCGACCCCGCCGCGAAGACCCGCGTTCCGGCCAGGTAGATCGCCAGGCCTGCCGTCGTGAACCACGCCGCCGCGTGGGGCGGGGACTCGTGCAGGGCCAGGTTCACCCCCGCCGCCATCAGCAGCAACGCGAACGCCGGCAGCAGGTGCCCGCCCGCGTACAGCGAATACGCCAGCGCCGGGTTGCCGCCCGAAAAGCCGAGCAGGCGCTCGTAGATCTCCACCGCCGAGGAGAAGTACACCCACCACAGCGCACCCGCCAGGACGAGCCCGCCGGCCAGGGCGAGCCAGTACCCCAGGTCGTCGGCCGGGCGCTCGAGCGCCGCCGTGCCGACCGTGATCACCAGCTCGCCGAGCAGCAGGATCATGAAGAGCCCGAACCGCTCGGCGAGGTGCGCCGAGTCGACCGCCAGGCTCGGGTCGCGCGGCGGCGCCAGCATGGTCCGCCACCGCTTTTCCCGCGTGGGCCGTTCGCCGCGGCGCCGGTCTTGCCGGTCGCCGAGCAGCAGGAACCCGGCCTCCTGCACCAGCGCCAGCGCCCACAGCAGCCCGTGGTGCGGCAGGAGCGCCGAGACGGCGAAGAGGACGGCGGAGAACGCGTAGCCCCAGCTGATCCGCCGCTGGTCGGCCCCGGTGCGCGGCCACTGGTGCGCGGCCGCCAGGATCAGCCGGACCGCGGCCATCGCCGCGGCGAAGATCGCCGGGTGCCCTTCGAAGACGTGGTGGGCCTGCGTCGCGGCGATCCCGCAGGGGATCGTGCCGGCGAGCACGAACAGCCGGTCGGCGACGCGGCTGTCGTCGCCGCGCCGGTTGTACAGCACCGCGAAGCCGATCCACGTCCACCAGAGCGTCGCGAACAGGCCCAGCGCCGCGGCGGCGCGCGCCCAGTGCGGGTCCGCGACGATGCCGTGCGCCACCTGACCCACCGCGAACACGAAGACGAGATCGAAGTACAGCTCGACCCAGCCGACCCGCTTGCCGCTTCGTCCGTCCACTCCGGTCACGGGGAATTAATAACACACCGTTCGGACAATGGCCGAATTCGCCCCGCCGGCAGCTGTGGGTAATTCTGCCGCCAGTGCGAAGGCGACACTCGGATGTTGCCCGTCAGGCCTCGGAGCTGCGCGAACGTGCTTGAACGATGTGCAAACAGCGACCGCCGGAACACGATGCGTGAACCGCGCAAACAATTCGCTCCCCGCCTTCCGAAACGCCGCTCGGCAGGGTTGACAAGGACGCCGGGCGTGATGTCTTCTGCTGATCGGCTCGATCAACGCCACGTCTTCCTGGGGTTCCTCGTCCTGTCCGAAGTTCGACGTCAGCCGTCCGCGCGGCTGGGAATCGAGCGATTCCGCCATGCACGAAAGCAGATCCACGCCCCGCCGCCCGGCGGACGCGGCGTGGTGGCCGGCGCACTGGAGCGTCCGCACCAAGATCAGCGTCCTCCTGCTGCTGCCGGTCCTGGTCGCGGTGGCGCTCGCGGAAATCCGGATCCAGGGCGAACTCGACCGGGCGACGGCGCTCAGCGCGGCCCGCGACCGGCTGCCGGTGCTGCGCGACACGATCGACCTGACCGCCTCGCTCGGTGAAGAGATGGTCGCCGCGGTCGCGGTCCCGGCGGGCGCGCCGGACACGCTGACCGCGGCCGTCGACGGGAAGGTGGCCGCGATCCAGCGCGACGCCGGCTTCGCGCCCCTGCCCGGCGACACCGGCCGGGCGCTGAACACCGCGCTGGGCAAGCTTTCCGGGATCCGCGCGGCCGGCGCGGGCGGCGGCGACGTCCGCACGAAAGCCGCCGGCTACAACGACATCATCGCCACCCTCGGCGACCTCGTCCCCGCGTTCGTGCCGTCCGACGCCGGCGCGGAAACCGCGGCCGGTGCCGAGACCGCCCGGCTGCTGGTGCACCTGCGCGGCGAACTGGCCACCGAAGAGACCTACCGGCGGGCCGCGCAGAACAGCCCGGACGACGCTTCGCTGCGCCCGGCCGTCATCCAGACCGCCGCCGAGCAGGAGGTGCTCGCCGAACAGGCCGAGCACCAGCTGACCGGCGACCGGCTGGCCCGGTTCACCGCGGCGACCGGCGCCGCCGACGACCGGCTCGACGCCCTGCAGGAGCCGGGCGGCGGCCGCCCGCTCGCGTCGCTGCTGCCGTCCATCACGGCCGAGGCCGCGGGCGTGACCGGCGTGCTGAACGATGTCACCGCGCGGCTGACGGCGAACCTGGGGACGGCGGCCGACGAAGCCCGGTCGGACTCCCTGCGCGACACCGCACTGGTCCTGGGTGCGTTGCTCGGTGCGCTGGCGATCGCGCTGCTGGTGGTGCGGTCGCTGGTCACGCCGGTGCGCCGGCTGCGCGCGGCCGCCCTGAGCGCGGCCAACGACCAGCTGCCGGAGACCGTCCGGCAGATCCGCGAGGGCCACGAGGTCGACTGGCGCGCGGTGCCCGGTTCCGGTGTCGAGACGGACGAGGAGATCGGCCAGCTGGCGCGGGCGTTCGACGACATGCACCGCCAGGCGGTCCGGCTCGCCGTCGAGCAGGCCGAGCTGCGCAAGCAGGTCAGCGAGATGTTCATGACGCTGTCCCGGCGGAGCCAGTCGCTGGTCGAGCAGCAGCTGTCGATCATCGAAGACCTCGAAGCGGGCGAGGAGAACCCGCGGCGGCTCGACGAGCTGTTCCGCATCGACCACATCGCGACCCGGCTGCGCCGCAACGGCGAGAACCTGCACGTCCTGGCGGGCGGCCGCCCGGTCCGCCACGGCCGCGAACCGGTGCCGACGCGCGACCTGCTGCGCGCGGCGACGTCGGAGGTCAAGGACTACCGGCGGGTGGCGCTGGGCAACGCGCCGCGCAGCTCGGTCCAGCCCGAGGCGGCGGCGGACGTCGTGCACATCCTCGCGGAGCTGCTGGAGAACGCGACGCGGTTTTCGCCGCCGGAGCAGAAGGTGGCGCTGACAGCCGACCGCGGCGCCGACGGCGGCCTCCTCATCGAGGTCGTCGACCAGGGGCTGGGCATGACGCCGGCCGAGCTGGCGACGGTGAACGACCGCCTGGCGGCGGCGGGGACGGTCGGCCCGGAGACGACCCGCCGGATGGGGTTGTTCGTGGTGGGCAGGCTGGCGGCCCTGCACGGGGTGACGGTCCGGTTGCGCGCGACGGGAGCGGCGGCCCGCCACGCGGGGGTGACGGCGAGCGTCCACGTCCCGGGCGCGCTGGTCATCGCGGACCTGGCCCGCCCGATCGGCGCGGGCCGCCTGGTCCCGGCGAGCCGCAACGGCCACCCGCGCCCACCGGTGGTCCCGGCGCAGGCCTCGACGCCGATCTTCGAGCAGGTGGTGACGAGCTGGTTCACCGAGCCGGCGGCGAAGCCGGTGGTCCGCCGCAACGGAACGGCGGGACCGGTCGCCTGGCCGGCGGTGGGGGACCGGCCGCCGCTCGAGCTGCCGGCGGGCGCAGCGGACTCCGGGGGCTCGGTGGGTTCGGCGGCCGCGGTGCCGGAAGAGCCGCCCGCGCAGGAGTCCGCCGCGGCGTACCGAGCGTCGGCGGCCGACCAATTGGGGCTCGCGGAGCCGGTGGACCCGGCCGCTTCGGAGGCGGCGGGTTGGTCGAGTTCTGCGGTACATCGCACCGTGGAGCCGGTGGCTCCGGCTGCTTCCGATGCGGCGGTGGGTTGGTCGGGCGGGGCGGGATCTTCTGCGGTACATCACGCCGTAGAGGCGGTGGACCCGGCTGCTTCCGATGCGGCGGCGGGTTGGTCGAGCGTGGCGGGTTCTTCTGCGGTACATCGCGCTGCCGCGCCGGTGGACCCGGCTGCTTCCGATGCGGCGGCGGGTTGGTCGAGCGTGGCGGGTTCTTCTGCGGTGCATCGCGCCGTGGAGCCGGTGGCTCCGGCTGCTTCCGATGCGGCGGCGGGTTGGTCGAGCCGAGCGGGATCTCCTGCCGTACATCGCGCTGCCGAACCAGTGGACCCGGCCGCTTCCGAGGCAGCGGCGGCCCGGTCGAGCGGAGCCGGGTCTCCCGCGGCACATCGAGCCGCCGAGCCGGTGGATCCCGAGCCGGTGGAGTGGGCCGGAACCGCCGGAACCATTGCCGCGCCCGCTCCCGCCGAGCCGAGCCGGGCCGAGCCCGCCGCGGCTTCCGCCGGCCCGGCGCACCCGGCCGAGACCCGCGGACAACCCGTCGTCGGCGGGTGGGACACCGCCGCCGACCGGACCCGGCAAGCCGCCGAAAGCGCTCTCGCGCCGGCGGCCGCGCAGCGGCTCACCGATGCCGGGCTGCCCACCCGGCGGCCCGGGGCCCAGCTCGCCCCCGGGGCCGTCGTGCCCCGCGGGCGCGAGGAGACCGGGGGGTCCTTCCGGGACGCCGCCGCCGTGCGCAGCAGCCTCTCCCGCCACTACCAGGGCATGCGCGCCGCCCGGCTCGAGACCGCGGCGCGCGCCGAACGATCCGGAAAGGACGAAGTGGATCCGCGATGACGGAACTGCACCCCCGGCGCGCCGCCACCGAGCCGGTGGCCCGGTCGCTCAGCGGGACGCTCCCCGCCGCGCCCGAACGGACCGCGACGCTCAACTGGCTGGTCAACGGCTTCGTCCAGGACGTCTCGGGTGTCGCGCACGCCGTGCTCGTCTCCGCCGACGGCCTGCTCGTGGCCGCCGACGAGGCCCTGCCCCGCGAACGCGCCGACCAGCTCGCCGCCATCGCGGCCGGCCTGTCCAGCCTTTCGCTCGGCACCGCCGAGCTGTTCACCGCCGGGCGGGTCGTGCAGTCGGTGATCGAGATGGAGCAGGGGTTCCTGCTGCTGATGAGCGTCGGCGACGGCTCGAACCTCGTCGTGCTCGCCTCCACCGGCTGCGACATCGGGCTGGTCGGCTACGAGATGACGATGCTGGTCGAGCGGGTGGGGCAGAAGGTCGACGTGCCCGCGCGCGAGATACCGGTGGCCCAGGACCACCGGTGACCGACGACCCGCCCGGGGACGAGCCGCGCCGCAGCCCGGCGCTGGCCCGTCCCTACGCGTGGACGGAAGGCCGGACGGCCCCGGCGGTCGAGATCGCCGTCGAAGCACTGGTCGAGACCACGGCCGAAGGCCGGGCCGAAGCCGTTTACCAGACGTCGAGCGCGCTGGCGGAGGTCCTCGAGCTGTGCGTCCGGCCGCGCTCGCTGATGGAGATCGCCGCGCTGCTGGCGCTGCCGCTCGGCGTGGTCCGCGTGCTCGTGTCGGACCTGATGCAGGAGACCCTGGTGATCGTCCGCGACACGCTGTCGGACACCGCCACCTGGGACGAGCGCCACGACCTGATGGAACGCGTGCTGCACGGGCTGCGCGACCTGTAGAGAGGACTCGCCATGGAGCATTTCGCGCTGGGGCACTGGCTGCTCGTGCTCGCGTACCTGACGTCGGTGGTCGGCTGCGCGCTCGGGCTGGCCTGTGCGGTCCAGGCCCGGCACGCGGCCGATCCCCGCCACCGCCTGCGGTGGCTGGTGCTGGCGGCGATTTCGATCGGCGGTGTCGGCATCTGGCTGATGCACTTCGTGGCGATGCTCGGCTTCAGCACCCCGGGCATGCCGGTCCGCTACGACATCTTCCGCACGGTGCTCTCGGCGGTCCTGTCGGTGACGGCGGTGTTCGCGGGCCTGCTGGTGGTGGGCGGCCGCGCGAAGTTCGGCTGGTGGCGCCTCGCCGTCGGCGGCGTGGTCACCGGCCTGGCGGTGAACGTCATGCACTACACCGGGATGTCGGCGCTGCGGGTCAAGGGCGACTTCGGCTACGACGGCGGCCTGGTGGCGCTGTCGGTGGTGATCGCGGTGGTGGCGGCGACGGCGGCGCTGTGGTTCGCGGTGTTCCTCGACCGTCTTCCGCTGCGGCTGCTGGCGGGGTTCGTGATGGGCGCGGCGGTGACGGGCATGCACTACACGGGCATGGCGGCGGTCCGGATGCACATGGACATGACCGCCCCGGACCCGGCCGGGGCCGAGGTGTTCTCCTTCCTGTTCCCGGTGTTCGTGCTGGCGGCGATCGCGATGGCCGTCCCGCTGTGCGCGGTCCTGATGGCGCCGGCGGTCTCGCCGAAGGCCGCCGAGCCCGTCGCGCAGGACGCCGTCACGGTGTGAGCCGGGCCCGCGGGGAACGTGCCCGCGGGCCCGGCCGTCTCACCTCCCTACAGGCTGCACAGCAGCGAACAGGCCTTGGCCGCCGACCAGTCCGTTGTGGACGGTGGCGTCCCCGGCGGGACGTTCACCGGCACGTAGGTCACCTTCGCCTTATTGGTGATCGGGAACAGGTTCAGCAGGGCGTAGGTGGCGCAGTACACCTGCTTCGACTGGCCCGCGGCCAGCGTGAACGGACCCGTCTGGCACGACGGCTCCACGGTGTCCACCACCTGCGCGGACGTGATCCCCACCGGACCCTGGTTCGTCACCGTGATCCGCCAGTACGCCGACGCGGCGAGTACGCCGAGCAGACCCACCGGGGCCTGCTTCGCCCACGGACCGGCGCCGCCCGGACCGCAGTCGGCCGGGTGGATCGCCGTGCAGATCTCCTTCTCCACGGTCACCTTCGGGGTGCAGGACGCACCCGGCGCCACCGGGAGCGTCACCGTGTTGGACGTGAACGAACCCGTCGAGTCGGACCCCGTCGCCGTGTCGGTCACCGAAGTCACCGTGCAGTCCGCCGAGATCGTCGTGCGGAAGCACAGCTGGGGTGCGTCACCGGCGAAGTCGACCACCAGCGAGCCGCTGAAGCCCGCCGCACTGTGCAGGACGAGTGTCGTGGTCACGGTGATCGACGGGTGCGCCGCCACCGAGACCCCGGTCAGGTCGACCGAGCCGTCCGGGGCGAAGCCCGGCGTCGGCACGACCGCCCCGTCCTGGTCGACCACCGTGACCCGCGACGCCGCGAAGTCGACGTTCGCCGGATCGATGCCCGTCAGCCGGGCCGAGGTGTAGCCCTGGACGTGACTTCCGCCGTCGCAGTAGAAGTCGCCCGGGCGCAGGGTCACCTGCCCGCCGGAGCGGACGCACGGGCTGGCGCCGGTCGCCGGGTCCATCGAGAACAGCACCCCCGCGTCGCCCAGGCCGATCAGGCAGCCCGACGGCGGGTCGTACGTGTAGCCGTAGTCCCGCGTGGCGCCGCCGTTCACCGACGGGTGGGTGATCCGCGCGGGCAGCCCCGCGCACGCCGTCCCGGTCGTCCAGTCGTGGCACACCGCCGCACCCGCGATACCGCCGTTCCAGACGGGGAGGTAGCTGCGCACGTGGCCGCTCGGGTCGGTGACGACCTCCGGGTTGAAGACGTAGGTCCCGTTCGGCAGCGCGGCCGCGCCCGGCGGGGCGGCCAGGGCCGAGCCGTCGAGGGCGAAGCACGTCGTGACGTTGGTGCCGCCCGTCGTCGACGAGCACACGCCCACCGGGGTTCCGGCCGTGCTGAACGCCGTGTAGGCGTTGTAGGTGAAGTTGCCGGCCGGCCCGGTCGGCCGCCAGGACGCCCAGCCGGCGCACGGCGCGGCCGTCGCCGGGTCGAAACAGCCGACCGACGGCACCTGCGCGGTGCTCGGGTTCGACGAAGAGGCGAACACCTTGCCCGCCACCACGTCCAGCGCGCCGTAGACGTAGGCGTTGCCGCTGATGGCCGGCGCGATCGGCGCGTACGGCTGGCCGCCGCAGGCGCTGTGGGTGGCGAGGGTCCAGCAGACGACCGCGCCGCTGCTGACCAGGCCGTAGAGGTTGCCGCCGGTTTCGACGAACCCGGTGATGCCGTTCACCGCGGGCGAGCCGCCGGTGGCGGCCAGCGCCCAGTACCCGCAGTTGGCCGCGGCGGCCATGTCGAGGCAGCCGACGCCGACGGACGCCGCGGTGACGGCGGGGTAGTAGACCTTCGCCGGCGCGGCGGGGTCGCGGACGTACTGCTCGACCATGGTGCTCGCGATGTCGCCCGTCGCCCCGGTGCCGAGCGGGCCGGTCGCGGTGTTGAGCGGCTTCGGCCACGGGCCGCCCGGGCACCGGGTCCCGGTGGCGAGGTCGGTGCAGACCACCTTCGGTGCGGCGGCCCCCAGGTGGTGGTAGATGTTCCAGGCCTGCAGCGCGCCGCCCGGCGTGCGGTACAGGATGGGGGAGAAGCCGTCGCCGCCGGTGGCGGTGGTGACCGCCTGCACGGGCGGGGTGAGGGCGCCGGACAGCTGGGTCGCGTCCGGGCCGGCGCCGGGGTTGCCCGCCCGGACGGCGGTGACCCCGGACGCCGGTTCGGTGCCGGTGAACGTGGTGCCGTCGGTGGACCACTCCGGCGTCCAGCCGGGCGGGGCGTGCAGCGAGCCGGGCTGGTAGGCCTGGCCGGCGCCGACGGTGTCGGTGATGGTGGCGGGGCCGGTCGTGGTGGCGTGGTCGTCGTAGCCGATGACCCAGTTCGCGGTCGCGCCGTGGTCGGCGGGGGAACCGGTGCCCTGCACGGACTTCGTCAGCGCCGAGACCGCCGGGGCGGGGTCGGCGGCCGCGGGCAGCGGGACGGCGGCGGCCGCGGCGAGCACCAGGGGCAGGACCGCCCCCAGCATGCGTCTTCGCATGGATGGTCCTCGATTCTTTTGCTTGCCGGAATGCGCCGGGAAACGTTTTCCCGACCGAAGGAAAATCCTATGCCGCGTCGGCGGTCCGGTTGAAGAAGTCTCACCCGGGCGCCGAAAAGGCGATGCCAACAGCGCAGTTTCCGGCCGGTTCACCGGTGTGGACAGCTGAATTGACGAGGGAATTTCCGGGTGCGGGTCACCCGGATGCCGATCGCGTTCACTCGATCGGGTAACGAGGGCACGCTAAAAACCCGCGTTTTCGGGCGCCGGTGAAGATTTATTTACCGGAAGCTAACCGGATTCGGCGTCGAAGCGGAGTTTCGAGGTGATGCGGTAGCGGTCGCCGCGGTAGACCGAGCGGGTCAGTTCGACGACCCGGCCCGTCGTGTCGCGGGTCAGCCGTTCGATGTGCAGGATCGGGGCGTACACGGCGATTTCCAGGAGTTCGGCTTGGCCGGGGTTCGTGACGGCGGGCTCGATCGTCTGCACCGCGTCCTGCACCGCGATCCCGAAGCGTTCCCGCAGCAGCCGGTAGAAGTTGCCCGATTCGAGGTCCGCCGGCTGCAGCCCGGGGACCAGTCCGGCGGGCAGCGCCAGGTCCTCGATCGCGATCGGTTCGTCGTCGACGTCCCGGACCCGGGTGACGCGCAGCACCGGCGTCCCCGGCTCGAGCTCCAGCTCGGCGGCCAGTGACCGGGCGGCCGGGGTGACGGCGAACGCGACTACCCGGCTGGTCCAGTGCCCTTCCGCCGGCGGCACCGCCAGGCCGGTCGCCAGTTCCTGGGTGACCTTGTGCGGGCTGGTGAACGTGCCGCGGCCGCGTTGGCGCACCAGCAGCCCGGTGCGGGTCAGCTCGTCGATGGCGGCCCGCACGGTCGGGCGCGAGACGCCCAGCTCCGCGGCCAGGTCGCGTTCGGAGGCCAGTCCGGTGCCGGGACCGGCGTTTTCGATCACCTTCAGCAGGTGCCGCCGGACGCGGTCGCGCTTCACGGTGGGCGGCCGGTCCGCGGGCTCACCACCGTCTTTGCGGGCGCTCCGGGCGGCGGAGCCCCCGGCCCGGGCCGAAGTTCCGGCTGTCGCGGTTTCTTTGCGAGGATTCCGGGTGGCGGAGCCCTCGGTCCGGGGCGCAGCGCCGGGTGTCGCGGCTTGTTTCCGGGGGCCCCGGGTGGCGGAGCCCCCGGCCTGGGGCGCAGCGCCGGATGTCACAGCGGTCAAGGCACCGTCTTCCCGGGTACTCCGAGCGCGCCGGCGAACCGGACGCGCTCCTTCGGCAGGGCACCCAGTGCCCGGAGCCGGGGCAGGTGCCCGGTCAGGCGCTGGTGGAAGTCAGCATAACCGCGGCCCGGCGGCGACCACGCCCGTTCGGCCAGCGCGCACAGCCGCGGGAACGCCAGGTGCCGCACGTGGTCGGGGGTCGGCGCGTGCTCGGTCCACAGCTGGGCCTGGGTGCCGAGCACCCCGGGCCCGGTCCCGTCGCTCACCGGCAGCCCGCCCGCCAGGGGGTCGAAGCGGTGGACGTCCGCCAGGGTCGTCACCGGTTCGCGCGGCGGCTCGCCGGGGTCCTCGCTCTGCCGGTAGTCGAAGTACGTCGCCGTGTGCGGGGCCATGACGACCTGGTGGCCGCGGGCGACGGCGAGCGCGCCGTGGGCGGCGTCGCGCCAGGCCGTGACGACGAGGTCCGCGGGCAGCCGACCCGCGGCGTGGCCGGTCTCGTCCCAGCACACCGCCCGGCGCCCCAGGTCCGCGACGATGTCGTGCAGCCGCCCGAGGAACCACGGGTGCAGTTCGGCGGGACGCACCCCGAGCTGCGCCGCCTTCTCGCGCGCGAGCGGGTTCGCCTCCCACTGCGTGGTCGGGCATTCGTCCCCGCCGATGTGCAGGTGCGGCGCCGGGAAGACGTCCGCGACCTGGCCGAGCACGTCCCGGCAGAACGCGAAAACCCCGTCGTGGACGCCGAGGATGTCGGGGCTGATGCCCCACTCCGTCCACACCGGCAGCGCCACCTCGGGCCGGTTGCCCAGCGAGGGGTAGGCGGCCAGCGCCGCGCGGACGTGGCCGGGCAGGTCGATCTCCGGCACGATCCGCACGCCGCGCGCGGCGGCGAACGCGACCAGCTCGCGCAGCTCTGGCCGGGTGTAGAACCCGCCGTGCGGGACGCCGTCGAAGACGCCGCTGCCCGCGGGCCCGACCATCGATTCGGCCCGCCAGGCGCCGACCTCGGTGAGCCGCGGCCACCCCGCGATCTCGATCCGCCAGCCCTGGTCGTCGGTGAGGTGCAGGTGCAGGACGTTGAACTTGTGCAGGGCCAGCAGCTCGACGAACTCGCGCAGGAACTCCAGCGGCATGAAGTGCCGGGCGACGTCCAGCAGCACCCCGCGCCAGGGCAGGCGGGGCGCGTCGCGGATGCTCAGGCACGGCAGCCGCGGGTGCAGCTGGCGGACCGTCTGCACACCGGCGAGCAGGCCCGCCTCCGTGGACGCGGTGAGCAGCGCGCGGCCGGGCGTGACCTCGAGGGTGTACTCCTCCGGCCCGAGGCCCGGTTTCCGCGCGAGCCGGATGACGGGCCCCTCGGGGGTCAGGGGGAGCCCGGTGTACGCGGCGAGCAGCCGGGCCGCGCCGTGGGTGCCGGGGCCCGCGAGGATGCCGGTGGGCACGCAGGAGCCGGCGCGGCGGGTCAGCCGCGCGGGGAACGGGATGAGCATCAGCCCTTCACCGCGCCCGCGGTCATGCCCTCGACCAGATGCCGCTGCACGAGCGCGAAGAAGACGACGACGGGCAGGGCGAACAACGTCGACGCGGCGATGAGGCCGCCGTAGTCGGTGCCCGTGCTCGTGCTGAAGGAGACCAGCCAGACCGGCAGCGTGTAGCCCGAGCTGTCCTTCATGATGACGTAGGCGAACAGGAAGTCGTTCCACGCGGTGATGAAGGCGAACACGCTGGTCGCGATCAGCCCGGGCAGCACCAGCGGCAGCAGGACCGAGCGCAGCACGCGCCCGCGGGTGGCGCCGTCGACCATCGCCGCTTCCTCCAGTTCGACCGGGATGCCGTGCAGGAAGCCGCGCAGCGTCCAGATCGTGAACGGCAGCACGAGCGCCACGTAGGTGAGGATCAGCCCGGGCAGCGTGTCGAGCAGGTGCGCGCTCTTGAGGCCGAGGAACAGCGGGATGACGAGCGCGGGCACCGGCACCATCTGCAGCACCAGCACCCCGATCAGAAAACCGCGGCGCGCGAAGAAGCGGAACCGCGTCAACGCCGTCGCGGCGAGGAAGGCGACCACGACGGACAGCGCGACGACCACGACGACGACCACGACGCTGTTGAGCAGGTCCTGGCCGAAACCGGGTTTGGCGAGGGCGCCGGCGAAGTTGTCCAGCGTGACGTCGAAGGGCAGGAACTCCGGCGTGGGCCGCAGGATCCGGCCCGCGGGCTTGAACGCCGTGAGCACCATCCAGTAGACCGGGAAGATCCACACGAGACAGAAGAGGACGGCCGCGGCGTTCCGGCCGAAGCGCCCGATCACAGGTCCTCCCCGGAGCGGACGAGCCGCCGCACGTACACGGCGGTCAGGCCGACGAGCAGCGCGACCGAGACGACGGCGATCGCCGCGCCCTGGCCGAAGTCGTTGCGGCTGAAGGCGCGGGTGAACGTCCAGATGCCCAGTGTCGTCGTGCCGCCGCCCGGGCCGCCCTGGGTGAGGATCCAGATCTGGTTGAACACGGTGAAGTCCCAGATGACCGAGAGGATGGTGACCAGCCCGAGGATCGGCTGCAGGAACGGGACGGTGATGGTGCGGTGCACCCGCCACGGCCCGGCGCCGTCCAGCTCCGCGGCTTCGTAGTAGGACCGCGGGATCTGCGAGAGCCCGGCGTGCAGGGTGAGCGCCACGAACGGGACCGACTGCCACACGACCAGCAGCCAGACGAGGGTGAACGCCGAAGCCGGCGTCGTCGTCCAGTCGTGCTGGGTCAGGTCCCCGAACCCGAGGCGGGTCAGCAGCCAGTTCACCACGCCGTAGCCGGGCTGGAAGAGCCACTGCCAGACCAGGGTGGACGCCACGTTCGGCAGCGCCCAGGCCGCGATCAGGCACAGCGTGACCGCCGTGCGCATCCGGCGGCCCAGGCGCCGCAGCAGCAGCGCGACGCCGAACCCGATGACGAGCGTGCCGGTCACCAGCGCGGCGCAGAACCCGAGGCTGCGCGCGAGGACTCCGGCGAGCTGGGGGTCGCCGAGCACGGCGGTGTAGTTGTCCAGGCCGGCGAACCCCGTCTCGCCGGTGAACAGCGACCGCAGGCCGTACTGCTGCAGCGAAATGACGACCAGCCGGACGAGCGGGTAGCCGAGCACGAGCCCGAGCAGCACGGCCGCGGGCAGGAGCAGGCCGTAGGGGAGCAGGGAAGGGCGTCGCGTTCTCTCCCGGGTGCGCGCCTTTTCGAGCAGCACAGGGACTCCTTCGCGGAAGCAGGGGCGGGGTGGCCCGGTGGGGACGGCGGTCGGCCGGGCCACCCCGCCGGTCAGCGGGCGCCCAGCGCCTCGGTCAGGTGCGTGTCGAACTCCCGGGCGGCGTCGGCGACCGGCCGCCGTCCGGTCGCGATGTCGGCGAAGAACGTGTTGATGGACTTGTCACTCTCGATGGTCGCCCAGCCGGGCGCGGCCGGGGTGGCGACGCTGGTCTTCGCCGCGGTCGCGAAGGCGGCGTTGAGCGGCGGCAGCGTGGGCGTGATCCGGTCGATCAGCTCGGTCGAGATCGGCGTCCAGCCGTCGATACCGGCGATGGCGTCGCGCTGCACGGCGGGGTCGGCCGCCGCCTTGAGGTAGGCCAGCGCGAGGTCGGGGTGGCGGCTCTTGGCGGCGACGGCGAGGTCCGAGCCGCCGAGGAACACCGGCTGGGTCTTCCCGGGCGTGGCGCTCGGGAAGGGGAACGTGCCCAGCCGGTCCTTCAGCTCCGGCTTGTTCTTGAGCACGGTGTTGACGCTCGTGTCGAGGATGGCCGCGGCGCCGCCGGAGGAGAAGATCGCGGCCTGGTCCGGGGCCTTCGTGTCGACGTTGCGGGAGGCGGGGGAGGAGTAGGCGTTCTGGAAGTCCTTCCACGCCTGCAGGCCCTTCAGCGCCTCGGGGCTTTCCAGGGCACCGGTCCACTTCCCGTCCTTCTGCGTGGCGATCTGCCCGCCGGCGTCCCAGACGAACTGCAGCGCGCCGAACCAGTACCGGCCGGGGAAGTGGAAGGCCGAGTAGTCCGGCGCCGGGTGCTTCGCCTTGATCTTGTCGAGGGCGGCGGTGAGCTCGGCGAAGGTCTTCGGCGGGGCGGTGACGCCGGCGTCGGCCCAGACCTGCTTGTCGTAGATCACCGCACGGTTGCCGGCGAACAGCGGCGCGGCGTAGAGCCTTCCGTCCACAGTGGCCGGTCCGGCGAGCCCGGGCAGCCAGGTCTGGCCCGCGGCGAGCTCGTCGCGGTGCGGGGTGAGGTCGGTCAGCGCGCCGTTGGCGGCGAACAGCGGGACGTCGGTGTTGCCGATCTCGATGACGTCGGGCGTGTTGTCCTGGGCCAGTGCGGTGCTGATCTTCGTGTTGATGTTGTCCCATTCCTGGACCTGCACGGTGACCTTGGCGCCGGTGGCCTTCTCGAACGCCGCGTCGATCGCGGCCGTGGCCTTGTCGCTGAGATCGCCGTTCATCAGCCAGACGGTGAGCGTGCCACCACCGGCGGCGGGCGCGGGGGTGCCGGTGCCGCAGGCGGTAGCGGTGACGGTGACGGTGACGGTGGCGAGCGCCAGTGCGGCGGCGAGGGTGCGTCTGCGCATGGAGGACTCCCGGGGGATCAGCAGTGGCCGAGGTCGCGCCACTGGGCGGTGAGGCCGGGTTCCGAGCCCTGGGTCCACCAGTTCGCCTGCCACAGGTGGGCGTTGTGCTTCACCCGCTGACCCTCGAGGTACACCGTGCCCCAGTCCCATTCGGCCGCCGTCGAGCAGTTGGCGGGCTGGGTCGGCGTGGTGGGGGTCGTCGGCGTGGTGGGCTGGGTGGTGGGGGTCGTCGGCGGCGGGGTGGTCGGGGTCGTGCAGCCGGTGACGGTGTCCACATGGGACGTTCCGGCGGAGCGGTACTGTCCGGCCTGCGCGACGGCGTCGCCCGGCGAGACGACCTGGTTGCCCGCGTAGTACGTCCAGTCGACCTGTTCGGTGTAGACGCTGTTCCCGCTCGTGTGCCCGGCGGTGTCGATGAACCACATGTTGTAGTTGATCGACATCGGTGTGCGCGGGTAGACGGGGTCGCCCTGGGCGTCGGTGGTGTGGTCGGCGGTCAGCACGCCGTCGATGTAGTACTTCACGTGCCCGCCGGAGACCTGGGTGACGATGTCGTGCCAGCCGGCGAAGCTGCGGTTCTGCGCGGTCGACGTGCGCAGCCCGTCCCACGTCGGGTTGTTCCAGTAGGTGTACCAGCTGGTCTGGTAGTCCGCCTGCGGCCCGCCCCAGCCGCCGTTGGGCAGGTACTCGGAGAAGTCGAGTTCGCTGTAGAGCGGGTCGCGGTCGTACCGCAGCGGGGAAATCGTGAAGTACGTTTCGTTGACGTGGTCGCCGTCCGGTCCGCTGTCGGGTGCGTCGGTGAAGCGGACGCGGCTGGCGTACGTGCCGTCCAGGAACCGCAACTGGTTCTGGTACAGCTCGGCGTGCGTGGTTCCGGCGGCGCTGCCGTCGGTGGTGGCGGTGAGCTGGGCGACGCGGTCGCCGCCCACGGCCGGGAAACTGATGTTGCTGCTGAGCCAGCGCGCCCCGGGCACGCCGGGACTGCCGACGTCGTTGCGCGTGGTCCACCCGGCCTGGGTGAAGGCGCCGTCGGTCGGCGAGGCGTAGTGGAAGTCGTCGAAGAGCACACCGCAGCCGGCCGCCGCGGCCGCGGGGCTGGCGGCGGCTCCGCCGGAAAGGATCACGGCCGTCGCGGCCGCGGTCGCGAGGCTCGTCAGGGCTGCTGTGGTGGTCCGGGTGCTGCGGGACATGGGTCTCCTCCTGGGGATGGCCGTACCGCGGGGAGCGCCGATTGGTCTAGACGAATCAGGTGGCCAGTACCTTCCTCTTGACCATTGGTAAAGTCAAGAAGGCGGCAGAACTTACCTTTGGTAATTTCGATGGTCAGGCGAGCCAGCCGCGGAACGCGGCCGGGTCGACGTTGCCGCCGCAGACGATGGTCACCACGTGCCGGCCGGCGAAGCGGTCGGGGGCCTCCAGAACCGCCGCGATGCCCAGCGCCGCCGAAGGTTCGGCCACCAGTCCGGCGTGCTCGAAGAGCAGCCGTACCCCGGCGACGATCGACGCCTCCGAGACGAGGACGGCGTCGTCCGCGACGAGCAGGAGGTCGGCCAGGACCTCCGGGATCGGCCGCCGCCCGGCGACGCCGTCGGCGATCGTGTGCGTCGGGCCGGTGGTGATGACGCGGCGCGCGTGCCAGGAGCGGGTCATCGCCGGGGCGCCCGCGGGCTGGACGCAGAGCACCTCGGTGCCGGGGGCCAGTGCCCGCAGGACGTGCCCCACCCCGGTGGCCATGGCGCCGCCGCCGAGGGCGATCAAAACCGCGTCGAACGCCGTCCCGGCGTCGGCCAGTTCCAGGCCGATGGTCGCCGCGCCCTCGCAGGTTTCGAGGTCCAGGCTGTCTTCGACGAGCCGGATGCCGTCACGGCGGGCGATGGCCACCGCGCGTTCGCGCGCGAGTTCGTGGTCGCCGTCCACCAGCTCCAGCCGGGCCCCGAGCGCGCGGATGCGCTCGAGCTTGGCGGGCGTCGCGTGCCGGGAGGCGACGACGGTGACGTCGAGCCCCCGGCGGCGCCCGGACCACGCGAGGGCTTGCCCGAGGTTGCCCGCGCTGGCGCACACCACCGCACCCGCGAGCCCGTCGGCGA
This sequence comes from Amycolatopsis sp. cmx-4-61, assembly GCF_046548775.1. NCBI lineage: Bacteria > Bacillati > Actinomycetota > Actinomycetes > Pseudonocardiales > Pseudonocardiaceae > Amycolatopsis > Amycolatopsis sp. cmx-4-61. The sequence continues at coordinate 196,436 of NZ_JAEBEI010000017.1, read as the reverse complement.
CCACTTCGGTGCCGCGGCCCTTGAAGCTGCGCACCGGGTTCGCGGTCTCGAGCTTGATGCTCACCGCACACCCGAGAACCGGCTCCAGTGCTTCGCAGCGGTACAGGGGAGTGTCGAGGAAGACCGGGTCGATGACCTGCCGGGCGGCCCGGATCCGGGCGAGGTCGAGACGCGTCTCCGGCACGGGGGAAGCCTAGTTGTGTGTCCAGGAACGTTGTTCCTGGACACCACTAGAACGCGTACCGGACCCGCAGGTACGGGGCGTGGACGGCGATCAGGTCGAGGAGCTCGTCGAGGAGCGCCCGCTTCTGGCCGGCGCGGTAGCGGACGTTCACGCCGCCGCCCTCGCTGCGCTTGGTCTCCTGCAGGTCGGGCCGCCACAGGACCTGCTCGGCCTTGGGGTGCCAGCCGAGGTTGACCTCGTGCAGGCCCTGGTTGTGCGTCAGCATGATCACCTCCGCGGCCAGCTGGGCCTTGGTGGCGGCGTTCGTGGCGTCGCCGAGGTCCTGCAGCAGCCGGGTCCAGTCGGCGAGCCACCCGTCGTAGACGACGACCGGGCTGAAGTTGACGTGCACCTCGTACCCCGCCGCCACGAAGTCGTCCAGCGCGCGCAGCCGCTCGGCGATCGGGCTGGTGCGCAGGTCCAGCAGCTTGGCGGGTCGCTCGGGCATCAGCGAGAACCGGACCCGGGTGCGGCCGCGCGGGGCCAGGTCCAGCAGCCCGCGGTGGACGTACTTGGTGGCGAAGGACGCCTTCGCCGTCGGCTGCCCGGCGAACAGGCCGATCAGGTCGGCCACGTTGTCGCTGACCAGTGCGTCGACCGAGCAGTCGGAGTTCTCGCCGATGTCGTAGACCCACGCGGCGGGGTCGCACTGGTTCGGCTCGGGCTTGGGGCCCTGCCGGGCGATGTGCCGCGCCAGGTACCCGGTGATCTGCTCGATGTTGGCGAAGACGGTGATGGGGTTGGAGTACCCCTTGCGGCGCGGGACGTAGCAGTAGGCGCACGCCATCGCGCAGCCGTTGGCCGTCGAGGGGGCGATGAAGTCGGCGGAGCGCCCGTTGGGCCGGGCCGTCAGCGACTTCTTGACCCCCAGGACCAGGGCTTCGCGCTTGATGCGCACCCAGCGGCGGACGTTGGTCTCGTCGCCGTGGAGCTCGGGGATGCGCCAGTGGCTGTCCACTTCGACGACCGTGGCGCCGGGGAAGCGGGCCAGCACCTGGCGGCCGCGGGGGAGCTCGGCGGCGGCGGGTTCGACGTAGATGCGCGACGGCGCCAGCAGCTTCTCCCGCTCGAGGGTCACGTCGGTCACGGAAGTTCACCTGCGCAGTCTCGGGAACTCCCAGTCTACTCGCCGGTACGGACGTTTCCGGCGAGGTGGCGGAGCTGGTCGCGGGCGAGCCCGTCGACCCGGCTCAGGACGCGAAGGCCTGCGCGCCGGTGCTGCGGCGATACGGTTCCAGCGCGTCGCGTTGCGCGTCGGCCCGGGCGATCAGGGCCGGGAAGTCGATGTCGGGGAAGCGTTCCTGCAATCCCGCGATCTCGCCGAGGGTGTGCCAGAGGGTCTTCTTGCCGTCGATGCCCATGACGAGCACCTCGAGCTCGAAGAACCGGCTCAGCGGCGAGAACCCGGTCAGCTTGCCGTTGAGCTTCAGCCGGCCGAGCCGCTCGGCGACGACGGCCGCGGCGACCTTCGCCGGGTTCGGCCGGACGTCCAGCCGCCGCATGATGTCCTCGAACGTCCGGACGTCCTCGGCGATCGCGTCGGCGACCTCGGCGAGCGTCCGGCCGAGGTCGGTGTCGCGGTTGTGGTCGCGGGCGCGGCGGGCCAGCTCGCGCCAGGTGACGCCGAGGGCCAGCTGGTCCCGCAGGTAGATGGCCAGGTAGCCGCTCATCGGGCGCCCTGCCAGCGGAAGAACCCGGCGCCTTGGGCGTAGGCGAGGTGGCCGCCGAGCGCGCCGCCCGCGCTGGTCATGGCCAGGCCGAGTGCGCCGAGGACCCGGCCGCGGGCCACCCGGCCGCGCGTGCGGGCGGCGTAGGAGGCGCCGAAGAGGGCGGTGGCCACGGCGTTGCCGGCGGCGTGGGCGAGCCCGACCCGCCGTTGCCGTTCGTCGAGGTCGGCGTAGTCGAACAGCCCGAGCAGGACGGCCACCGGCGCGGTCAGCAGCCCGGTGGCGACGAGCCGGCGGGCCGCTTCTTCCTGGCCGGGCAGCAGGTCGAACAGTGCCGAGCACAGCCAGGCCCCGATCGGCACGGTGACGACGAGCGGGTGCAGCGGATGCCCGAGCCACCGGCCGCGCAGCAGCCGCCCGGGCACGCTGCCGGCGGCACCCCGCAGCTGCCGGGCGAGCGCGGCGGCGGGAGCATCGAGCGCACGGACATCTTCGACGGCGGTCAGAGCACGGTGCGGCGGGGCGGGGGTTTCGTGGGCTGTCGGCATGCTGTCCCGGCTACCCCGGCGGCCGCGGTCCAACCGTGCCCGCCCGGATGGGGTCGCTGTCGCCGGCGCCGCTGCGGTAGTCGTGGTCGGCAGCCCCGGAGGACCCGGGCGTCGGAGCACAGATTGCTCGCCCCCGGCCGGGCCGGGCGCGATCCCATGGCCGGCGGTCGCGAGCCACGATCACCGAGGGCGCCGCCCTGCCCGCCGAGCACCGGTCCGGGACGGACCGCTCGCCGCCGCTGTCTTGGCGCGGCGGCGAGCCCTGCCGCCTTGGCGGGCTGAGCGCTCCTCACGCCGCTCACCGCGTGCGGTCCGACCACTGCGGATCGGCGCTCGCGCCCGACTTCCGGTCGTGGTGGATACCTCGGCCGCGCGCTACCGTGAGCGTCTTGGGCAACGCTCTGCGTGACAGTCCGGGCGTGGGGGTGGGGATGGGTGCGACGCGGTCCGCGTTCGCCGTGCGCGGGTTCCGGTTGCTCTGGCTGGCCGGCCTGCTCTCCGTCGCCGGGGACCAGCTCGCGCGGGTCGCCTTGTCGATACTCGTCTTCCAGCGCACCGGTTCCGCCGCGCTGAGCGCCGCCACCTACGCCCTCTCCATGCTGCCCGCGCTCGTCTCGGGCGCCCTGCTGTCCTGGCTCGCCGACCGGTACCCGCGGCGGCGGGTGATGGTCGTCTGCGACGGCGTCCGGGCGGGGCTGGTCGCCGTGATGGCCGTGCCCGCCGTGCCCCTGCCGCTGCTGGCCGGGCTGCTCGTGCTCGTCCAGCTGGCCGAAGCGCCGTTCTCGGCCGCCCAGGGCGCCGTCCTCCCCGACCTGCTCGGCGCCCGGTACGAGGCCGGGCAAGCGGTCCAGCAGGTCACCACCCAGCTGTGCCTGGTGCTCGGGTTCGCCGCGGCCGCGTTCGTCGTCACCGGCGTCGGGGCGCACGCCGCACTGGCCGTCGACGCCGCCACCTTCGGCGCCTCCGCCCTGCTCATCCGCGCCGGCCTCGGCCGCCATCCGCCACCCGAGGGCACCGAACGCGAGCCGGGGTGGTGGCGGCGGATCGCCGCCGGTGCCGTCGCCGTCGGCCGGGACCGGACCCTGGGCACGCTGCTGTGGCTGGGCTGGCTGGCGTCGTTCACCGTCGTCCCCGAAGGGCTCGCGGTCCCCTTCGCCCGGCAGGCCGGGGTGGGCGGCGAATGGATCGGGGTGCTCCTGGCCGCCGAACCGGCGGGAGCCGTCGTCGGCGCGCTGCTCCTGCGGCGCGTCGCCCGGACCGTGCGGGTGCGCGCGCTCGGCGTGCTGGCGGTCGGGACGTCGGTCCCGCTCGTGGCGTTCTGGGGCCGGCCGTCCCTGGGCGCCGCGCTGGCGTTGCTGTTCGTGTCCGGGCTGGCGTCGGCCTACCAGGTCACGGCGGGGGCGACGTTCGTCCAGCTGTCCCCGCCGCCGGTGCGCGGCCGGACCCTCGGCTTCGCGCGGACCGGCATGATCGCCGGGCAGGGGCTCGGGATCGTGGCCGGCGGCGTGCTGGCCCAGCTGGTCGGGCCGGCGGCGGCGATCGCCTGGGCGGGGACCGCGGGAGCGCTGGTCGCGCTCGCCGCGGCCGCGGCCTGGGCGCGCCGCCGTCCGGACGCCGTTTCGGCCGCGCTGCCGGCCGAGGCCTGAAGTCACCAGCCCTTGTCGCTCATCGCGGGCTCCTTCCGGTGGCAGGGGCGGGGAACGGGGCGGTTTCACCAGCCTTTGTCGGTCATCGGCTCGCCTTTCCGTGCGGTTCGTCCGGTACCGGATACCCGGGAATGGTCCCAGCCGCCCGGTCGGGTCGCGCTGCCGGGAATCGCCTGACATCCGGCCGCCACGCGACTACCCTGGGCGATCGGGGAGTCACCGGCGCGGGGGAGGCGCTGCGATGGGGGAAGACGCGGGTACCGGCGGCGGCCGGGCGCCGTGGCAGCTGTGGTCGTTGCCGGGCCGGGTGCGGGTCCTCGTGGTGGGCGTGAGCCTGGCCGCCGTCGGCCTGCTGGCGCTCGCGGCCCGGACGGCGCCGACGGCGCAGGAGTGGGTGAGAGCGGGCTGGCTCGCGGCGGCGGCGTTGCCGCACCTGCACGCTTCGCACCTCATCGAACGGCGGCGGCGCGATCGCGTGGGCGCGCCGTACGTCGACCTGTGCAGCGTGTGGATCTTCGCCGGGGCGATCGTGCTGCCCCTGGTGCTCGAACTGGTGCTGGTGGCGGCGATCTACGGCCACCGCTGGGCACTGGTCAACCGGTTCGACGCGGTCCGCCCGCCGCACCGCACCGTGTTCACCGCCGCCACGCTCGCGCTGGCCGCGGCCGCCGCGGCCGCCGTGCTGCACGCGACGGGCGTCCACGAACACCTCGCCGGCGGCGCGCGGCCCGGCTGGACCGACCTCGCCGCCGTGGTCGCCGCGGCCGCGGTGCAGTGGGTGGTCAACACGGGGCTGGTCGGCACGGCCATCGCCTGGACGGTCCCGGTCGAGCACCCGCGGCGGCTGCTCGGCAGCGCCTCGGACAACCTGCTCGAGGTCAGCCAGCTGGCGCTCGGCGTGTTCGCCGCGATGGCCCTGCTCTGGTGGCCGCCCGCCGCGCTGCTGATGATCATCCCGACGTTCGCGCTGCACCAGTGCGTCCAGCTCGACCAGCTGAAGCTCGCCGCCCGCACCGACCAGCGCACCGGGCTGCTCAACGCGATCGCCTGGCACGAGCAGGCCGAGCACGCGCTGGAGCGCACCCGCGGCCGGATCGGGGTGCTGATGATCGACCTCGACTGGTTCAAGCGCGTCAACGACACCCACGGCCACCCGGTCGGCGACGACGTCCTCGCCGAGGTGGCCACCGTGCTCACCCGGGCGGTCCGCCGCGGCGACACGGTCGGCCGGTACGGCGGCGAGGAGTTCGCCGTCCTGCTGCCCGACGTCGAGGAGGCCGAGGTCCGCGCGATCGCCGAACGCATCCGCCTCCGCATCCGCGCCCTGCGCATCACGGCGCCGACGGGCGAGCCGGTGCCGCTGTCGGCGACGATCGGCGCGGCCCTGCCGCCGTCGGAACCGGGTGCGGGTCTGGACGAGATGATCCGCGCGGCGGACGAGGCGCTGTATGCGGGGAAGAAGGCGGGCCGCGATCGGGTGGCGGTGGCCGGGTGGTGACGACGCCGGACCGCGGCTGGGCCGGGCCTGAGGTCCGGATCGCCGACCCGGGATCGCCGAGCCGGGGTGGCCGAAGGCTGGGGGCGCTTCTGCCGGGGCTGCCCGGCTGGCGTGATCGAGCGTCGTGAGTCGACTCCGGCCGGGGTGGCCTGGGCCGGGGGTGGCCGACTCTGGCCGAGGGGCGGCCGAGCCGGGGTGACCGAATGCCGCGGGTCAGTTCTGGCCGGGGTCGGCCGGGCCGCGGTGGTTCTGCAGCGCCAGCCCTCGGTCGCGGTCGAACTCCACCGGGACCTCGGTGCCGATCAGGGGGCACAGCCGCAGGGCCTCGCGCGTCACCGCGTCGTACAGTTCGTCGGTCGCGGCGCCGGGCAGGTAGATGTCCACCGCCGCGCGCAGCGCGTAGCCGCCGTCCTGGTGGCACAGCGTGGCTTCGGCCGTCACCACGCTTTCGGCCGGCTCCACGTCCAGCGACGTCGCCGCGATCGTCAGCGACTGGTGCAGGCAGGTCGCCAGCGCGGCGGCGTAGAGCCGCTCCGGGTTGAGCGGGTCCGCTGTGCCGTCGCCGGAGGGCTCGCCGACCGCGTAGGCGAGGTCGCCGCGGCCGTCCACCCGGACGCTGCCGCGGCTCGACGTCGCTTCCGCCGAATAGATGTCCATCGCGTCCTCCGCAGGGGTCGTTCCGGCGCGATTACCCGGCGAAGGCCGCTCCACACGTTTCGCGCACTTCCAGCGAATGCGGTGCGACGATCGACCGCGGCGGTCCCGGCTCCGCCGCCTGCCGCGCCAGCCGGTCGAGGGCGAGCTCGGCGATGCGGTCCTTGTCCGGCGACACCGTCGTGAGCGCCGGCACGCTGTAGCGGCCGTCTTCGATGTCGTCGAACCCGACCAGTGCCAGCGATTCCGGCACCGCGAGACCGCGGTCGGCGGCCGCCCGCAGCGCGCCCAGCGCCAGTTCGTCGGTGAAGCAGAAGACGGCGTCGGGCGGCCGGGGCAGGTCCAGCAGGCGCAGCATCGCCTGGTGGCCGTCGGCCCGGTGCAGGCGCCGCACCGGCACCTCCAGCTCGGGCTCGGCCGGCAGGCCCGCCTCCGCCAGCGCCTGCCGGTAGCCGGCCAGCCGCTGCCGTGCGGTCGCGTTCAGCGAGCGCGGCTGGATGCCCAGTGCCGCGACGCGGCGGCGGCCCGCGGCGATCAGGTGCCGGGTGGCCTCGCACGCGGCGGCGACGTTGTCGATGGCGACGTGGTCGACGCCCCCGGTGCCGTCGTGCTCGCCGAGCAGCACCAGCGGGACGGTGTCGGTACGCGCGGCCAGTTCCGCCGGGGCCACCGCCCACGGGCTGAACAGGACGCCGTCGACCAGCTGGCTGCGCCGGCCGTGCAGCAGTTCCTTCTCCCGCTCGGCGTCGCCGTCGGTCTGGTCGATCAGCACGGTCAGGCCGCGGGCGCCGGCGATCCGGACCGTCCGCGCGGCGAGCTCGGCGAAGTACGGCGAATCGATCTCCGGGATCACCAGCGCCACCAGCCCGGTCCGGCCGCGTCGCAGCGTGCGGGCGGCCAGGTTGGGCCGGTAGCCGAGGGCGTCGATGCTGGCCTGCACGCGTTCGCGGGTCGCCGGGGCCACGTACCGGAACCCGTTCACCACGTTGGACACCGTGCGCACCGAGACGCCGGCGTGCTCGGCCACGTCGCGCAGTTTCGGGTTCACCGCCGCATCGTACCTCTTGCAACGTGGCATGCCACGTTGCAAACTGGGTGCCACGCCGTCGTGCTCCCAGGAGGTTTCCCGATGACCGCGCACCAGACCACGCCCGCCCCGCTGCCCGCGGCCGAACTCGCGTCGCTGACCGAGCGCCTCGGCACCGACGGCATCATCGGCCTGCCCGGGGCGTTCTCCCGCGACTGGGTGCGGCACCTCGGCGAAGACATCGACACGGCGTTCGCCGAGGCTCGCGCCCGGCCGGACGGCGCCGTCGGCCGCGGCCCGAACCGCTTCTACGTCGAGATCCACCCGGAGCAGCTGCGCGGGTTCACCGACCTGGTCACCCACCCGTGGATCACCGCCGTCGCCGAGGCGGTGCTGGGCCCGGAGTACCGGATCGTCGAGGTCGGCTTCGACGTCCCGCTCGCCGGCGCGGTCGACCAGCCGTGGCACCGCGACTTCCCGATGCCGGAGGAAACCGCGCGCGAGCGCCGGCTGACGTCGCTGGCGGTGAACGTGACCGCGGTCGACACCGAGCCGGACATGGGCCCGTTCGAGATCGCGCCCGGCACGCACTGGGACGACGGCAGCGCCTTCGAGCACGGCATGTTCCCGCCGCGCGAGGCCTACCCGCGCTACGGGGAACTGGCCGCCCGGAAGTTCCCGCGGATGGGCGACATCTCGATCCGGTCGGCGCTGACGGTCCACCGCGGCACCGCGAACCACTCGGCGAAGGCGCGCCCGGTGCTGGTGCTGGGCCTCGACGCACCGGGTGCGGGCAACGACGAGCGCCACGACACCGCGGTGACGAAGGAGTTCTGGGCGGCGCTGCCGGAATCGGTGCGCGCGCACCTGCACTGCCCGGTCGTCGACGTCCTGACGCCCATCACCCAGAAGCACACGATCGAAGGGCTCGTGATGGGCGCCTAGGTTTGGCGGCTCCCGGGCTGGGCACCTTCAGGCCATGGTTGATGCGGGAATCACCGAAATGACGGGCCGGGCCGGCGTCGTCGCGGCGCTGCGCCGCGTGCTGCTGGCCTTCGGGGTCGGCGGTGCGCTGGCGTGCCTCGCCTGGATGGCGTTGTGGCTGGCCATGCACCTGTAGGTCTTCAGGCTCCGGCCACGAGTGCTGCGCCGTGGCCGGAGCCTGATTTCACTGGCAGGCTTCGCAGTCCGGGTCGTCGATCCGGCAGGCGGCGCCGTCGGTGAGCGGGAAGTCGAAGTCCTCCAGCTCGGGCACGGCGACGGACTCTTCTCCGGTGGTGGTGGCGGACATGGCCCTCCCTTGTGGACGAACGGGTTCTCCTGTGTGTAGCGCCCAAGATCCCCGCGCATTCCGTGACGCGCGCCACAGTCGCCGTTCACCGGCGGCCCCCGCTGGGTAGCCCGTTCCCGGACGATCACGGACCGGCGGAAGGTGGCGCTCGTGCCGCAATGGGCAGAGGCGGGGCTGTGGGGCCTGGTCGGCGGGGCGGCGCTCGTGCTGGGCGCCGCCATCGCGTGGTGGGTGCGGGTGCCGCGGCGGGTGGTCGCCGGGATCATGGCCTTCGGGGCCGGGGTCCTGATCTCCGCGCTCGCCTTCGACCTCGTCGACGAAGCGCAGCACTCCGGCGGCCTCGGGCCGACCGCGGGCGGCTTCCTCGGCGGCGCCGCCGTCTACGTCCTGATCAACGTGCTGCTCGCCCGCCGCGGGGCCCGGCACCGCAAGCGTTCCGGCGGGCAGCAACCGTCCGAACAGGACACCGCGGGCAGCGGGGCGGCCATCGCCGTCGGGGCCCTGCTCGACGGGGTGCCGGAATCCGTCGTGCTCGGCGTCTCCCTGCTCGGGGGCGGGGGCATCGGCATCACCGTGCTGGCGGCCGTGTTCATCTCGAACGTCCCGGAAGGCCTGTCCAGCGCCGCCGGGATGAAGACCGCCGGGCGCAGTGCCCGGTACGTCTTCGGCGTCTGGGCCGGGATCGCGCTCATCAGCGGGGTCGCGGCCCTCGCCGGCAACCTCCTGCTGCGGACGGCGTCGCCCGCGACCGTCGCCGCCATCACGGCGGTGGCCGCGGGGGCGATCCTCGCCATGATCGCCGACACCATGATTCCCGAGGCGTTCGAACGCACCGAGCTCTACACCGGCCTGCTCGCCACCCTCGGCTTCCTGACCGCGTTCGTCATCGGGCACGCCGGCTGAGCGCGACGGCGACGGGCACGCCGGACAGCCGGGCGAACCGGCCGCCCTGCGACGGTGGTGACTCAGCCGGTCTGTTCGCGGATCCAGTCCGCCACGACGTCCACCCGGGCGATCGTCTCGGGCCCGGGCTGCGGGCACGGCGGCCCGGTGTTGACGATGGCCACCAGCGTCCCGGTGCGGTCGTCGTCGGAGAGGAAGAACGGGCCGCCGGAATCCTCCGGGCACGGCCCGTTCTCGACCGTGCGGGTGCCGACCGGCTGGGCCTCCAGGGTCGCCTGGCCGATGCCCGACACCGTGAACCGCCCGCGCTTGAGGTGGTCGGACGGGCCGAGCACGGTCGCCGAGTGCGAACCCCAGCCGGCGAACTGGAGCTCCTTCCCGATCGGCGGCCGGGTCGTGGCCAACGCCACCGGCACGATGTCGTCGACCGGGCTCGCGAGCTTCGCCACCGCCAGGTCGTTCACCGGCGACTGCCGGACGTCGACGACCTCGCTCGTGTGCCCGCCGGGGTCGGTGTCCTTCAGCCGCCCGACGGTCACGGTCATCGTGTACGGCGGCCGCCCGCCGATCCGGGCGTCCTTCAGGTCGTGGAAGCAGTGCCCGGCGGTGACCACCCACTGCGGCGCGACCAGGGAACCGCTGCAGGCGCCGCTGCGCACCCCGCCGCCGGGGACGGGGATGTCGTCGGAAGTCAGCTTCGCGTTGAACGGCAGGACCGGGTTCGGGGCCGGCCGGGCGGACGTGGTCACGGGAGCCGGCGCCGGGGCGGCGGGGTCGGGCAGGCTGTGCCCGCCGGCGGCCGCGGCCAGGACGGGGCCCGCGAACGTCAGCCCGGCCACGGCGTGGGCGAACGCCAGGCCGGCGCCGGCCAGCACCGCGACCGCCACCGCTCGTGCCCGGAACCGTCGTCGTCGATCCGCAGAAGTCCTCACACCCTGATGCACGGGTGAGAGCCCGGAATGGTTGCGAAGACCGGGCGGCCGGGGTGTTCCCGCCGGTCAGCCGCCCGGCCCCGCCGGACGTCACGGGCGCTGCCCCACCTCGTCGACGTAGGTCTTCACCGTCACCGCGCTTTCGGGGGTGCCCAGGAACTGGTACGTGGTGGCGTCGAAGACGAGCACGACCGGCTTCGCCTGCGGGCTCGAGCCGGGGGGCACCGGCCACGTGATCCCGACGCCGGGGCGGCCGGCGCCGTCGGTGACGTGGTCGAGAGCCGTCAGGCCCGGCACCTTCGCCGCCGCCTCGAACAGCGCCGCGTAGGACGCCGGCGGGAGGACCTGCTCGTAGGCGAGACCGTAGATGTTCTTGCCCATGGAGTTGACGTTGCCCAGCTGGTCGCCGGCCTCGGCCTCGAGGTGGGCGAGCATCGCGTCGGCGGTCGTCGGCAGGTCGGTCCGGTAGACCGGCCGGGGGGTGCAGTCCTGGAGCATCCCTTCCCGGCGCGGATCGTTCGTTCCGTACATCGGCGCCTTGCCGTTGCGGCAGCCCCCTTCCTTGACGCCGGCGATCAGGCTGTCGCGGGTGCCGTCGACCGAAAACCAGACCTCGCGGACGTGGTTTTCCGGCTCCACGGTCTTCACGTACAGGAACTGGTCGGGGCGCGGCGGCTTGGCCGGCTCCTTCAGGGCGTTGTCCGCCGCCGCGGTCAGCACCTTGACCGGGTCGGCGTGCGCGACGCCGGCCCCGACGCCGGCCTGGTCGGCCGGGGCCAGCGCGACGACGGCGGTGATCGCCGCGGCGAGGCCCACCGAGGCGCCGGCGATCCAGAACCAGCGGTGCGACCGGTGCCGTCGATCCCCGCGGGCGGCGGCGAGCAGCCGCTCGCGCGCCGGGGCGAGGCGCTCCTCCGGGGCGAAGCCGACGGCTTCCGCGCGGGTGCGGATCAGGTCCAGTTCATCCATGACCCGAGGTCTCCTTCACGAGGTCGAAGGCGCCGAGCTCGGCGCGGACGCGGCCGCGAGCCCGGCTGAGCCGTGATTTGACGGTGCCGACGGGGATGCCGAGCGCTTCGGCGACTTCCTGGTACGCCAGGCCTTCCGCGGCGACGAGCAGCAGGACGTCCCGCTCGCGGGGCCGCAGGCCGGCCAGGGCCCGGTCGAGCCGCGTGCCGAGCGCCTGCGCGCTGACCTGGTCGGCGACCCGGTCGGCGTGCCCTTCTTCGGCGGGCGGCGGTCCGACGGCGAGCCGGAGCTTCAGCTCGCGCACTTCCGCCCGCCGCTGCCGCGAAACGAGGTTTGTGGCGATGCCGTAGAGCCACGGCCGCGCGTCGGGCCGGGCCGGGTCGAACTTCGCCCGCTTGTCGAAGGCGATCAGGAAGGTGTCGGCCAGGACGTCGTCCGCGGTCGCCGGGCCGAGGCGCCGGACCAGGTAGCGGTGGATGTGGCGCGAGTGGCGGTCGAAGATGATCGCGAAGAGGCTCGGCTCGTGCCGCGACCGCGCGATCACGCTCGCGTCGTCGTCGGAATCGGTGTCTTCCGGGGTCATCGCCCGCCTTTCGGTCCAGCCGGTGTCATCGGCTGTTCCCGGGCGGCGCGCAACGGGTTCCGCGATCGGCGGCGGGAGTGACGCAGCTCACTCAGGAGCAGTCGGTGGTGTCCCCGGTCGCGAGCATGCGGCGGTTCGCCTCGCCGAGGCCGTCGGCCAGCGCGTGCAGCTGATCGGGCGTGAGGACGTCGATCAGCAGTTCGCGGACGAGTCCGACGTGCCCGGGCGCGGCCCGCTCCAGCAGGGCCACGCCTTCGTCGGTGAGCACGGCGTAGACGGCACGGGGATCGCTTTCGCACGCGCGCCGGCGCACCAGGCCGGCCCGTTCCAGCTGGCCGATCTGGTACGTCAGCCCGCTTTTGGAGTTGGCGACCGCGCAGGCGAGCTCGGTCATCCGCAGTTCGCGGTCCGGGGCGCCGCTGAGCCGGGCCAGGATCACGTACTGGAGGTGGGAAATCCCGGAATCCTGCTTGAGCTGCTGGTCGAGCCGCCGGCTGAGCAGCTCGTAGGTGCCGAGGAACGCGTTCCAGGCGCGCTTTTCCTCGGCGTTCAGCCACCGCGGACGACCCATGGCACCACGGTACCTGTGGTTCAAATTCGAACTCAACGGGTTCGACGGCGCAGGTGGCGCGCCGGCCCGCCTCAGCGCCGTGAGGCCACCGACGCCAGCTGTTCGGTGATCTCGGCCAGCAGTTCGGTGGCCGCGTCGCCGAGCGCGGCCAGGTCGGCCAGGGTCGTCTCTTCGCTGGTCACGGGCACAGCTCTTCCTCCACGGCCGCGTGCCGGGCGACGACGGCGGCGGCGAAAGCGGTGTGCACGCGCAGGTACTCGTCGCGGCCGACCGCCGTGTCGGCCCATTCGTGCCAGCGGATGTGCGCTTCGGCGACGTCGACCTGCGCGGCCGCGGCCACCGTGGCGGGCGAGGTGCCGGCGAGGATGGCGTGGTGCATGAGGGACGGCGAGGAGCGCCGGGCCAGCTCGGCCAACGCCGCGAGGCGGGCGAGTTCCGCGAGCGTGTCGGACGTGACCGGACGCGGGCGCGGCCGGGGTACCGGACGCGAGTTCCCGAGGTTGTCGGTCAGGACGCTGGTCATCAAATGACTCCTGAGGCGGAAAGCAGCTGGAGCAACCCGAACGGCGGATGTTTACCCCGGCCACACTGGGGTAAACGTCGTGGCTCGTGATCTCCGTCTCACCGCATCGGGTGGGCCACCCGGACGAGTGGCCCACCCCCCGCTCAGCCGGCCCGGACCGCCCCGCAGTGCCACGGGATCCGCTCCGGTCGCACGCTCTCCAGCGTCGGGACGACCGGCGCGATCGTGCCGTCGCGGCGGAACGTCAGCTTGTCGATCGTGGTCTCGCGGTGGGTGCCGTCGCCGCCCGGGATGCCGAAGCGGTGGTAGGCGATGTACCAGTCGTCGGTGCCCGGCACCTGCAGCATCGAGCTGTGCCCGGTGCCGAGGACACCCAGGTGGGCGTCCTTGCTCAGGAGCACGCCGCGGTTGGTGAACGGCCCGGTGGGGCTCGGCGCCGTGGCGTAGCCGACGCGGTAGTCCGGGCTGCGCGTGTCGTCGATGGACCAGCTGAGGTAGTACGTGCCCTTCCGCTCCACCGTGAACAGTCCCTCGCGGAAGCCGTCGAGGCCGGTCAGGCGGGTGATCTTCGCCGGGTCGTAGGACACCATGTCGTCGTTCAGGGGGACGACGTAGGCGTTGCCGTTGCCCCAGTACAGGTACGGCTGTCCGGTGTGGTCGACGAAGACCGCCGGGTCGATGGCCTGGCCGCCGTCCGGGTTCTTCGCGATCAGCGGCCGGCCCGAATCGACGAACGGGCCGGTCGGGGAGTCGCTCACCGCCACGCCGATCTTCGCCTCGGCGCAGAAGTAGAAGTAGTACTTCCCGCCGCGCTTCGCGATCGTCGGCGCCCAGGCGTTCTTGTCGGCCCAGCCGACGTCCTTGCCGAGGTCGAGGACGACACCCTCGTCCGTCCAGTCCACGAGGTTCTTCGACGACCACGCCGAGAACTTCGTCCCGCTCCAGCCGTCGAAGCCGTCGGTGGTCGGGTACAGGTAGTACGTGTCGCCGAAGGCGACGATGTTCGGGTCGGCGTGGTAACCGGGCAGCACCGGGCTGCGGGTCTCGTGCGCCTCGACCGTCCAGACGCGACGGTCGCCGCCGGCGCCGGTCACGGTGAACTGCTTCGGCGAGCTGAGGTTGACCGCCTTCCCGTTCTCCGGCTTGATGGTCGCCCCCGGCGCCAGGCCGAAGTCCGGCGCGAGCCGGCGCAGATCGGTGCCCGGCTTCACCGGCAGCACGACCGTTCCGGCACCCGCGTCGATGACGGCCGGCGTCTTGAGCGCGTCGAGCTGCACCGAGCGGATCGCGGTGCTGTTCGACGGGAGCGTGGCGACCTCGGGCCCGGACAGGGCCCGGTTGTAGAGCCGGACGTCCTTCATCCTGCCGGTCAGGGTCCGGTCGCCCGCGTACACCGAGCGGCCGAGGTAGTTCGCGGCCGTGACGCCGCCGCCGAGGTCGGACGGCTTGATCGTGGCGTTCGCGTTCCGGCCCACCTCGACGCCGTCGAGGTACAGCACCTCGACGCCGTTGCCGACCGTGAGCGTCACGTTCTTCCACACCCCGCGCGGCAGCCCGCCGCCGGAGTCGGCTGCCTGTTCGGTGGTCCAGTTGCCGGTCGCGATGGCGCCGCGGAACCCGCCGCTCGCCGTGCCGCCGGTGGTGAAGAGGTAGCCGGTGCCGGTGCCGTCCTTGGCCGTGTTGCCCAGGCCCCACAGGAAGTACGGCGTCTGCTGGTTCGGGTCCACGAGGACGTCGGCCGACACGGTCGCCGCCGAAGCGCCGGTGAGCAGGTTGTTCGGCAGCTGGACGTGCCCGTTCTTGCCGCCGAAGGCCAGTGAGCCGCCGGCCCAGGAGACGTCACCGGCGAGGGCGCCGTCGTAGCCGTGGCCGGTCGTGTCGGCCGCGACCGTGCCCGACTTCGCGTCGAGCGGCCAGTGCGCGACCAGGCCGGTCGAGTCGGCCTTCGGTGCCGCCGGGGGCGCGCTCAGCCGGTTCATTTCGGCCTGCGTGACCGGCAGGACGGTCCCGTGCCGCGGTGACGCGGGCAGGTGCGCGCCGGTGGACATCGTCCACTTGCCGGAGTTCAGGTCGGTGGTCTCGAACGGGACGTAGCCGCGGCCGCCGAACTCGTCGATGAACAGGTACCACTTGTTCCCGGTGTTGGACTTGAAGCCGGTCGGCCCTTCGCCCGCGGACAGGCCCGGGCTGGTCGCGGTGGCCTTGCCGAGGCAGTCGGCGACGAAGCCGTAGTGCGGGTCGAGCAGGTCGGTGGCTTTTTCTTCGGTGATGAACTTGCTGCACGGCGTCGACGAGGTGTTGTTGCGCTCGTCCTTGGTGAACCGGTAGTAGGTGTCCTGGTTCTTGATGACCGTCGAGTCGATCACCGAGTAGCCCGGGTCGATCCACACCTGCGGCGCGCTGAAGGTGACGAAGTCGCGCGTGGTCGCGTACATCATCCGGTTGTAGCTGTCGCCGGTGTGGTCCGGGTCGTTCTCCGCGTAGAGCTTCGACGCCCAGTAGACGACGTACGTCCCGCGCTTGGCGTCCCAGAAGGCCTCCGGGGCCCACGTGTTGCCCGCGGTCGGCGGGGAGACCTGGACGCTGCGCTGGCGCGACCAGTGCGCCAGGTCGGTGGACTCCCAGACCATGATCGACCGGCTGCCGCTGCGCTGGGCGGCGTCCCAGCCCCGGCCCGCGTAGATCCGCAGGTCGGTGGCGAGCAGGTAGAACTTGTCGCCGTCGGGGGAGCGCAGGATGAACGGGTCGCGCACGCCGAGCTCGCCGAGGCTGGACTTGAGGACCGGCTGGCCGTTGTTCAGCTCGGTCCAGTTCAGCGGGTCGTTGCCCTTGCTGAGGGCCGAGTAGATCTGCTCGCCGTTGGAGGTGCCTTCGCCGGTGAAGTAGAAGAAGCTGTAACCGGCCAGGGGTTCCTGGACGGGCTTGGGCACGACGGTGGCGGTGAACCGCCGAGTGGTGCTCTCGCGTCCGAGGCTGACCTTCGCGGTGAGCACGACCTTCGCGGGTGCGGCGCCGGTCGCCGGCCGGGTCACCTCGCCGGTCGGGGTGATCACCGACGGAGCCGAGGACGTCCAGGCGACACTGGTGCCGTCCGGGCCGCTCGTCGGCAGCGTGAGGTTGCCGCGCACGTCGTCGATGCCCGGTACGGACAACGTGCTCGCGGCGGTGCGGAGGCCGGAACCGGTGCCGGCGGACGGCGCCGCACCGGCGCCGGCACCGCCGAGGGGGACCAGTGCGGCCGCGACGGCCAGCACGACGCCGAAACGGCGTGGGGAGAACAACTTCATCGTTGTCGGTTCCTTCGGGGCACGTCGGGGGACCGCTCATGTTAACGTTAACATGATCCGGGGTACGCTGACTGTAGGTCCGCGTCGGCCGGTGGTCAAGAGCCTTCGGGATGGCGGGCCAGCTGCTCGGCGATCGCGTCCCGCGGGTACGGCGTCTTCCGGCTCTCGGTGTGCAGGGCGAAGTAGAAGTCGTTGACGACGGCGGCCAGTGGCGCGTACCGGCGGAGCAGCGGGGCCTGGTGCGGGACTTCCCCGGCGGCGCAGGCGCGGACGAAATCGTTGCGGGTGCGGGGGTCCGGCCACGCGCGCAGACCGCGGACGTACCGGTTGAGCAGGTGGGTCAGGACGTAGGCGCGGTCGTGGTCGGCGTGCTCGGCGAGGAACTGCGCTTCGGCGTCCGAGAGGTCGAAACCCGGTGCCACGGTGAGGCCGAAATCCGTGAGGTAGAGCCGCTCGCCGTCGGTGACGATGTTGGCGAAGTGCGCGTCGAAGTGCTGGACGCCTTGGGCGGCCAGGAAACCGGTGATGTGCCGCAGCTCTTCTTCCAGGGGCAGGCCGTCGTCCGGCCACTCGGCGAGGCTGTGCGGCAGGTGCTCGAGGAACAGCACGAGGTCGGTGGTGGACCCCGCAAGCGCTTCCAGCCGCCGCCGCACCCCGGCGTCGCCGTGCCAGAACGCGATGTCGGACTCGATGTCGGACTCGATGTCGGCGCGTGGGCGCGGCAGGCCGGGCGCGACCCGCCAGTGGTGCAGCAGCGGGAAGTTCCCGCAGTCGCCGCCGAGCACCCAGGCGGTCGTCATGAGGTGCGCTTCCAGCTCGCGCCAGGCGCCGCCACCCGCGGAACCCACCCCGTAGTGCGACCACGGCGGGAGCCCGTAGAGGTCGGCCGTCGAGCGGGGGTGGGCCAGTTCGATGTCGGTGAGGGGCACCCGCTTGACGAAGACCGGCTCGCCGGCCACCCGCAGCAGCCAGGACGAGCCGCCGATGCCGGTGCCCAGGGGGCGGGCCGCGGCCAGGAGGTCGTCGCCCGCTTCGGCCAGCGCGGCGGCGATCTTCTCGTGGCGAGCGCGCCGGGACGTCATGCGCGCACCAGGGGCAGGTAGACCTCGTCGACGATCTCGACGAGCACCTCATCGTCCACTGTGGTCAGTCCCCGGGTGAGGTACTCGTTGCGCAGCAGCACAAGGGCGACGGTGGCGACGCGGGGGTGCCGTGCGCCCGGCCGGGCCTCGCCCCGGGTCACCGCCTGCTCCACGATGGCCAGCCAAGCGGCCGTGCCTCCCGCGGCGGCCTGCTCGTGGAGTTGTTCGCGGAGGTCCGGTTCGTCGCCCACTCCGGTGAGGAGGCTGCGGAGAACCCGGGCGGCCGGCGACGTCTGGCCGCAGTTGATCGCGCGCAGCAGCGTCAGCGCGTCTTCGCGGAGGTTGCCGGTGTCGGGCGGCTTCAGCGTGTCCTCGGCGAGATGGCGGTACGCGGCGACACCGAGCGCGGCGCGGTGGGGCCAGCGGCGGTAGATCGCGTTCTTGTTGGTGCCCGCGCGGTGGGCGACCCGTTCCATGGTCAGGCCGGGGTAGCCGGCCTCGGCGAGTTCGGCCGCCGCCGCGCGCAGGATCGCGTCTTCCAGTTCGGTGCCCCGGCGCCGGGTCTTCGCCATCGGGCCATTGTACGGTACGGTACGGTCCGTACCCTATTTCCGGAGGGAAGCATGCGAGCCAAGGGCATCGGCTACGACACGGGGTTCGAGATCGACGGGCGCGTGAACCGCCCGTTCGACCCGGACCTCGTGCGCCGCGAACTGACGATCATCCGCGACGACCTGCACTGCACGGCGGTGCGGCTGATCGGTACCGACCTGGACCGGATCGAGTCCGCCGCCCGCGAGGCGGCCGCGCTCGGGCTGGAGGTGTGGTTCTCGCCGTTCCCGTGGGACCGCGGCCCGGAGGAGCTCCTGGCCCTCTTCGCCGACGGCGCCGCGCGGGCCGAACGCCTCCGCGAGACCGGCGCCGAGGTCGTGTTCGTCGCCGGGGCCGAGCTCAGCCTGTTCTGCCACGGCTTCCTGCCGGGCGACAGCCTCCCGGAACGGCTGGAGAACGTCCTGGCGTCCCGGGAACTGCTGGCCGGGCTGCCGGAGCGGATCAACGCGTTCCTCGGCCGCGCGGTGGCGGAGGTCCGCGCCCGGTTCGGCGGCCGCGTCACGTACGCGGCGGTCCCCCTCGAGCGGGTCGACTGGGCACCCTTCGACATCGTTTCGGTGGACGCCCACCGCTCGAAGGAGGTCGAGCACCTCTATCGCGACGGCGTCCGGAACCTGGTGGCGGCGGGCAAACCGGTGGCGATCACGGAGTTCGGCGTGACGCCCTACCGCGGCGCGGCCGACCTCGGCGCCCGCTGCGGCGAAATCGTCGAGTACGAAGACGGCGTCCCGGTCCGGCTGACGGGCGACCACGTCCGCGACGAGGAAGAGCAGGCCCGCTACCTCCGCGAACTGGTGGAGATCTTCGCGGCCGAAGGCGTCGACGCGGCTTTCGCGTGCACGTTCGTCTGCTACGGCCTGGTGCACCGCGCCGATCCCCGTACCGACCTGGACATGGCGAGCTGGGGGGTGGTGAAGGTGCTGGAGGACGGCGCGGGGCGGACGTACCCGGGCGTCCCCTGGGAACCGAAGGCGGCGTTCGGCGCACTGGCCGAGTGCTACGCCTGAGCCAGGAAGTCCACCATCGCCGTGGTCAGTTCCGGGCTGCTCATCGCCGTGAAGTGGGTGCCCGGCACCCGGGCGAAGCGGCCGTTCGGCAGGGTCGCGGCGAGGGCGTCCGCGGTGGCGTGGCCGTCGTCTTCGGCGCCCGCCAGGACCAGCGTCGGCGTGGTGATCCGGTGCAGGCCGGCCGTCGGCACGTGGGTGCCGAGGACGTGCCGCAGCGCCACCGGGTCGCTCCCGGCCTGCCGGATCCAGTACGCCGGCGAGCCGGGCGCCACGGGCCGGCCCTCGATCAGCGTGGTCAGGGCGTCGTGGAGGACCCCGGTCCGGGACGTCGCACGCCGGACCGCGTCGAGGCCCTGGCCCGCCACGACCGCGCGGCCCGGCCGGGCGCCGCGGGCCAGGAGACGCAGCACCACCCGGCCGCCGAAGGAGTAGCCGCCCAGGTCGTAGTCGTCGAGGTCGTACTCGTTGACGCTGTAGTCGTCGAAGCCGAGGTGGTCGAGCAACGCGAAGCCGTCGTCGGCCAGGACGTCGGGCGGGTACGCCGCGGGATCGCGCGGGGCGGCGCTCGCCCCGTGGCCGCGCAGGTCCGGCAGGATCACGCGGTGCCCGTGGCCGGCGAGCACCTCGGCCGGGGCGAGCCAGTCGCGTCCCGAGCCGCCGAACCCGTGGAACAGCACCAGGGTCCGTCCGCGGCCGAGGGCGCGGTAGGCGAGTTCCCGGCCGTCGCGGGCACGGAAGTGCTCCATGCGCCCGATCGTACGGCGGGTCGATGGCCGCGAACCCGGGCGTGCCGTCCTGCACCGTGCTGTCGGCTCGGTGCGCCGCCGCCGGTGTGTCGCGATGCCCTCGAGAGCGGGCTGGGGTGCCGCGGCGGCCTCGCCACCACCCGGCGGCCCGCCAGTGGGTGCGCGTTCGCGCCATCGGGGTGACACTGGCGGCATGAAGGTCGTCGACGGGCAGCGGGGTTCGTACCGCCCGCCGTCGACCGCGTCACCGGCGCTGCGCCGCGGTCCGGTGCTGGTCACCGCCGTTGTCGCGGCCCTCGGCGGTGCCGTGATCCCGGCGGCCGCGCTGCCTGCGCTGTGGCGGGTCTGGCAGCTGTACGCGATGTTGTTCGGCCTGGTGGCCGCGGTCGGGATCGTCGCCGCCGTCGCCGTGCTCGGCCGGCCGACGCGCAGAACCGCGCACTTCGGCGCGTTCGCGGCGGCCTCGGCGCTCGTCCTGTGGGTGGCCAGCCGTCCGCTCGGGCTGCTGACCCGCTTCGACCCCTGGCAGCCGGCGGACACGGTGGCCGGCTTCACCGACTGGGTGGCCGCCGGGCTGCAGGTCCTCGCGCTGTCCGGCTTCCTCGTCGTGGCCCGGCGGCGGGCGCACCCGTGGCCGTCCGCGGTCCGGCGGGTGACGGCGTGGATCCTGCTGTTCCCGGTGCTCGTGGCGGTGCTCGCGACCGGCGTGGCGGGTGCCGTCGCGGCCGGCGACAGCAGCACCGGGCCGGCCGCGTCGACGTTGCTCGACGCGGGCCCCGGCACCGTCGAATACTGCCGTTCCGCCGGGATCCCGCTGGCCATGGACATCTACCGGCGCAGCACGGGCGCGCCGCCGGTTCCGGTGGTGCTGTTCCTGCACGGTGGCGGGCTCGTCCTCGGCAACCGCAAGCCCGCCGGGCCGGGCGCGCTGCTCGCCGGCTCGCGGTTCGGCCCGCTGCGCGACGAGCTGACGGCCCAGGGGTTCGCGGTCGCCGTCATCGACTTCCGGCTCGCCCCCGCGGCGCCGTGGCCCGCCCCGCTCGACGACGCCCGGTGCGCGGTGCGGTTCCTCAAGGCCAACGCCGCCGCGCTGGCCGTCGACCCGGCCCGGATCGCCGTCGCGGGCACCGGCACGGGTGGCACCCTGGCGTCGCTGCTCGGCGTCGCGCGGGGCGGCGACACCGGCCCGTACCAGGGGCAGGACAGCACGGTCCGCGCGGTGGCGGCGCTGGCGGCCCCGGCGGACTTCGACCTCGCGGGCCTGGACCCGCTGACCCGCGCCTCGGTGCTCGTGGCGCTGGGCCGCTCGCCGTCGACGCTGCGCGAGGCGAGCCCGCTGACCCACGCCGGCCCGGGCGCGCCACCGTTCCTGCTCGGCGACGGCGGCCGGAAGTCGGGGGAGTTCGCTGCCCGCCTGCGCGCGGCGGGGGTGCCGGTGACCGACGGCCCGGTGTCCGAGCGGCAGGTCGCGGACTTCTTCGCCGCGGCCGACGGGTGAGACTTGCCCTGGAGTGCGCTCCAGGTCCTAGCGTGGGGGCACACCGACCACTTCAGGAGCTGTTTCATGGAACTGGGTTTCCACCTCCCCATCTTCGACATCGACGGCGGGACGCCCGCCATCGCCGGCGAGCTCGCCCGCGTGGGCGCGGCGGCGGAGGAGGCGGGGGCGACCTGGCTGTCCTTCATGGACCACTACTTCCAGATCGAGCCGACCGGCCGGCCCGCCGAGGCGAACATGCTGGAGGGCTACACGACGCTCGGCTACCTCGCCGCGCACACGTCCCGCATCGAACTCGGCCTGCTCGTCACCGGCGTGACCTACCGCCACCCGGGTCTGCTGGCGAAGATCGTCACCACGCTCGACGTCCTCTCGGGCGGCCGGGCCGCCCTCGGCATCGGGGCCGCGTGGTTCGAGCGCGAGCACCGGGGGATGGGCGTGCCGTTCCCGCCGGTCGCCGAGCGGTTCGAACGGCTCGAGGAAACGCTGCGCATCTGCGCGCAGATGTGGGACCCGGCGGACAACGGCCCGTTCGAGGGCCGGCACTACCGGCTGGCCGAAACGCTGTGCTCGCCGCAGCCGATCCATCGGCCGAAGGTGCTCATCGGCGGCGCCGGCGAACGCAAGACGCTCCGGCTGGTCGCCCAGTACGGCGACGCGTGCAACCTCTTCGGCAGCGCGCCGGAGGACGTCGAGCACAAGCTGGACGTGCTGCGCCGCCACTGCGACGACGTCGGCCGCGACTACGCCGCGATCCGCAAGACGATCGTGGCCAACAACCCCCGCCCGAACCCGGAAACCCGCGACGACTTCGTCCGTTCGATGGCGGATTACGCGAAACTCGGGGTGCAGCAGGTGATCATCACGCCGACCACGGGTTCGCCCGCCGCGTGGATCGAGCAGATGGCCCCGGCGGTGCCGCAGCTGGCGGAACTCGGTTAGCCGGCCGGCGCCCGGTCTTGCCGCTCACCCGGACACGCGTCGGCCCGTAGCGCGTCTCGGCATCGAATCCCGCACCGGCACCGGCCGATGATATGTCCACTGTGGACACGTCCGGTCCCGGTGAACCGTTGCGGTGCTTCGTCCGTGTGTCCTGGTGAGGTGGCGACCGAGAGGAGGGGCTGATGCCCCACGTGCGCACGACAGGACGACACCGCAAACCGGCGACGATCGGGCTCGCCGCGCTGGTGGGCGTGGCAGGCGCAACGGCGGCGGCGATCGCGTTGACCAGCCCGGCGAGCAACGCGGCCACGGAACAGTGCGGTGGTCTGGACACGGCGCTGCGGAACAACCTGACGTTCATCGCGGGCCAGCGCACGGCCCCGGACGCGCAGTCGGCGGCCCGCATCGCCAACCGCCAGGCGGTGGTCGACCAGATCGAGCAGAAGCGCCGGGCATCGGGCTGCGCGAACCCGGTGGCGGCGAACGAAGTGGCCGCTCAGTGCGCCTCGATCGCGGCGGCCGGCCGGCAGGCCGAGGCGGTGAAGGACAAGGCCGGGCAGAACGGCATGGCGGCCGAGAAGGGTGCCACGGGCAAGAAGAAGGCGGCTGGGTCCGGCGCCGGGAACGGTAAGGCGCAGCAGGACGGCCTGGCGGCTGAAGGCGGCATGGCCGCCGAGAACGGCATGGGCATGGCGGCCAGTGAAAACGGCATGGACGCGCAGAAGGGCGCGGCGGCCGACGAGAACGGCATGGCGGCGAAGAAACACGCAGCGGCCGGGAAGAGTGCTGCCGACCAGAACGACATGGCCGGGCAGCAGAACGCGGGCGCCCAGGATGCCGCTGCCGTCCAGGCCTGCGATGTGGTCCAGAAGTGCCTGGCGCAGGCGGCAGGCGCCGCCGACGGCAATGCCATGGCGAACCAGGACGGCATGGCCGAGGAGAACGGCATGGCCGGCGGGAACGTCGACAAGAACAAGGCGGCCGGTCAGGACGCGAACGGCATGGCCGCCGCGAACGGCATGGCCGCCCAAGAGGGCTCGGCCCCCGGGAACGGGATGAGCGCGGAGATGGGCGCGGCCGGGCAGAGCGGCATGACCGGCGAGAACAACAGCCGGAACCAGGCCGCCGAGCAGGGCAAAGCCGCCCAGGGCGGCGCTGCCGACCGGAACGGCATGGCCGGGGAGCAGCAGGACGCGAACAAGGTCGTCCTCTCCGCGCAGGACTGCGCCGCCATCCTGAACTGCGTGGCCCAGGCCGCCGATCCCGCCGCCGCGCAGCAGCAGGGCATGGCCGCCGACGAGAGCCGGAAAGCCCAGGACCAGAAGGCCGAGAACCAGAAAGCCGAAGGCCAGCAGAAGAAGGCCGAGGACCAGAAGGCCCAGGGCCAGCAGAAGAAGGCCAAGAACAAGGCCACCGACAAGGCCGCTGCCGCCGACAAGGCCGCTGCCACGGACAAGGCCGCTGCCGCCGGCGCGGCCGCGACCCGGTGCGTCGCCGCCGCCGTGAGTGCCGCGGGGAAGGCGCCGGCGGGACGCTGAACACACCGGACCCGGACCGGCGGCCCGACCGCCCCGGTCCGGGCCCGGACGCCGGACCAGCCGCAACCACCCGGACAGGTGACCCGCGGGAACTCCGGCCCGCCGCCGTTCGTTCTTCCAGCCGAGCGCAGTACCCTGGCGCTCGGACCACGACCGACGACAGCTTGAGGCTCCAGTGACCACCGACCCGGCGGCCGGGGATCTGCGCGAGGCGGCCGACGAGCTCGCCGTCGCCGGGCAGCTCCCGCGGTTCCTCCTGATGTACAAGTTCGCCATCGAAGAGCTGATGACGAAGCTGCGGATCCTCAGCGAGGAATTCGACTTCGTCCACCAGCACGACCCGATCGAGCACATCACGAGCCGGGTGAAGCGGCCGGAAGCCATCAGGGAGAAGGTCCGCCGCCGCGGCCTCGGCGGCGATTGGGTGTCCGCCGCGCACGTCCTCGACGACATCGCCGGCGTCCGCGTGGTCTGCCCGTTCGTCTCCGACGTCCACGAGGTCGCCCGCATGCTCACGGCGCAGGACGACGTCGAACTGCTGCGCACCAAGGACTACATCGCCAACCCGAAGGCGAACGGCTACCGCAGCCTGCACCTGATCGTCCGCATCCCGGTGTTCCTCTCCGACCGGGTGGAAAGGGTCAAGGTCGAGGTGCAGCTGCGCACCATCGCCATGGACTTCTGGGCCGCGGTCGAGCACAAGCTCTCGTACAAGTACCGCGACAGCGTCCCGGCCGACTTCGCCGGCGAGCTCGCGGCCGCGGCCCGGACGGCGGCCGACCTCGACCGCCGGATGGCCGCGCTGCACGAGCGGATCCGCTAGGGCCCGGCCAGGGCGTCGAGCAGGAGCCGCAGCCCGAATTCGAACTCCGCTTCGTGGTCGCACACCGCGAGGTAGGGCGCGGCGACGGCGACCGCGGGCAGCCCGGACGCCGAAAGGTCCGCCAGGCGCTGGACGCTGCCGCCGAGCGTCGGGGCCGCCTCGACCTCCCGCATCAGCGTGCCGATCAGGAACGCCAGCACCGCCCGCAGCCCGTGCACCGCCCGCTCCGGCGGAAATCCCGCCGCGAGCAGCGGGGCGAGCACCGCCTCCACCGGCGCCAGCGCCGTCATCGAGGCGAGCCGGCGGGTGAGCACCAGCGGCGCCGCCCGCGGGTGGCGCAGCATCGCGGCCCGGAACCCGTGCGCCAGCGCGGACATCGTCTCCCGCAGGTCCGCCTCCGCCGGCGGCGCGGGGATCGAGGCCAGCAGCACCTCGGCGATCCCGTCGAGCAGCGCGTCCTTGCCGTCGACGTGGTTGTACAGGCTCATCGGGTCGACGCCGAGCCGGCGTGCGAGCTTGCGCATGCTGACCGCGTCCAGGCCGTCTTCGTCGACCAGGGCCAGCCCGGCCAGCAGGATCCGGTCGCGCGACAGGACAGCCTGGGGCGGCCGACCCCGCCGGGTCGTCACGGCCTCAGCACCGCGGGCAGGTGCTCGTAGCCGCGCAGGATGCGCGTCGACCGGCGGCGGGCCCCGGGCAGCAGCCGCAGGCCGGGGAACCGGTCGAAGATCGTGCGCAACCCGATCTCGCCCTCCATGCGCGCCAGCGACG
Organism: Amycolatopsis sp. cmx-4-61; assembly: GCF_046548775.1. Taxonomy (NCBI): domain Bacteria; kingdom Bacillati; phylum Actinomycetota; class Actinomycetes; order Pseudonocardiales; family Pseudonocardiaceae; genus Amycolatopsis; species Amycolatopsis sp. cmx-4-61. The sequence goes on along the minus strand of NZ_JAEBEI010000017.1, from coordinate 171,095 downwards.
CACCCAGGCAGTGGTGGCGGCCGGCGCCGAACGACACGTGATCGCGCGCGCCCTCCCGGGTGACGTCGAAGACGGCCGGATCGGCGAACACGCCGGGGTCGCGGTTGGCGCCCGCCAGGACGGTGGTGACCAGCGACCCGGACGGCAGCGGGACGCCGGCGACCTCGGTGGCGCGCGTGGCCACGCGGCCGGTCAGCAGCACCGGCGGGTCGTACCGGAGCACCTCCTCGACGGCGTTGCCCCACAGCTCCGGTCGTTCGCGCAGGACGGCGAGCTGCCCGGGGTCGGCCGCGAGCAGGGCGATCCCGCTGCCGAGCAGGTTGACGGTGGTCTCGAAGCCGGCCGCCAGCACCAGGCCCGCGGTCGACTTCAGCTCCGTCTCGGTGAGGCCGACGCCGCCGTCGCGGGCCGCGACGAGCTTGCTGAACAGGTCGTCGCCGGGGTGGCGGCGCAGGTGGTCCAGGTGCTCGCCGAGCCAGGCGTCGAACTCGGCCAGTGCGCTCTCGACGTGGCGGAACGTGCGCCAGCCGAGCCCGAGGTCGAGACTCGGTGCCGCGGCGGCCCCCAGCGCAAGCACCCGGCCGAGGTCGGACGGCGGCACGCCGAGGATTTCGCTGATGACCGTCACCGGCAGCAGCGCGCAGTAGGACTCGGCGAGGTCGAGCGGGGCGGCGGGGTCGAGCGCGTCGAGCAGGCCGTCCGCGATCTCCTGCACCCGGCCGCGCAGCTGCTCGACCGCGCGCACGGTGAACACGCCGGTGACCAGCTTGCGGTAGCGGGTGTGCTCGGGCGGGTTGACGGCCAGCAGCGACGGCGGCCGCACCGGGTGCAGGTGCTCGCCCGCCGCCCACTGGCCCAGCCTGCCGAGCGCCGAGCCGTCGGACCCGATGACGCCGACGCGGAAGTCCTCGCTGGAGAGCACTTGGCGGACCGCGGCGTGCGTGGTGGTCATCCAGCCGAAGCGGGTGTGGGCGAGCGGGCCGGCGGCGCGGATCTCCTCGAACAGCCCGGTCAGGTCCCGGCCGTCGGCCGCGGCGACCACCATCCGCCCCTGCAGGTCCCCGCGCTTGGCCTCGCGGCGCAGCACGGTCCGGGGGAGCGCGTGGCCGAGGCTCCAGCGGACGACGGGCTTCGCGCGGGCCAGGGCTCCTTCGAGCACGGCTTCCCCCTTCGGTCGGCGTACCTACAGTGTAGGTTATCGCCGCCCGGGCGCCGGGTCATCGCGGTGGCCGGGCCCTCCCCCGACCGGCGCCAGCAGCACGCCCAGCGCGAGCAGTTCCGTCAGCGCCATCCCGCGTTCCACCAGGCCGAGCGGGATCAACGTCCACCAGCGCCCAGCCGAGACCGCCGCAACGACCACCGCGCCCAGGATCACCGCGAACCAGCCCAGCGAACCGATCGCCAGCACGCGCGCCAGCCACCGGCGGCCGGGGGCGGACGGGAACGCCGCGCGGGCCGCGACCAGCACCGCCAGCGGCAGCGCCACGAACGCCACCACGCTCGCGATGCGGTGCAGCGTGCCGCCGAAGTCGGCGCGGGAGACCGTCGCCCAGTCGGGCTTGGGGAAGGCCACGATGACCAGCAGCCCGACCGTCCACAGTGTACCGAGGATGGCCGACGGCACCGGGAGCCGCCGCTGGCTGCGCAGGACGGCCAAGCCGGCCGCCGAGCCGAGGGCGACCAGGACCACCGCGAGGTCGAAGACCCACTTGTGGTCGGAGAGGCCGTATTCGCTGATCGTGCGGCGGGTGACGCTGATCCGGTCGGTCGGCGGGATGACCTGTAGGAGCAGCACGAGGCCGGCGCCGATGACCAGGGCCGCGATGCCCGTCAGGGAGACCGCGACCGACACTCGTCGCGCAGGGATCGTGGCCATGGACCGACAGTAGCCGACCGGTGGTCGGCTCCCTGTGAAAGCGGGACTTTGTACGACTTACGGCGGTGTCCGCGGCCGGATTTCCTCCATTATGGTCCACCGCTACCGGTACGTCCGTGCGTGCCGGCCTGCTGTCAAGGAGGCTCTTCCTGTGGGGAATTCACCAAGACGGCTGGTGATGCTGGCTTCGGCCGTCGCACTGGCCGGAACGTTCGTCGCGTTGCCGGCCGGCACCGCGGGTGCGGCGCAGAACATCCTGCGCGCGGACAAGTCGGTAACCCGCTCGTGCTTCGAGAAGGTGCTGCCCAAGGGCACCGCGGGCGCCGACCGCCGCGAAGTGACGTCCACCGTGGACGGTCTCGTCCAGGCCCGGCTCAAGGCGGTGCCGGGCGCCGAAGGCGACTGGGACGTCGCCGTGTTCGACAAGACCACCGGGGCGGTGGTCGCCGCTTCGGCGGCGTTGCGCAGCCACGAACTCGCCGAAAGCTTCGTGAAGAAGGGGCAGGAACTCGTCGTCCAGGGGTGCCGGTACGGCGGCCCGGCCGGGCAGGTCCAGCTCGGCGTCGACTTCCTGGCGCTGACGCCGCAGGGTACGCCGACCGGGGCGGCCGCGGCGGCCCAGCGCGCGGAACTCGTGCGCGTCGAGACGCCGACCCGCGCCGACAAGAACAAGCTGACCGCCCTCGGTCTCGACGTCACGGAGAAGGGTGACGCGACCGGGGTCGAGGTCGTGCTCGCCGGCGACGCCGACCGCCAGACGCTGAAGAACAGCGGCTTCAAGTCGAAGGTCATCGAGGCGGACCTGTCGGCCAAATCGGTCCAGGACGCGCGGACCGACCGCCGGTACGCCGCGACGACGGCCGCGTCGGCGCTGCCGTCCGGGCGCACCAGCTACCGGCACCTGTACGAGTACAACTTCGAGATGAAGGAACTCGCCCGCAAGAACCCGAACCTCGTTTCGGCGTTCACCATGCCGGAGTCGACCTGGGAAGGCCGGGACGTCGTCGGCGTCGAAATCGCCACGGACGTCAAGAACGTCACCGACGGCAAGCCGGTGAACTTCACCATGGGCGTGCACCACGCCCGGGAGTGGCCGGCCGGCGAGCACGTCATGGAGTGGGCGTACGAGCTGGTCAACGGCTACTCGCGCGACGCGTCGATCCGGTCGCTGGTGAGCAAGACGCGCAACATCGTCGTGCCGATCATCAACCCGGACGGCTTCGAGATCTCCCGCGAGGCCGAGCCCAAGGGCGACTTCACCCGGTTCGACTACGAGATGAAGCGCAAGAACTGCAACGTCAACGACTCGCCGCCGCAGTTCGCGACCGGCGTGTGCAAGGCCAACCCGGGCGGCCGCCTGCGCGGCACCGACCCGAACCGCAACTACGCGGGTTTCTGGGGCGGCGCCGGCGCCGAGATCGCCTGGAGCGGCGACACCTTCCGCGGGTCCGCGCCGTTCAGCGAGCCCGAGGTGCGCAACGTGCGCTCGATCGTGTCCTCGCGCCAGGTGACGAACCTGCTGACGATGCACACCGTCGCCGCGCTGGTGCTGCGCCCGCCGGGCGTGGCCGACGTCCGCCCGCCCCTGGAGGAACCGCAGTACAAGGCCCTCGGCGACAAGCTGGCCTCGCGCAACGGCTACACCAGCGAGCCGAGCTGGGCGCTCTACGACACGACCGGCACCACCGAGGACTGGTCGTACTGGGCCACCGGCGGCTGGGGCTTCACCATCGAGGTGGGCGGCAACGGCTTCCACGGGCCCTACGCCGACAGCGTCGTGGCCGAGTACGCGGGCCTGGCCCCCGCGACCGGCGCGGGCAAGGGCGGCAACCGCCAGGCGTTCCTGGACATGCTGGGCAACGCGGCCGACCCGCAGCAGCACTCGACGCTGATCGGCTCGGCGCCCAAGGGCTACCAGCTCAAGCTGCACAAGACGTTCCAGACGCCGACGTCGCCGGTGATCCAGCCCGACGGCTCCACCAAGCCGCCGATCTACTACACCGACGACCTGAACTCGAAGTTCACCGCCTCCGGCGGCCGCTTCGCCTGGTCGGTCAACCCGTCGACCCGGCCGTACGTGGCCGGCCGGTACGGGCGCGACCCGCAGGGCCCGGCGCAGCAGGGCTTCGCGGTCGCCAACCCGCCCGGTGTGCCGGCGATCAACCAGAACTACCCGGCGGACCCGACGGGTGACTCGTTCACCTTCCACGTCGACGGCATGCCGAAGGTCGACAACGGAAAGTTCAGCGTCAACGTCAACTGGAAGAGCACCTCGACCGACTGGGACCTGTTCGTCTACGACTCGGCGGGCAACCTGGTCACCTCCTCGGCCAACGGCGGCACGACGTCCGAGCACGCCGTGCTGTTCGACCCGCCGGCCGGTGACTACAAGGCCGTGGTGGTCAACTACGACCAGGCCGACCCGAACGCGGTCGACGACTGGACCGGTGACGTGTCGTTCTCGTCGCCGATCCCGCCGACCTACGGGACGAAGGAGGCCTACCAGCTGACCTGCTCGTCGCCGAACGGCAAGCTCGTCGGCGTGGCGGACGTCTACGCCGACCGCGGCCAGACGGTCGACGTCGGCGAGGTCTGCACCCGGTCCGCGCACGCGCAGAAGCAGCGCGCGTCGGGCGGCGTCCGGTAGTACCCGGTTCGGTTCGTGAAGGCCTCCTCGCTCGCGCGGGGAGGCCTTCACGGCGTCGTGGCGAGGGCGATGCCCAGGACGACGAGAACCGTGCCCACGACGCGGTTCAGGGCCGGTTTCGCGTGGGCGTACCAGCGTTGGGTGGCGGGGGAGGAGAAGAGCAGGGCGACGCTCAGGTGCCACGCGGCCGACGCGGCGACGATCAGCGCCACGGCGGCGGCCTTGACGGCGGTGGGTTCGGTCGGCGGGAGCGTCGCGGTGAGGACGCTGCCGAAGAAGGCGGCGGCCTTGGGATTGGTCAGATTGCTGAGGACACCGCGGCGGAACGCGCTGCCGCGAGCGTGGGGTGGGGCGGTTTCCGGAGCGCGGGCGGTCAGCCACAGGCGGACGCCGAGCCAGGCCAGGTAGGCGCCGCAGACGACGCGGAGGGCGGTGGCCAGCCACGGTTCCCGCGCCAGGACGGTGCCGAGCCCGAAGACGGCCACGGCGGCGAGCAACCCACCGGCGGCGACGACGCCGAGCGCGACGGCGACCGCGGCACGCCGCGTGCCGGCGGCGGCGGTGTGCGCGATGAGGACGAAGTTGGGGCCGGGGGAGACGGCGGCGGGCAGGTAGGCCAGCAGGACGGTGCCGAGGGTGGCGGCGGCGCTCACGTCGCCCGGCCGCCTTCGGTGATCGCGGGGGTGGTGGCGGTGCCGCCGCGGAGGCCGGGCGCGGCGCGGTTGTCGAGGTGGCGAACAGTGCCGGTGCCGGTGCCGGTGCCGGGAACGGGGTCGGCGCCGCGGCGCAGGTGGTCGCGGCGATGCGCCGGAACTGTCGGTGCCTTCCGGTAGCGTGGAAATCGGGGGCTGCTCATTCAGGTGCGCGCCGCGGGATTCACGCGGCCCGGCCGCCGCCGACCACCTGATCGCGCATGGTGCGCAGCGTCTCGTGGTCCACTGTGGACGGCTCCGCGGCCAGCCAGGCGCCGATCTCGTGCAGGAACTCCTCCGGCGTCATCGGCGCGACGGGCAGGTCGCCGGGGTCGGCCGTGGTCAGGTCGCCGCTGCGGCTGGGGTACAGGATCATCGCGCCCCGCAGCGTCACCCCCGGCAGCAGCTCGCGGTAGGCCGCCAGGCTCTCGGCGAGCCGGCTGCCGCCGCCGCGGAACGGGCGGCCGTTGCGCAGCAGCCTGCCGTCCTCCGCCGTCTCGTAGTGCCCGGGCAGCCACAGCTTCGACTCGATCAGCACCAGCCGCTTCCCGCACAGCACCGCGTGGTCGACGTCGGCGAAGACCGAGCCCGGCCAGGCGAGCCCGTGGAAGATGCGGGCGCCCGGCAGCCGGGTCAGGTAGCCCTCGAGCAGGTCGGCGGTGAGGCGCTCGGCCAGCTCGTCGCGCTCGGTGCCGGGTGCGCCGAACACGGTGCGGCCGCCGAACTCCTCGGCGTACGCTTCGCGCGCCTTGGCGGCTCGGAGGTAGCCGCGCGCCAGCCGCTGGACCAGCAGCGCCGTGCCGGCGGTCAGCAGCAGCCAGACGATGAGCACCGGGGTGCTGAACCCGACGCCGGTGACCAGCGGCAGCAGCACCAGCACCATTCCGGCGACCGCGGCCACCACCGGCGTGTGCCCGGGCCCGCGGTGGCGGCCGTGCCGCATCCGGGTGTCCTCGCCGGCGAAGTGCCACCAGCTCAGGTCCTCGGCGTCCAGCTCGGGCAGGTCGGGGACGAAGCCGGGCTCGTCGCCGAAGCGCCGCCGGGGGCGGGGCCGGACCGGGACCGGCACGACGGTCGCGCCGGCGGCGTCGTAGCGGGCGCGCGCCACGGGGTCGCTCAGGACGTCGTAGGCCTCGCGCAACAGGCGGAACGTGCCGACCGTGCCGCCGCCGTCCGGGTGCATGGTCTTGGCGAGCCGCCGGTAGGCCGTCTTGACGTCGGCCGCCGTGGCGTCCCGGCGCAGGCCGAGCACCTCGTAGTAGTCGACGTCGGGCACGCGGGCGGTCACCTCCGATGGCTGCGCGAAGACTTTATGGGGTCGGCCCAACGGGTTCGTCACCGCCTCGCCCGGCGCGCCCGGGTGATGTCCCCGGTGCAGGTCACGGGGTTTTGCGTACCCCGGTGACCGTGATCGTCGGTCCGGTGACGACATCCTGGGTGGCGGCGGCGTGTCGGTTGCGGAGGCCGAAGAGTGTCCACTGAGGACTGACCGTCACCCGGAAGTGTTGCGGGACCAGGTAAAGCGCGCCGTCTCGTGACGTTTCGTAGTGGGATTCCACCCGAATGGCCGTGAACATGTGTTCGAACGCTCGGCTATGATCGAGCCATGACCTCGACACCCCACAGACGTGACGGGCCCACCGCCACCCCACCTCGGCAGCGGGCCCGTCACCCCCGTCAGCGCTCGCGCAGCAGGTACCGCTGCAGCTTGCCGCTGGCGTTGCGCGGCAGCGCGTCGAGGAACCGCACCCGGCGCGGGTACTTGTACGGCGCGGCAACGGCTTTGGCGTGCTCCTGCAGGGCGTGCACGACGTCCGGGCCCGGGGCCACGCCGGGCCGGAGCACGACGAAGGCGGTCACGACCGCACCCCGGTCCGGGTCGGGCGTGCCGACGACCGCGCACTCCTCGACGTCCGGGTGCGTCAGGAGCACCTCTTCGACCTCGGGAGCCGCGATGTTGTAACCGGAGGAGACGATCATGTCGTCGCTGCGCGCCACGAACCGGAAGTAGCCGTCGGGTTCGCGGACGTAGGTGTCGCCGGTGATGTTCCAGCCGCCGCGGACGTAGTCGGCCTGCCGCGGGTCGTCGAGGTAGCGGCAGCCCGTCGGTCCTTGGACGGCGAGGAGGCCGGGAGTGCCGTCCGGGACGGGCCGGCCGTCGAGGTCGAGGACGGCGGCACGGAAGCCGGGGACGACCTTGCCGGTCCGGCCCGGGCGGGCGTCGTCGCCGGCCGCGGAGATGAACACGTGCAGCATCTCCGTGCTGCCGATGCCGTCGATCAACGGCGACCCGACGACCTCGCGGTACCGCTCGGCCACGGCGGCGGGCAGTGCCTCCCCGGCGGAGACGGCGCGGCGGACCCCGGCCAGCAGGGGCCCGTCGCCGGCGGCGAGGATCGCGCGGTAGGCGGTCGGGGCGGTGAACAGCACCGTCACGCCGTGTTCGGCGACGATCGACGCCAGCTCCTTGGGGGTCGCGCGGTCCACCAGCAGCACCGACGCGCCGGCGCGCAGCGGGAACACCAGGAGGCCGCCGAGGCCGAAGGTGAACGCCAGCGGCGGGGTCCCGCAGAAGATGTCGTCCGGGGTGGGGCGGACGACGTGGCGGGAGAAGGTGTCGGCGATGGCGAGCAGGTCGCGGTGGAAGTGCATGGTGGCCTTCGGCGTCCCGGTCGTGCCGGAGGTGAAGGCGAGCAGGGCGACGTCGTCGGCGGCGGTCGGCACGTCGGCGAAGGTCGCCGGGTGCCGGGCGCAGCGTTCGGCCAGGGTCGAGGGCCCGGTGCTGCCGGGCAGCGTGGTGTCAGGCGCTGTGATGTCGGGTGCTGTGGTGTCAGGTGCGGTGGTGCCGGGCTCCGTGGCGCTGGACGCTGTGGTGTCGGGCCCTGTGGTGTCGGGCCCTGTGGTGTCGGGCCCTGTGGTGTCGGGCCCTGTGGTGTCGGACGCTGTGGTGTCGGACGCGGTGCGGTAGGGCACCACGGGCAGCCCGGGCGGCAGTTCGCCGAGCAGGCGCTCCTCGCACAGGGCCACCGTGGGCCGCGCGCGGTCGGTGATCTTGTCGAGCTCGCCGCGGCGCAGCATCGGCATGGTCGTCACCGCGACGGCACCGGCCTTGAGGACGCCCAGCCAGCACGCCGCCAGCCACGGGGTGTTGGTGCCGCGCAGCAGCACACGGTTGCCGGGCACCACCCCGAGTTCGGCGGTGAGGACGTGCGCGATCCGGTTGGCGCGCGCGAGGACCTCGCCGTAGGTCCACGTCTCGTGCGGTGAGCGCAGGCAGGGGCGGTCCGGGCCGAGGCGAGCGGCGGTTTCGTCGAGCAACGTCGTCGCGGCGTTGAGGCGGTCCGGGTAGTGCAGCTCCGGCAGGTCGAACACCAGCCGCGGCCACTGGTCCACGGGCGGCAGCCGGTCGCGGCAGAACGAGTCGACGTGAGCGCTGGGAGAAAGCTTCATCGCAGCTCCTCGGTCTCGGCCCCGCACCGTCTCGGCCCGCCTCCCGTGGAACGTAGCACCCGTTGCGATCGTCGAGAAGACGCAATGTCGTATCGATGACGACGGCAACCGGAGAGCCACGTGCGGTCGGAGCACCGGGCGCCTGCGTCGGTCTGGCGCCGCCGGTCACCCCGTCGTGGGGGCGCGGGAACACCGGGTCGCGGTGGGCCGCCCACTAGCTTTTCGATCATGGTCGAGACGCCCGAGCCCCCGCCCACCCTGGCCGATCCGCGTGCGCTGCTGCTCGGCTACCTCGACCACAACGCCGCCGCGATCCTGCGCAAGCTCGACGGTCTCTCCGAACTCCAGCTGCGCCGCAGCGTCCTCCCGTCGGGGTGGACGCCGCTGGGCATGGTCAAGCACCTCGCCTGCACCGAGCGCTTCTGGATCCGCTACCTGTTCGCCGGGGAGGACGTCGACTTCTCGTGGCCCGTCACGACCGAACAGGAGTGGTTCGTCGCGCCGGAGGAACCTTCGGCGGACATCACGGCGTTCTTCCTCGCGGAGCGCGAAAACTGCGCCCGGCTCGCGGCGGTCACGCCGCTGGAGCGCCGAGCCGTCCGCACGACCCGCCGCGGCGGCGCCGAAGAGCACCCGACGTTCGCCTGGATCCTGTGCCACCTGGTGCAGAGCTTCGCCCGGCACGCCGGGCACGTGGACGTCGGCCGCGAGCTGATCGACGGCGTGACCGGCCGGTAGCGCCGCTCAGGCGGGCGGGGCGACCGTGGCGTCCTGGTTCGCGCGCCGCAGCGCCTCGGCGACGAATCCGGTCGCCTTGAGCTCTTCGACCAGGTCGTGCAGGAACGTGACGGTTTCCGGGCGGCGATCCGGGGTGGTGCAGACGGCCTGCCGGATCTCCATGAACCGGCCGGGAAGCACGTGCGTGCCCGGGTGCCGGGCGGCGTAGGCGGTCATCGGCTGGCGGATCCCGGCGGCGACCTCGAGGCCCTTGTCCTCGAACGCCGTGACGCCGTCCGCGCCGCGGACGATCGTGGCGTGCTGCAGCGTCCGCGTCAGGTAGAGGTCGTAGGCGGAGCCCTGCTTGACCCCGATCCGGACGCCCGCGCGGTCGACGTCGCCGGGCGTGGCGAACGGCGAGCCGTCCGGGACGACGTACACGCCTTCGATGACCACGTACGGTGCCGTGAACGTCACCTGGGCCGCGCGGGCGGGTTCGATCGCCAGGAAGCCCAGGTCGGCCGCGCCCGAGGTCAGCGCCTCGAACGACTTGCGGGCCGCGTCGAAGCAGGCGAACTCCACGGGGACCTCCAGCCGCGCGGCGACCTCGCGCGCGAGGTCGACCGTGACCCCGCCCGGCTCGGCCGGCGTGCCGTGAGCGAGTACGGGATTGCCGAGGTTGACGGCGGCACGCAGCGTGCCGGTGGGCGCGAGGTCCCCGGCGACGGCGGATGGGTCTCCCATGAGCGGCGAGGTTAGCGGCGGGACCGGGCACGCGCCCCGCGAATGTCGCTCACGCCACCGGCGGCTCGTCCGCGGTGGTCAGGGCGAACACCGTCTCCTGGTGGTAGACCTGCCCGGGCCGCAGCACCGTGCTGGGGAAGTCCGGCCGGTTGGGGGAGTCCGGGAAGTGCTGCGCCTCCAGCGCGAACCCCGCGCCGCGGTGGTACGGACGGCCGCCGGTACCGGTGACGGCCGCGGTGAGGTAGTTGCCCGAGTAGAACTGCAGGCCCGGCTCGGTCGTCCACATCGTGAGCAGGCGGCCGGACGCCGGGTCCCACGCCCGCGCGGCGAACGGGGCGCCTTCGTCGAGGACCCAGTTGTGGTCGTAGCCCTGGCCGATCACCAGCTGGGGATCGGGCTCGCCGACGCGGGCGCCGATCGGCGTGGGCCGGCGGAAGTCGAACGGCGTGCCCTCGACCGGGACCGGGTCGCCGGCCGGGATCAGGTCTTCGCCGGTGGGGCAGAACCGGCTCGCGGCGATCTCCAGCCGGTGCTCGTGGACGTCGCCCGCCCCTTCGCCGGCCAGGTTCCAGTAGGTGTGGTTGGTCAGGTTGACGACCGTCGGCGCGTCGGTGGTCGCGCGGTAGGTGATCCGCAGCCGGTCCCGCGCGTCGAGCCGATAGGTGACCTCGGCGGTGAGGCGCCCGGGATAGCCCTGGTCGCCGTCCGGGCTGACCAGCGTGAGCCGGACGGCCACGCCGTCGCCGTCCCGGACCTCGGCGGCCGACCAGACCCGCGTGTCGAACCCGGCGGGGCCGCCGTGCAGGCTGTTCTTGCCGTTGTTGAGCGGCACCCGGTGCTGGACGCCGTCGAGGGTGAAGGTGCCGCCGGCGATCCGGTTGGCGAACCGGCCGATCACCGCGCCCAGGAACACGCGGTCCGCACCGGGCCGGTTGTTGGCGACGTACCCGTCGAGGTCCGCGAAGCCGAGGACGACGTTGCCGGGCCGGCCGTCGCGGTCCGGTACCTCCAGGGACTGGAGCACACCGCCGTAGTCGAGCACGCGCACGACCGGCCCGCCGGGCCGCCGGAGCGTGTACCGGTGGACATCGGTGCCGTCGGCCCGGCCGAACGGCTCCCGGATGAGTTCGGGTGCGGTCATCTGTGCCCTCCCAGCGACTGTTAGCGTTAACAGTCCGTAGCGACTTTAGAATCGCGGCCGCCCGGGGTCAAGAAGACAGCGGTGACCGGCAAGGAGCCACCCGGCCGGAAAGGCTCGCCGGCTGCCGGAACGGAAGTCGTGGGCGTCAATCGGCCGCGGCAGGGCTGGGGACAACGTGGCGACCCGCGCCGGGGTTGTGGACAACTCCGGTTCGCGGGCCCGGAACTGTCGGTGGCTGCGAGTAACGTTGAAACCGGGGGTCCCCCGAGCGGTGCGGGCGGTTTTCAGCCACGCTCGGGTGCCTGGGGGCGGGTGCCCAGCAGGTGGTGGGCGCGCAGGGCCATCTGGATCTCCAAGCGCTGCGCCGGGTCCGCCAGCCGGTCGCCGAACAACTCCGTCAGCTGGCTCACGCGGTAGCGGACCGTCTGCGGGTGGATCCGCAGTGCCTGGGCGATGTCCGGGGTGTTCCCGTTGTGCTCCAGCCAGCTCAGCAACGTCTCCGCCAGCCGGGTCTGCTGCTTCACCGTCAGGCCGGCGAACGGGGCCAGCGCCTTCGCCGACAGCTCGTCCAGCAGGAACCGGTCGATCAGCAGCCAGTGCGTGGCCAGGTGGTCGGCCGTGTGGACCACCGGGCCGTCGCCGGCCAGGCCGCGGCGCAGCAGGTCCAGCGTGCGTCGGGCCCACCGCAGCGAGGTCGCCGCGTCGGCCGGGCGGACGCGGGGGCCGACCGCCGCGCGCCAGCCGGGGAGACGGCCTTCCAGCCCGCGCAGGTCGCGGTCCGGGTTCGGGGTCAGCAGGCACGGCTCGGGGCCCTCGAGGTCCAGCAGCACGTCTTCGGCGACGTGCGGGGCCGGCGGCGGGGGCCGGTCGGTGCGCGGGTCGAGCGCGACGACCGTCACCCACTCCGGCATCCGCCACTGCGCCGCCTTCGCCATCGTCGCCAGCGTGGCCGGAGACGACGGCGGGCTGGCCAGCAGCAGCTCGGCCAGCCGGCGCCGCCGCCGTTCGAGCGTGCCCGTCGCCATCGCCTGCGCCAGGGTGTACCCCTCGACCGAATACGAAGAAATCTCCTCCACGTACGCGAAAATCGCTTCCGCGCCGACGCAGAGCACGGCCGCCGGGAAGCGGTGCGCCTGCCCCAGCTCGGCGACGTAGCGCCACGCCGCCCGGCCGCCCGCGCGGTAGGCGGCCTGCAGGGAATTGAGGCTGCCGCCGTCGTGGTGGACGCGCTTTCCGACCTCCACGAACAGCTTCGCCCAATTGTCCTGTGTGGATGTCAGGTCGTCGATGCTGTCGATGCAGCTGAGCACCGCCTGCTCGATCGCGAGGACGATCATCTTCCCGAACTCGCCTTCGAGGGGCTTGGCGTACTCGGGGACGGCCCGCTGGACCTCCTCGAGGATGCGCCGGGCGAGCGGGTCGGCGTGCGGGCGGAACCGCCGCGCGAGTTCGGTCGGCAGCGAGCACCACAGCTGCCGCGCGCGGCCGGAGCCCCGCGGCTGCGGGATCGCCGCCTGCGTGGTCGTCCGGGTCATGGCTCACACCCCTTGCCGCGCCTGGTGGGAAGTTCGCGCCGCCGTCGGCGCGGACGTCATGTACTCACACGGGATCGGACTTCGCAACCGCCGTCCCTGCGCCCGGAGCGGGTTCTGTCACGCCGGGACCAACGGCCGCCGCGGAGTTTGTCACCCGGGGGACAAACTCCGGAACACTAACCGCGGCAAAGGTTTCCGGAATTCGATTTGTGAACGGCGACGGTATCTTCGCGGCCCGTCCCGTTGTTAGCGTGATCAACCGGTACGCGGGAGGAGAAAACCGATGACGGCGCTCGTTTCCTGGTGCTTCCGCCGGGCCGGCGTCGTGGTCGTGCTGTGGCTGGTGGCGCTGGGCGCGCTCGGCAGTGCCGCGCTGCACGCCGGTGCGGCCTTCCGCGACACGGTGGACCTGCCCGCCGCGGACAGCACGGCGGCGGCGAACCTGCTGCGCACCACCGGCACCACCGGCACCACCGGCACCACCGGCGCCGCCGGTGCCGCCGGTGCCGGAGAGCGCGTCGTCGCCCGGTCGCCGGACGGCCCGGTCGACCGCGGTCCCGGCCGCGCCCGGCTCGACGCGCTCGCGGCCCGGCTGGCGGCGTTGCCGCACGTCGTGGCCGTCGACCCGCCGCCGGGCCGGGTGTCGCCGGACCGGCGGACCGCCGTGCTCACCGTGCGGTTCGACGCACCGGCCGCCGACCTCGGGCCGGGGACGGCCGACGCGTTCGCCGCCACCGTCCGCGACGCCGACGGGCTGACCGCCGGGGCCGCCGGCGAGCTCGCCGCGATGACGGCCGCCGCACCCGGTCTGGGCAACGCCGGCATCGGCCTGCTCGCCGCGGCCGTCGTCCTCCTGGTGACCTTCGGCTCGGCGAGCTGCGTCCTGCTCCCGGTCCTCACCGCGGCGGTCCCGGTCGGCTGCGCGCTGGCCGCGGTGACGCTGGTGTCGCACGTCATGACCGTGCCGAAGATCAGCACCGAGATCGCCGCGCTGCTCGGGCTCGGCGTCGGCGTCGACTACGCGCTGTTCGTGCTCACCCGCTACCGGCAGGGCCGCCGCGAGGGCAGCCGCGGGGACGCGGAACCGGCGGCGGCGCTCACCGTCGCGGCCGCGACCTCCGGCCGCAGTGTGGTCTTCGCCGGGGTCACCGTGTGCGTCTCGCTGGCCGGGATGGTCACCGTCGGCCTGCCGTTCCTGGACGGCATCGCGGTCGCCGCCGCGGTGTCGGTGCTGCTGACCGCGTTCGCCGCGCTGACCCTGCTGCCCGCGCTGCTGCGGCCGGTCGCCCGCCGGATGCGCCCGGGCCGGGACGCCGGCGCCGTCCGGTGGGCGCGGCTCGCCCGGTCGGTGACGGCGCGCCCCGGCCCGTACACCCTCGCCGCGCTGCTGGTCGTCGCCGTGCTCGCGCTCCCGATGGCCGGGCTGCGGCTCGGCGTGCCGGACGCCGCGCTCGACCCACCCGGCAGCGTCACGCGGACCGCCGCCGAACTGCTGGAGGCGGGCTTCGGGCCGGGCGCCGACGCACCCTTGCTGGTGGCCGGGACCGGCGGCGACGGGGCCGGCCGGCTGCGGGAGGCGCTGCTCGCCAGCGCCGACGTCGGCCCGCCCGCCGCGCTGCCCGGGGGAACCTGGCTGCTCACGGTCGTCCCGCGGACCGCGCCCGACGACCCGGCCACCGGCGAACTGCTCGCGTCGACGCGGGTGATGGCCACCGTCCTCGGCAGCCCGGACGCGCACGTCGGCGGGGTCGTCGCGGCGTGGGCCGACTTCTCCGCGGCGATCACCGCGCGGCTGCCGCTGTTCTTCGCCACCGTCGTCGGGATCTCGGTCCTGCTGCTGGCCGGGGTGTTCCGCAGCGTGCTGATCCCGCTCACCGCGGCGGTGATGAACCTGCTGACCGCGGCCGCCACGACCGGCGCGGTGGTGTTCGCCTTCGGCGCTCCCGTCGAGCCGTACCTGCCGGTGTTCCTGTTCGCCGGGCTGTTCGGCCTGTCGATGGACTACGAGGTCTTCCTCATCGCCCGCGTCCAGGAGGCGTGGCGCCGCCACGGCGACACGCGGACGGCGATCGTCGACGGCGTCGCGGCGACCGGCCGGACCATCACCGCGGCCGCGCTGATCATGGCGCTGGTGTTCGTGTCGTTCGCCTTCGTCGACGCCCGGGTGGTGCGGGAGGCGGGCGTCGGGCTGACCGTCGCCGTGCTCCTGGACGCGGTCGTGGTGCGCTGCGTGCTCGTCCCGGCGGTGATGGCCCGGCTGGGCGCGGCGAACTGGTGGTTCCCGCGCCGGAAGGCCCGCGCGGCCGCCGAGCTCGTGGGGAGCCCGCGATGACCCGGCGCACCCTGGTCCTGCTCGCGCTCGGCGCGTTCGTCACGACGCTGGACAACACGATCGTCGCCGCCGGTGCGC
Source organism: Amycolatopsis sp. cmx-4-61 (assembly GCF_046548775.1). Classification (NCBI taxonomy): domain Bacteria; kingdom Bacillati; phylum Actinomycetota; class Actinomycetes; order Pseudonocardiales; family Pseudonocardiaceae; genus Amycolatopsis; species Amycolatopsis sp. cmx-4-61. Next base: position 155,883 of record NZ_JAEBEI010000017.1, on the reverse strand, counting down.
CGTCCATCGCCCGCGACCTCGCCCTGGACGTCGGGGCGCTGTCGTGGATCGCCCTCGGGTACATGCTGCCGTTCGCCGGGCTGCTGCCGGTGGCGGGGGCGCTGGTCGATCGCCGCGGCCGGCGCCCGGTCCTGACCGGTGCCCTCCTCGCGTTCGGCGTCGGTGCGGCGGCCGGCGGGCTGGCGGGCTCGGCGTGGCTGCTGGTCACCGCCCGCGTGCTGCAGGGGGCGGCGGCCGCGTTCCTGGTGCCGGGCCTGCTGAGCCTGCTGCGGACCAACCTCGACGCGCGCGGCCGGACGCTCGGCGCGGCGGTGTGGACGGCCTGCCTGGCGGCCGCGCTGGCCCTCGGCCCCGCCCTCGGCGGGGTGCTGAGCGAATACTGGGGCTGGGCGTGGATCTTCTTCGTCAACCTGCCGTTCGTGGCGGCGATGCTCGTGCTGCTGCCGGGGACCGTGCCACCCGGCCGCGACGCGGGCACGCGCGCGCCACCGGCGTCGGCCATGGTCCTGGTGACGGCGAGCCTGGTGCTGCTCACCACCGCATTGGCCGAGCCGCGGCTGCGAGTCCCGCTGCTCGCCGCGGGCACCGTGGCGGGGGTGGCGTTCCTCGTCCGGGAACGGCGGGCACGGGACCGGCTGGTCCCGCCGGCCCTGACCGGGAACCGCGTGTTCGCCGGCTCGCTGGGCCTGCAGCTGCTGTGGGGACTGGGGATTTCCGGGATCTTCTTCTTCACGCCGTTGCTGCACCAGGAGTTCCTGGGGCTCGGCCCGGCCGGCGCCGGGCTGCCGCTGGCCGGGGTCGCGGTGGCGGTCGCGGCCGCGACCCCGCTGGTGCCGGCGGCCGTCGCCCGGCACGGTCCACTTCGGACGGTGGCCGCGGGGCTGGCCGTGGTCGGCGCGGGACTGCTCGCGCTCGCCGCGGTGAACCACCTCCCGGCGCTGTGGCCGCGCGTGCCGGGCCTGGTCCTGATCGGCGCGGGCTCGGCCGGCACCGTCCCGATGACGTCGCACGCACTGGACGTGGTGGCCCCGCGGTATTCCGGCACGGCGTCGGGATTGCTCACCGCGGCCCGCGAACTGTCGAGCGCGCTCGGCGTCGCGCTGATCGGCGCGGTGCTGACGGCGGTGCGCGCGGCGCGGCTCGACGCCGGCGTTCCCGCCGGTCCGGCGCTGGCCGGCGGCTACACCGCGGGCCTGCTCGTCGCGGCCGGGCTGACGTTCGCCGGCGCCGGGCTGGCCGTGCGCGTCGCGGGAAGCCGTTCCGCGCAAACCTCGTCGCCGCATGACAAACGTGCGGTGCCCTGACTCGTTTCCCCGTGAGTACCGCCAGTTCGCATCGTTGACAACCGCATCGGCGCGGCTGTTCACTGCGCCGGTAAACGCTCTCTGCGAGGATGCATGGAAACCATTTCCCCGCCGGTTCCCGCCACCGGTGCCACCACCGAGTCCTTCGCCACCCTGCTGGGGCACTGGGCGCGCCGGCTCGGCGACCGGATCGCCGTGACCCACCTCGACTACCGCGACGGCGGCGACGGCCGGGCCGTCACGCTGACCTGGCGCGAGCTCGACGAGCGCGTCGAGGCGGTCGCGGCCCGGCTGTCCGAAGTGGCCGGTCCGGGGGAGCGGGCGGCGGTGCTGGCCGGGCAGTCCACCGGGTACGTCGTCGCGTTCCTCGGTGCCCTGCGGGCCGGGCTGGTCGCCGTGCCCCTGTTCGCGCCCGGCCTGCCCGGGCACGCGGGGCGGCTGGCCGCGGCGCTCGCCGACTGCGGCCCGCGGGTCGTGCTGACCACGGCCGGGGAACTCGACGCGGTCACCCGGTTCCTCGCCGGTTCCCCGGTCGCTCCGGTGGTGGTCGACGTCGACGCCGTGCCGCCGGCCCGGGCGCGCGACTGGCCCGACCCTGATCCGGACGCCCCGGCCTACCTGCAGTACACGTCGGGCTCGACGCGCTCGCCGGCCGGGGTCGTGCTGACCCACCGCAACGTGCTCGCCAACGCCCGCCAGGCGTGCGCCGCCTACGGTGCCGAAAGCGGGACGACGTCGACGGTCAGCTGGCTGCCGCTGTTCCACGACATGGGTCTCATCCTCGGCATCGGCGCGCCCATGGCCCGCGGCCTGGCGTCGGTCCTGATGAATCCGCTGGCGTTCCTCGAACGGCCCGCGCGCTGGCTGCGCGCGCTGTCGGCCAGTCCCGGCGCGATCAGCGCGGCCCCCAACTTCGCCTACGCCTACTGCGCTTCCCGCGTCACCGAGGCCGACAAGCTCTACCTGGAGCTGAGCCGGGTCGTCGCGCTGATCAACGGCAGCGAACCGGTACTGCCGGCCACCATCGCGAAGTTCCACGACGCCTTCGCCGGGTGCGGGCTGCGGCCGGAGGTGCACCGGTCGTCCTACGGCCTGGCCGAAGCCACCGTGCTGGTTTCGGTGACGGGCGCGGGAAAGCCGCCACGCCAGGTGACGTTCGACCGCGACCGGCTCGCCGCCGGTGCGGCGGTTCCGGCCACGGGTGCCTCCGCCACGACGCTGGTTTCGTGCGGCCGCCCGGCCGGCCAGCGGGTGCGGATCGCCGACCCGGTGACCGGCGAGGCCGCCGGGCCGGGCGAGGTCGGCGAAATCCGGGTCAGCGGTCCGAACGTCGGCCGCGGCTACTGGGGCCGGGCGGCGGCTTCGGCAGCCACCTTCGGCTTGCCGCCGCTCGATCCGGAAACCGGTGAGGGCTGGCTGGCGACCGGCGACCTCGGCGTGGTCTTCGACGGCGAGCTGTTCGTGACCGGCCGCCTGAAGGACCTGGTCGTCGTCGACGGCCGCAACCACTACCCGCAGGACATCGAGCAGACCGTCGAGGCGCACCCGGCCGTCCGGCCGCATTCGGCGGCGGCCTTCGCGATCGGCGGCGACGACGGGGAGGCCGCGGTCGTCGCCGCCGAACGCGCCAAGGACACCCAGGCCGACCTCGCCGCGGCGACGGCGGCGCTGCGGGCCGCGGTGTCGGCCGGGCACGGCCTGCGCCTGCACGACGTCGTCTTCCTGGCGCCCGGGGAGGTGCCCCGGACCTCCAGCGGCAAGATCAGCAGGGCGCGGTGCCGGGAGTCCTATCTGGACGGTACGTTGACCGCCCGGCGGCTCGGATGAGCGCCCCGGACGCCGCGGCGATCCGCGCCTGGCTCACCGCGCGGATCGGAGCCGTCGACCCGGACCGGCCGCTGCACGAGACCGGACTGTCCTCACGGGACGCGACGAGCCTGGCGGCCGACCTCGGCGAGTTCGTCGGCCGCCCGCTGGCGCCGACCCTGGTGTGGCAGTACCCGACGATCGCCGCGCTCGCCGACCAGCTATCCACAGTGGATGCCGCACCGGCGTACGTGCCGCTGCCGGAGGACGGCGAGCCGATCGCGGTGATGGGCCTCGGCTGCCGGCTGCCGGGCGGCATCGAGTCCCCGGAGGCGTTCTGGCGGTTCCTCGACTCCGGTGGAGACGCGATCGGCGCCGTTCCGGAAGGCCGCTGGGAGACGTTCGCCCCGGCCGAAGACCTCGCCGGCGTGCCCTCACGCGGCGGGTTCCTCGACGACGTCGCCGGGTTCGACGCGGAGTTCTTCGGCATCACCCCGCGCGAGGCCGCGGCGATGGACCCGCAGCAGCGGATCCTCCTGGAGGTCGCCTGGGCGGCGCTGGAGCACGCCGGGATCCCGCCGTCGTCGCTGCGCGGCAGCCGGACCGGGGTGTTCGTCGGGCTGTCGGCCACCGAGTACGGCTCGCTGACGATGACCGACGTCGCCGGGGTCGACGTCTGGGCCGGGACCGGCGCCGCGGCGAGCATCGCGGCGAACCGGCTGTCGTACCTGCTCGACCTGCGCGGGCCCAGCCTCACCCTCGACAGCGCGTGCTCGTCGTCGCTGGTCGCGGTGCACCAGGCGGTGCAGAGCCTGCGCCGCGGGGAGAGCGAAACCGCGCTCGCCGCCGGGGTGAACGTGCTGCTTTCGCCCGGCATCACCGCGGGGTTCCACCGGGCCGGGGTGCTGGCCGCGGACGGCCGCTGCAAGCCGTTCGCCGCCGCCGCCGACGGCATCGCCCGCGGCGAGGGCTGCGGCGTGGTCGTGCTCAAGCCGCTGCGGGCGGCCCGGCGGGCGGGGGACCGGGTGCTCGCGGTGCTCCGCGGCAGCGCGGTGAACTCGGACGGCCGGTCGAACGGCCTGACGGCACCGAACCCGGACGCGCAGGTGGCGCTGTTGCGGGACGCGTACGCCACGGCCGGCGTCGACGCGTCCACTGTGGACTACGTGGAGGCGCACGGGACCGGGACGCCGCTGGGCGACCCGATGGAGGCGGGCGCGCTGGCGGCGGTGCTCGGCGTGGGCCGGTCGCCGGAGCGGCCGCTGCTGCTGGGGTCGGTGAAGAGCAACCTGGGCCACCTCGAAGGCGCGGCCGGGATCACCGGGCTGCTGAAGGTGGTGCTGGCGATGACCCACCGGCGGCTGCCGCCGAGCCTGCACTTCCGCGAGCCGAACCCGCACATCGACTTCACGGGGTTGCGGGTGGTCGCGTCGGGCACGGACTGGCCGCGCCACTCGGGGACGGCGCGGGCGGGGGTGTCGGCGTTCGGCTTCGGCGGGACGAACGCGCACGTGGTGCTGGAGGAATGGCCGGCGGCGGCGTTCCCGCCCCGGGCCGGGGAGGGCGGGCCGCAGGTGTTCGCGCTGTCGGCCCGGTCGGCGGAAGTGCTGCGGGCGCGGGCCGGCTCGCTGGCGGACTGGCTGGCGGAGAGCGAGGTGCCCCTGGACGCGGTCGCGGCGACACTGGCGCACCGGCGGGATCACCTGCCGGTCCGCGGAGCGGTGGTGGGGGAGACCCGCGCCGAGGTGACCGAGGCCCTGCGAGATCTGGCCGCCGGTTTCGAGCGTCCCAATGTGGCCTTCGGTGCGTCAGACGCACCCAATGTGGCCTTCGGTGCGTTAGACGCACCCAATGTGGCCTTCGGTGCGTCTGACGCACCTAAGGTGGCCTTCGGTGCGCAAGACGCAACCAAGGCCGCCTTGGGGCGCTCGGGTGAGCCTGGCGTGGTCTTCGTCTTCTCCGGCTATGGCTCGCAGTGGTCCGGCATGGGCCGTCGGCTTCTGCGCTCCGAGGCCGCCTTCCGCGCCGAAATCGAGGCGCTCGATCCCGTCTTCCGCGCCGAAGCCGGGTTCTGCCTGCGCGAAGCGCTCGAGCACGATCTCCCCGACCTCGCCGCGACGCAGCTCGCCCTCTTCGGGGTGCAACTCGCCTTGGCCGCGCTCTGGCGGGCGCACGACGTCGTCCCGGCCGCCGTGCTGGGGCACTCGATGGGCGAGGTCGCCGCCGCCGTGGTGGCCGGGGCGCTCGACGTCGCCGGTGGCCTCCGGGTCATGGCCGCCCGGGCGCGGCTGCTCGACGCGCTCGACGCGCGGGGTGGCGGGGCGATGGCCGTCGTCGAACTCTCGCCGGCCGAACTCGCCGGGTTTCCCGACGTCACCATCGCCGTGTACGCCTCGCCGACCCAGTGCACCGTCAGCGGGGCGGCCGAGCACGTCGAGGCCGTCGTCGCGCACGCCGAACAGCTCGGCAGGCTCGCGCGGCGGCTGCCCGTCGGGGGTGCCGGGCACTCCGCCGCGGTCGAGCCGCTGCTCGACCCCTTCCGGGCCGCAGTGGCGGGGCTCGCTCCCGGGACGCCCGGAATCCCCTGCTACAGCAGCGTGCTCGACGATCCGCGCGAGCAGCCCGCGTTCGACGTCGGGTACTGGGCGGCCAACCTGCGCCGTCCCGTGCGGTTCGGCCGGGCGCTGGCCGCGGCGGCGGCCGACGGGCACGCCGTCTTCGTCGAAGTCTCGCCGCACCCGGTCGCGCTGACCGCGATCGAGCAGACCGGCGCGCTCGGCCTGCCCTCGGCGAGCCGCCGAATCGACGAGCGGACGGCGTTCCTCACCAGCCTCGCCCGGCTGCACGTGCTCGGCCGGCCCGGGGTGCTGGCCGCGCGGCCGCAGACACCGCCGGTCGAGCTGCCCGGCCCCGTCTGGCGGCACGAACGCTTCTGGCCGCGGCGGACCGTCCGCGCCGGCGGGACGCATCCCCTGCTCGGCGTGCACGTCGACGACCCCGGCGGCGGCCGGCTGTGGCGCGGCGACGTCGGCACCGCCGCGCTGCCGTGGCTCGCCGGCCACACCGTCCGGGGCGTCCCCGTGTTCCCGGCCACCGGTTTCCTCGAACTCGCGCTCGCCGCGGCGGGCCCGGGCGGCCGCGTCCACGACCTCGAACTGCAGGAACTGCTGCCGCTCGGCGAGCACACCGAGGTGACCACGACGCTGCGCGGCACCGAACTGAGCGTCCACACGAAAGCCGGGCAGTGGGTCCGGCACGCCACCGCGCGGATCGGTACCGGCGGCACGCCGTCGGCGCCGTTCGGGCAGACCGCCGGGGAGCCGGTCGACGTCTACCGGGCGCTGGCCGAGCTGGGGCAGTCCTACGGGCCGGCCTTCCGCGGGTTGCGCCGGGTGAGCGCCGCGCCCGGCCGGGCGTCGGCGTCGATCGCGCAGCCGGACACCGATCATCCCGCGTATGTGCTGCACCCCGCGCTCGCCGACGCGTGCCTGCACGCGCTGGCCGCGGCCGTCGGCCAGGCCGATGCCCTCTACCTGCCGCTCGGCGTGGGCGAGGTCGTGGTCGCCGGCGATCCGCGCCGCGGCGTGCGGGTGGACGCCGTTCTCCGGGAGGCCGGCGAGGACGTGCTCGGCAGCGTCCAGCTGGTCGACGCCGACGACGTCGTCCTGGTCGAGTTCCGCGACGTCTACTGCCGCCGCCACCGCGACGCGGCGTTGACGCGGCTGCTGTACGAGGCGGCCTGGCAGCCGGTGCCGCTGCCGGCCGCGCCGGAGCGCGCACACCGCTGGATCGTGCTGTCCGGCGACGACCGGGAGTTCGCGGGCGACGACGTCCGGGCCGCCCGGCTCGGCGACCGGGCCGAGCTGGCGAAGCTGCTGCGCGACGGCGAGCCGACCGCGGTCCTCGCGCTGCTCGGCGCCGTCGCCGAGCCCGACCCGGCGCGGGGCGCCCGGCTGGTCGAGACCGTGGCCGGGGTCGTCGCCGAACTGGCGGAACTGCCGGTGGCGCCGCGGTTGTGGCTGGCCGGCGACGGCGATCCCGGCCTGGCCGCGCTGCGCGGGCTCGTGCGCGTGCTGGCGTTCGAGCACCCCGAACTGCGGGTGAGCCTGGTCGAAGGCGGACCGGACCGGCTGCGGGCCGAGCTCCGCGCGGACGGGCCGGACGACGAGGTCGCCTGGCGCGACGGCGTGCGGTACGCGCGGCGCCTGGTCCGCCCGGACCTGGGCGAGCCGGTGCGCGAGCCGGTCCGCGACGGCGCGTACATCGTCACCGGCGGCCTCGGCGGCCTCGGGTCGACGGCGGCGAAGTGGCTGGCCGACCGGGGTGCGACACGGCTGGTGCTCAACGGCAGGCACGCGGCGGAGCCGGGGCTGACCGGCGTGGACGTGCGGGTGGTGCCGGGCGACATCGCCGCGCCGGGCACGGCGGAGGCGCTGGTCGCGGCGGCCGTCGAAGGGGGCGTGCCGCTGCGCGGGGTGCTGCACGCCGCCGGCGTCCTGGCCGACGGCGCCGCGATCTGCCTCGACGCCGACGCGCTGGACGCCGTCTGGCGGCCGAAGGCGCTGGGCGCGTGGCGGCTGCACGAAGCGACGGCGGGGCACGACCTCGACTGGTGGCTGGTGTACTCGTCGGCGGCGGCGCTGTTCGGATCGCCGGGCCAGGCCGCCTACGCGACGGCGAACGCGTGGGCCGACGCCCTGGTGGCGTGGCGCCGAGCCCGGGGACTTCCGGCGGCGACGATCGCCTGGGGTGCGTGGGGCGAAGTGGGCGCGGCGGCCGGCTCGGCCAACCCGGTGCTCGAGCCGCTGGGCACGGCGGAAGCGTTGTCGGCGCTGGAGTTCGTGCTGGCGCGGGACGCCGGGGCGACCGGGGTGGCGCGGGTGGACGCCGGGACGGTGCTGGAGCTGTTCCCGCGGCTCGGGGAGCGGCCGTTCTTCACGCTCTTCTCGCCGCGGGTCTCCTCGTCCACCTGGGACGGGTTGGACGCGCTGCGCGAGGCCTCACCGGAAGCGGCCCGCGCGGCGATCGCCGCGCGGCTGGCCGGATTGGTCGGGGACCTGCTGGGGCTGGCGGAGGTCGACCGGACGGTGCCGCTCACCCGCTTGGGGCTGGACTCGCTGTCGGCGATGCGGGCCCGGGGTGCGGTCGAGCGGGACTTCGGGGTGCCGCTGCCGATTCCGCTGCTTCTGCGGGGGGCCAGTCTGGCGGAGCTCGCCGGGCATCTTGCGGAGCAGGCGGGGTTCGCTGAGCAGCGGGAGGGCGCGGGGCCTGCGTCGGCGGGCGAGACCGGGCCTGCTTCGCCCGCGGGCGAAGCGCTTGGCGCGTTGGCCGGGCCGGGCAGCGCCGATCCTGTCGGTCGGGGGTTGCCCGAGTCAGCTGGGCCGGGCGGTGCCGGGGCGGCGGGCGTCGGCAAGCCCGGCGTCGCCGGGCCGCGGGATCCCGCCGAACGGTGGGTGGCCCGGCACTGGCGGGCCGTCCTCGGCGGTCCGGAACCCGGCGTCCACGAGCACTTCCGCGGCGACCCCGCGCAGGCCCGTCAGTTGCGGGCCGCCTTCGCCGAGCACCTCACCGCCGTTCCCGACGAACGGCGGCTCTTCGCCACCCCCACCGTCGCCGCGATGGCCGATCTGCTGCGGGCCGAACTCGAGGGCCACGGCGGTGGTCCCGTGCGCCTGCTGCGGGACGGGGTCGGCGGGGCGCCCGTCTTCCTCTTCCACCCGGCCGGCGGAACCGCGAGCGTCTACCGCGAACTCGCGCGGCTGCTCCCGGAAGGCCCGCCCGTCTACGCCCTCGAACGCCTCGACGACGAGGACACCGTGGAAGGCAAAGCCGCCCGCTACGCCGAGCTCGTCCGGGGCATCCAGCCCGAGGGCCCCTACCGGCTCGGCGGCTGGTCGTTCGGCGGCTGCCTCGCCTACGAGACCGCCCGCCACCTCGGCGACGCCGAACTCGTCTTCCTCATCGACACCATCCTGCCGCTGCCCGCCGCGGGCGAGGACCACCTCCTGGACCGCTTCGACCGGTTCGCCGCCCACATCCGCCGGACCTACGGCGTGCCGTTCGAGGTACCGCGCGACGAGCTGGCGAGCCTGGACGAAGACGCGCAGATCCGCTGGGTCATGACCAGGCTCACCGAGCTCGTCCCGGACATGGGGGAGGGCGTCCTGCGCCACCAGTACGAGTCCTATGTGGACGCCCGAGTCGCCGAGCGGTACACGCCCGGACCCCACGCCGGGCGCGTACTGCTCCTGCGCGCCGAGGAGCCGCACCCGCTCACCACCGCACTCGACCCGCGGTACCTGCGCACCGACGACGCCCTCGGCTGGGACGCCCACTGCGCCGCACTGGAAGTCGTGCGCGTGCCCGGCGACCACGTGTCGATGATCGACCCGCCGCACGTCGCCGTGCTGGCCGACCGGCTCGGGGCGGTGGTGCGGTGATGGACGAGCTGGCGCCGACCACCGCGTTCCGGATCGCCGACCTCGCCGCCCGGCAGGACGAAGCCGTGCGGATCGCCGAAAAACGGGCCGTCGACCGGCAGCACGCCAAGGGCAAGCTGACCGCCCGGGAGCGGATCGCGTTGCTGCTGGACCCGGGGTCCTTCGTGGAGCTCGACCAGTTCGCCCGGCACCGGTGCACCGAATTCGGGATGGACGCGAACCGGCCGTGGGGCGACGGCGTCGTCACCGGGCACGGCACCGTCGACGGGCGGCAGGTCTGCGTCTTCTCGCAGGACTTCAGCGTCTTCGGCGGCAGCCTCGGCGAGGTGTCCGGCGAGAAGGTCCTCAAGCTGATGGACCTGGCCATGACCATCGGCTGCCCGGTCGTCGGCATCAACGACTCCGGCGGCGCCCGGATCCAGGAAGGCGTCGTCTCGCTGGCCTACTACGCCGAACTCGGCCGCCGCAACGCCCACGCGTCCGGCGTCGTCCCGCAGATCTCGATGATCATGGGACCGTGCGCGGGCGGCGCGGTCTACGCCCCCGCGATCACCGACTTCACCGTGATGGTCGAGGACACCTCGCACATGTTCGTCACCGGGCCGGACGTCGTGCACGCCGTCACCGGCGAGCGCGTCACCGCGCAGGAACTCGGCGGCGCCGCCGTGCAGAGCGAGGTCGCCGGCAACGCCCACCACCGCGCGGCCGACGAACAGGACGCGCTCGACTGGGTGCAGACGCTGCTCGGCTACCTGCCCGCGAACAACCTCGACCCCGGCCCGTCGTACGCCGACGAGACCAGTCCCGGGCTCACCGCCGCCGACCTCGAACTCGACCGGCTGGTGCCCGATTCGCCGCACGAGACCTACGATATGACCGAGCTGATCGCCCGGCTGGTCGACGACGGCGAGTTCACCGAGGTGCACAGCGCGTTCGCCCCGAACGTGATCTGCGCCTTCGGCCGGGTGCAGGGGCACACGGTCGGCGTCGTCGCCAACCAGCCCCGGCACCAGGCCGGCGTGCTCGACATCGACGCGTCGGAGAAGGCCGCGCGGTTCGTGCGCTTCTGCGACGCGTTCTCGATCCCGCTGCTGACCCTGGCCGACGTCCCCGGCTACCTGCCGGGCACCGGCCAGGAACGCGGCGGGATCATCCGCCGCGGCGCCAAGCTGATCTACGCCTATGCCGAAGCGACCGTGCCGAAGGTGACCGTCGTGGTCCGCAAGGCCTACGGCGGCGGCTACGCGGTGATGGGCTCCAAGCACCTCGGTGCGGACGTCGTGCTGGCCTGGCCCACCGCGGAGATCGCGGTGATGGGCGCCGAAGGCGCGGTGCGGGTGCTGCACCGGCGCGAGCTGGCCGGGCTGCCGCCGCAGGAGCGGGAGCCGGCCCGCCGCCGGCTCACCGAGGAGTACCGCAAACGCCACGGCGGCCCGTACCCGGCGGCCGAACGCGGGTACGTCGACCAGGTCGTTACGCCGTCGCAGACCCGCCTCCAGGTGGCGCGGGCGCTGCGGATGCTGCGCACCAAACGCCAGAGCCTTCCGGCCCGCAAACACGGAAACATCCCCCTCTGAGGAGCCCCCATGAAGCGGATCGCCCTGCTGGCGCTGTCCGTCGTGCTGCTGGCCGCCGGAGCCGGCGTGACACCCGCGCTGGCGAGCCCGGCCGTGGCCGACGACGGCGCGACGGTCGTCCAGGAGACCTGGCTGGACGACCGGACCGTCGACCTGCAGATCAGCTCGCCCGCCCTGGGCACCACCGGGATGGTGCGGCTGATCGTGCCGTCCGGCTGGGCGGCCCAGCCCACCCGGACCTGGCCCGTGCTCTACCTGCTGCACGGCTGCTGCGAGCCGGTCGACTACCGGTCGTGGGACCGGTTCACCGACGTCAAGGCGTTCACCGCGGCCAAGGACGCGCTCGTCGTGATGCCGACGGACGGTCCGGCCGGGATGTACACGAAGTGGTGGAACTTCGGCCTGAAGAACACGCCCGACTGGGACACCTTCCACACCGCCGAAGTGCGCCAGATCGTCGAACGCGGGTACCGCGGCGGGACGCGCCGGGCGGTCGCCGGGCTGTCGATCGGCGGGTACGGCGCCATGGCGTACGCCTTCAAGCACCCCGGGATGTTCGGCGCGGCCGCGTCCTACAGCGGCGTCCCCAACACGCTCTACCCCGGCATCCCGGTGTGGATCATCGGCATCCTGGCGCGGGCCGGCATCTTCAACTACCTGAACCTGTGGGGTGATTCGTTCGGGATGCAGCCGATCTGGTCGGCGAGCAACCCCTACGACCACGTCGACCAGCTGCGCGGCACCGCGCTCTACATCTCCTGCGGCGACGGGCGGACCGGCCCGCTGGACCCGCCGGGGCAGTCCGACGTCCTGGAGCCCTCGGCGCTGCTGTCCTCGCGCAGTTTCACCGACCGGCTGCAGGCGGCCGGTATCCCGGCGACCGTCGACTACTACGGGCCCGGCACGCACAGCTGGCCGTACTGGCAGCGGGCCCTGCACCGGTCCTGGCCGGTCCTGGCCGGCGCGCTCGGCCTCCCGGCCTGAGCGCATTCCCTTTCCCCGTTGGAGGTTGTGGTGAGCCCTGCCCGTTTCCGTGCCGTGCTTTCGGCGCTGCTGACCTGCTGCCTGGTGGCGCTGGGCGTCGCCGCCGCGAGCCCGCCCGCTGGGGCGGCGCCGCTGCTGCCCGGGCCGTTCGACGACTCCTTCTACACCCCGCCGTCGCCGCTGCCGTCCGGCAAACCGGGTGACGTCATCCGCTGGCGGCCCACGGTGCCGCTGCTGAACGCCCTCAACGCCGACGCCTGGCAGGTCATGTACCTGTCGACCGACGCGCTGGGCGACCGGAACGCGGTGACCGGGACGATCCTGGTGCCCAAGGGCGTGGACCCCGCCAAGGCGCCGATCGTCGGCTACGCGGTCGGCACGCAGGGACCGGCGTTCAAGTGCACGGCGTCCAAGGCGATGGAACGCGGCACGCTGTACGACCAGCCCGCCATCAACGACTCGCTGTCCAGCGGCTACGCGGTCGCGGTGACCGACTACGAGGGCTACTCGCCCTCGACCGTGCCCACCTACATCACCGGGCAGTCCATGGGCCCGGCCGTGATCGACTCGGTGCGCGCGGCGCAGGACCTGCCGTCGGCGAAGCTCGCGAAGAGCGCCAAGGTGATCTTCCAGGGCTACTCCCAGGGCGGCGGCGGTTCGATGTGGGCCGGGGAGAAGCAGCCCGCGTACGCGCCGGAGCTGAACGTCGTCGGCGTCGTCGCGGGCGGCGTCCCGGCGGACCTGACCGAGGTCGCCAAGGGCCTCGACGGCTACCTCGGGTTCGGATTCCTGGCGTTCGCCGCGGTCGGGCTCGACGCCGCTTATCCGGACCTGAAGCTCGATTCGTTCCTCAACGACACCGGCCGTCGGCAGCTGGCGGACGCGAAGAAGAACGCGTGCACCGCGGAACTGCTGCTGAACTACTCGTTCAAGAAGATCAGCGACTACACGACGTCGAACCCGCTGGCGACGCCGCAGTGGCAGGCGCGGCTGGCGCAGAACAAGCTCGGCGCGCACCCGCCGCGGGTGCCGGTGTTCCAGTACCACACGAGCACCGACGAAATCGTCAACACGCCGCAGGCGGAAACGCTGCACCGGACCTACTGCGCGGCCGGGGTGCGGGAGCAGTGGAGGATCTACGCCGGCGAACACGCCAGCGGGATCCTGACCGGCAGCGCCGACGCGCACCAGTGGATCGTGCAGCGGTTCACCGGCGAACCGGCACCGACGAACTGCTGAGCCGGACCGCGTGAAGGCCACCTCGAGCCGCTCGAGGTGGCCTTCACGGACGTCAGACCTTGGTGGCGGCGAAGGCGGCGGCGTCGTTGGCGTCGCTGCCGTAGCTCAGGTGGGCCAGGATGTTCAGGCCGCCCGGCTGGCAGATCGGGTCGCCGAGCGCGCAGTAGTCCTTGGTGCGGCCGGAGTAGGTGCCGGTGACCGACCGGCCGATCGCCCGGATCGGGTTGCCGAACAACAGGATCGCCGCGATCCGGGGGGCCAGGTCCGCGGGGATCGTCGCGACGATCGGGCCGCCGACGACCGCCCCGTCGCTGCTGATGCCGATCGAGTTGTCGACGACGTTGGCGCCCTGGGAGTAACCGACCAGGACGAACCGCTGGGAGGGGCAGGCCGCGGCCTGCGTCCGCACGTGGTTCACCAGATCGGTGTTGCCCCGCTGCACCGACGCGGGCTCGCCGAGGTCGGCGGGGTAGTCGACGCGGTAGCTGCTCACCGACCGCGGGCGGAGCCGGTTCTGCACGGCCTGGAAGACCGGGTCGCCGACGATGAGCCCCAGCGTCCCGGGTTCGCCGGTGCCGCGGGCCACCGGGACGTCGATGTCGGTGCACGGCGCGGCCGAAGCCGCCGGAGCGGCGGCCACGGTGAGCCCGGCGGCGGCGAACCCGACGGCGGCCGCGGCGGAAACCAGTTTCCGGGGAAAGCGAATCATGGCTGATCACACCTCGTTGTGGGAAAAGGGGTCGGCAAGCGCTTTTTCCGTGGGGGCGGAAATGCGTGCGTCGCTTGCGGTGATCGCAGCGTCGCAGCGCTCGCCGAACCCGGCAAGAGGCGATTTCCCGGTGCGCCGGGAATTGTTCAGCCGGTGACAAACGGTCCGGTGTGGACGCTCAGGTGGTGCACTGTCCGGCCGGGTGCGCGGCGTCGAGGCGCTCGAGCAGCGCGGGGTCCAGCCCGCGCAGCGCGGCCATGACGAACCCGGTGGCCAGCTCGCCGGCGGCGATCGGGTCGACGCCGGGGGAGTGGGACACGTGCATGGCGGCCCGGCCCACCAGGCCGACCATCATCGCCCCGAGCAGGTCCGCGCCGGGGCCGACCGGGCGGCCGTGCGCGAGCAGGTGCTCGCGCACCTGCCCGATCACGTGCGTGGCGATGGAATCGGCCAGCGCTCGGCGTTCGTTCGACATCTCGTCGACGGCGGAATCGAACAGGAGCCGGAAACTGTCCGGGTGGGCACCGGCGTAGCCGAACATGGCCATCACCGACAACCGGACCCGGTCCTCCAGCGGACGCCCGTTCGCCGTTTCGTACGCGCTGATCACCCACGCCCGCAACGCGGCGACCTCGCGCCGGACGGTCGTGCGGAACAGCGCCGCTTTGTCCCCGAAATGCGCGTACAGAGTGGGCTTGGTGGAATCGGCGCGGTCGGCGATCAGGCCCATGGTCGCCTGGGCGTACCCCCGCTCGGCGAACACGGCACGGGCGGCGTCGAGCAGCTCGTCGTCGGTGGGCCGGGCGGCCGGGCTGCGGCGGCCGCTGGATCGATCAGGGGGACTCTGCCGGCTCATGGAGGTGTACTGTACGGACTCCCTTGCTTTACTGTCCGGTAAAGCGCGCTCCGTCGCCCGTCCCCGGTGGAGGAACCCTGGTGTCCCGCGACAGTGCTCGGCAACCCGTCCCGGCTCCGCGGAACGCCGGTGACGAAGTCGTCCGGCGGCGGGAACTGGCCGCGCTCATGCGTCCGGCCCTGCCCGCGCTGGCCGACTGGATCGTCCGGGAGGTCCTGCGGGCGGTGCCCGTCTACGCCCGGCCGGGCGACGCCTCCTACGGCCGGGTGACCCGGCACGGCGTCCAGTGCGCCGTCGAGCTCTTCGTCGACCTCGTCGAGGATCCGCTGGCCTCGCGCGAACGGCTGTACGAGACGTGCCGGCGGCTCGGCGTCGGCGAGGCCCGCGAGGGCCGGACCCTCGACGACCTGCAGGCGGCCTACCGCGTGGGCACCCGCGTCGGCTGGCGCTGGATCATGCGGCTGGGCCGGCGCCACCGGCTCTCCTCCGCCGTCATGGCGCAGCTGGCCGAGATGCTCTTCGGCTACGCGGACGAGCTCGCCCGGATGTCGAGCCGGGGGCACCGCGAAGCGTGGGCGGAGATCGAAGGCACCCGGGCGGGCCTGCGGCGGCGGCTGCTGCGGCTGCTCACCGGCCCGGGCACCGTTCCGGACGCGGTCCTCGCCGAGCTCGCGGCGGCGGCGGGCTGGCCGGTGCCCCGCGAGGTCGTCGCGGTCGCCGCCGAAACGACCGTGCATTCCGCGTGGGGCTCCGACGTCCTCGCCGACCTCGACCCGCCGCAGCCGTACCTGCTGCTGCCCGCCCCGGTGGACGCGCGCACCCTGACCCGGCTCGGCACGCGCGTGGCGGTCGGGCCGCCGACGGACCTCGGCGCCGCCGCGCATTCCCTGCGCTGGGCGCGCTCCGCCCTGCGGCTGGTGGCCGACGGCGCGCTCCCGGACGCGCCCGTGACGTGGTGCACCGACCACCTGACCGAGCTGTGGCTGCTGTCGGATTCGCCGCTGGCCGAGCAGGTCGCCCGGCAGGAGCTGGCCGCACTGGCGCAGTTCCCGGACCGGACGCGCCGCCGGCTGGGCGAAACCCTGCTGTCCTGGCTGCAGAACGGCGGCAACTCCGAGAAGATCGCGGTCGACCTCTCGGTGCACCCGCAGACGGTCCGCTACCGGGTGCGCCAGCTCAAGCAGGCCTTCGGGGACCGCCTCGACGACCCCGACGCGCGGTTCGCCATGCAGGCCGCGCTCCGGGCCGGGAGATCCCGCTCGCCCGGAGCCTGACCCGTTCGCCCCACCCCGCTTGTCCCCAGCGAGAACATGTTCTAGTTTTGGGGCGGAAGGTGGTGTGCCGGTGAAGACCGATCTCGGGTTGGCCGGCGCCGTGGTGCTGGTCACCGGCGGCGTCCGGGGCGTGGGCAGGGGGATCACCGCGGTGTTCCTGGCCCACGGGGCCCACGTGGTGGTGTGTGCGCGACGGGAGGCGGCGACCGGGGCGGAGTTCGTGCCGTGTGACGTGCGGGAGGAAGAACAGGTTTCCGCTCTGGTCGACGGGATCGTGACCCGGCACGGGCGCCTCGACGTGGTGGTGAACAACGCCGGCGGGACGCCGTACGCGCCGGCGGCCCAGGCGCCGCCGCGGCTGCACGAAAAAGTCGTCCGGCTGAACCTGCTGGCCCCGCTGCTGGTGGCGCAGCACGCCAACGCGGTGATGCAGCGCCAGGACGCCGGCGGCTCGATCGTGATGATCTCCAGCGTGAGCGGGACCCGGCCCTCGCCGGGGACCGCGGCCTACGGAGCGGCGAAGGCGGGATTGGCCAACCTCACCGCCAGTCTCGCGGTCGAGTGGGCGCCGAAGGTGCGGGTCAACGCCCTGGCCGTCGGCATGGTGCGGACCGAACAGGCGCACCTGCACTACGGGAGTGAGGCGGCGGTCGAGGCGGTCGGGAAGACCGTGCCGCTCGGGCGGCTCGCCGAACCCGAGGAGGTGGGTGCGTGCGCGGCGTTCCTGGCCTCACCGCTGGCTTCCTACGTGTCCGGCGCGACCTTGCGCGTGCACGGCGGAGGTGAGCTCCCGGCGTTCCTCGCCGCGGCCGACGTCGATCATCGGGAGGATTCGTGAGCGGGTTGTGCCGGGACCGCGTGGTCGTGGTGACGGGCGCGGGCCGGGGGATCGGGCGGGCGCACGCGCTGGCGTTCGCGGCCGAAGGCGCGTCGGTGGTGGTGAACGACGTGGACACCGAGGCGGCCGCGGAGGTGGTCGAGGCGGTCGGTGACAAGGCGGTGGCGAACACCTCCGACGTGGCCGAGTGGGCCGGGGCGAAAGAGCTGATCGACGCGGCGCTGACCCACTTCGGAGGCCTGGACGTACTGGTCAACAACGCCGGCTTCCTCCGCGACCGGATGCTGGTCAACCTGGGCGAGGACGAGTGGGACGCGGTCGTGCGGGTCCACTTGAAAGGACATTTCGCGCCGTTGCGGCACGCTGCGGAACATTGGCGAGCGGAAGCGAAGGCCGGGCGGGTGCCGCGGGCACGGGTGATCAACACCAGCTCGGGCGCGGGCCTGCTGGGCAGCGTGGGCCAGGGGAACTACTCGGCGGCGAAGGCCGGGATCGCCGGGCTGACCGTGGTGGCCGCGGCCGAGCTGGCGCGCTACGGCGTGACGGTGAACGCGATCGCGCCGGCCGCGCGGACCCGGATGACCGAGGGGGTGTTCGCGTCGATGGCCCGGCCGGACACCGGCTTCGACGCGATGGCCCCGGAGAACGTCTCGCCGTTGGTCGTGTGGCTGGGCAGCGAGGAGTCCGCGCACGTCACCGGCCGGGTCTTCGAGGTCGAGGGCGGGAAGGTGGCGCTGGCGCAGGGCTGGCGGCACGGGCCGGTCGTCGACAAGGGCGAGCGCTGGGACCCGGCCGAGCTCGGTCCGGTGGTCGAGGGCCTGCTCGAGCGCGCGCCCGAGCCCGAACCCGTCTACGGAGCCGGCTGATGGGGATCCTGACCAAGCGTGACGGGCACGTCGAGGTCGTGACCGTCGACTTCCCGCCGGTGAACGCGCTGCCCGTGCAGGGCTGGTTCGACCTGGCCGACGCGCTCACGCGGGCGGGGCGGGACCCCGAGGTGCACGTGGTGGTCCTGCGTGCCGAAGGCCGCGGGTTCAACGCGGGGGTGGACATCAAGGAGATCCAGCGCAGCGAGGGCTACGACGCTCTGGTCGGCGCGAACCGCGGCTGCTACGCGGCCTTCGGGGCCGTGTACGACTGCGAGGTCCCGGTGGTCGCCGCGGTGCACGGGTTCTGCCTCGGCGGCGGGATCGGCCTGGTCGGCAACGCGGACGTGATCGTGGCGTCCGAGGACGCGACCTTCGGGGTTCCGGAAGTCGAGCGGGGTGCGCTCGGTGCGGCGACGCACCTGGCGCGGCTGGTCCCGCAGCACCTCATGCGGACCCTGTACTTCACCGCGCGCAAGATCACCGCGGCCGAGCTGCACACCCACGGCTCGGTCTACCGGGTCGTGCCCCGCGCCGAGCTGGACGAGGCGGCGTGGGAGGTCGCGCGGGACATCGCGAAGAAGGACCCACGGGTGATCCGGGCGGCGAAAGAGGCGCTGAACGGCATCGACACCCAGCCGGTGCACCGCAGTTACCGCTTCGAGCAGGGGTTCACCTTCGAGCTGAACCTGCTGGGCGCGTCCGACGAAGCTCGCGAGGAGTTCTTGAATGGCCGATAAGCGCACGACCGCCGACGAGGTGGCGGCCGAGCTGGCGGACGGCATGACGATCGGCATCGGCGGCTGGGGTTCCCGGCGCAAGCCGATGGCCCTGGTCCGCGCGCTCCTGCGCACCCCGGTCAAGGACCTCACCGTCGTCTCCTACGGCGGTCCGGACGTGGGTTTGCTGTGTGCGGCGGGCAAGGTCGCGCGGGTCGTGTTCGGGTTCGTCACCCTGGATTCGGTGCCGTACGACCCCTGGTTCGGCCGGGCCCGCGAGACCGGGGCGATCGAGGTGACCGAGTACGACGAGGGCATGTTCGGCACGGCGTTGTCGGCGGCGGTGCAGCGGCTGCCGTTCCTGCCGACGCGGGCGGGCCTGGGCTCGGAGGTGATGCGCGCCAACCCCGAGCTCCGCACGGTCCGTTCGCCCTATGCCGACGGCGAGGAGCTCGTGGCGGTCCCGGCGCAGCACCTGGACGTGGCGCTGGTGCACCTCAACCGCGCGGACGCGCGCGGCAACGCCCAGTACCTGGGCCCGGACCCGTACTTCGACGAGCTGTTCGCCCTGGCGGCGGACCGGTGCTTCGTGTCGGTCGAGAAGGTCGTCGAGACGGCGGAACTGACGGCGGGCGGGCCGGTGCAGTCGCTGCTGCTGACCCGCGGTGCCGTCGACGGGGTCGTCGAGGCGCCGCGCGGGGCGCACTTCACCACGGCGGTGCCGGACTACGGCCGGGACGAACGCTTCCAGCGGCACTACGCGGCCTGCGCGAAGGATCTCGAGGCGTGGCCGGGGTTCGTGGACCGGTTCCTGTCGGGTGACGAGCGCACCTATCTGTCCGAAGTGGACAAGTTCGGGGCGGAGGCGGCATGAGCGCGACCCGGGCCGAGATCGTCGTGGTGGCGATGGCCGAGGTGTTCCGCGGTGACGGGGAGGTCGTGGCCAGCCCGATGGGCCTGGTCCCGCAGCTGGGCGCGAAGCTGGCGCGGCTGACGTTCGAACCGGACCTGCTGCTGTCCGACGGCGAGGCGTACCTGCTCACGACCGACGGCGTGGTGGAGGGGTGGCAGCCGTTCCGGAAGATGCTGGACACGATCGTGCCGCACGGACGCCGGCACGTGGTGATGGGCGCCAACCAGCTCGACCGGTACGGCAACCAGAACATCTCCGCCATCGGCGAGCACGCCCGCCCGAAGAAGCAGCTGCTCGGGGTGCGGGGCGCACCGGGCAACACGGTCAACCACCGCACCAGCTACTGGGTGCCCCGGCATTCCCGCCGGGTGTTCGTGGAGGCGGTGGACGTCGTGTCGGGCGTCGGCTACGACAGTGCGGCCAAGGCGGGCGCGTCGGCGCAGAAGTACCACGACGTGCACCGGGTGGTCTCGAACCTCGGGGTCTTCGACTTCGGCGGCCCGGAGCACGCGATGCGGGCGGTGTCGCTGCACCCGGGCGTCACCCGCGACGAGGTGACCGCCGCGACGACGTTCGGGATCGACTTCGGCGGCACCGCCACCAGCCGTGAGCCGACGGACGAAGAGCTGCGGCTCATCCGCGCTGTGCTCGACCCGAAAAACCTGCGCGACAAGGAAGTCCCGGCGTGAAGACGGCCCTGACCCGGCTGGTCGGCGTCGAGCACCCGATCGTGCAGACCGGGATGGGCTGGGTCGCCGGCCCCCGCCTGGTCTCGGCCACCGCGGAAGCCGGGGCCCTCGGCATCCTCGCGTCGGCCACGATGACGTTCGGCGAACTGGCCGCGGCCGTCGCCGAAGTCAAGCACCGCACGGAGAAGCCCTTCGGGGTGAACCTCCGCGCCGACGCGGCCGACGCCGGCGAACGCGTCGACCTGCTGATCCGCGAAGGGGTCAAGGTCGCCTCCTTCGCGCTCGCCCCGCGCAAGGAGATGATCGCGAAGCTGCGGGACCACGGGGTCGTCGTGATCCCGTCGGTCGGCGCCGCCCGGCACGCCGAGAAGGTCGCCGCCTGGGGCGCGGACGCCGTCATCGTCCAGGGCGGCGAAGGCGGCGGGCACACCGGGGGCGTGGCCACCACGCTGCTGCTGCCCTCGGTGCTCGACACCGTCGACATCCCCGTCGTCGCCGCCGGCGGGTTCTTCGACGGCCGCGGCCTGGCCGCCGCCCTCGCCTACGGCGCCGCCGGGATCGCGATGGGCACCCGGTTCCTGCTGAGCAAGGAGAGCACGGTCCCCGACGACGTCAAGCGCCTCTACCTGGAGCAGGGGCTCGCCGGAACGGTCGTCACCCGGCGGGTCGACGGCCTCCCGCACCGCGTGCTGCGCACCGACCTCGTCGAGAAGCTCGAACGCACCGGCCGCGTCCGCGGCTTGGCGCAGGCCGCCCGCAACGCGCTGCGCTTCCGGAATATCACCGGCCTGTCCCCGGTTGCGATGCTGCGAGAAGGCTTCGCGACGAAGCACGGCAACGATCTGACGTGGAGCCAGCTGGTCATGGCGGCCAACACCCCGGTGCTGCTGCGGGCGGGGTTGGTCGAAGGCCGGACGGACGCGGGAGTGCTAGCGTCGGGACAGGTGGTGGGCATGATCCACGACCTGCCCACGGTGGCGCAGATCGTCGAGGGCGCAGTGGCCGAGGCAGGTGAGATCCTGCAGCGCCTCGGCCGGCAAACGGGAGGATGAGAGCGTGGCGTTGAAGGTCGGTTACAAGGCGTCTGCGGAGCAGTTCGGGCCGCGGGACCTGGTCGAGTACGCCGTGCGCGCCGAAGAGGCAGGGCTCGACTCGGTGTGGGTGTCCGACCACTTCCTGCCCTGGCGGCACGAGGGCGGGCACGCGCCGTGGGCGCTGGCCTGGATGCCGGCGGTGGCCGAGCGCACGCAGCGGGTGCAGATCGGGACGAGCGTGCTGACCCCGACGTTCCGGTACAACCCGGCGGTGATCGCGCAGGCGTTCGCGACGATGTCGCTGCTGTCGAACGGCCGGGTCATCCTCGGTGTCGGCACCGGGGAGGCGTTGAACGAGATCGCGGTGTCGGGGCGGGAGTGGCCGGAGTTCAAGGAGCGCTTCGCCCGGTTGCGGGAGTCGATCAAGCTGATCCGCGAGCTGTGGACCAGCGACAACGTGAACTTCAAGGGCGACTACTACGAGCTGGTGGACGCGAAGATCTACGACCGGCCGGAGCAGCCGGTGCCGGTGTACGTCGCCGCGGGTGGCCCGGTGGTGGCCAAGTACGCGGGCCGCGCGGGGGACGGGTTCATCTGCACTTCGGGCAAGGGCATGGACCTCTACACCGAGAAGCTGATGCCGGCGGTCAAGGAAGGCGCGGAGGCGGCGGAGAAGACCGTCGAGGACGTCGACCGGACGATCGAGATCAAGCTGTCGTATGACCGCGACCACGAGAAGGCGCTGGAGAACACGCGGTTCTGGGCGCCGCTGTCGCTGTCGGCGGAGCAGAAGCACAGCGTCTCCTCGGCCGAGGAGATGGAACGGCTGGCCGACGAGCTGCCGATCGAGCAGGTCGCCAAGCGCTGGATCGTCGCCTCCGACCCGGACGAAGCCGTCGCCCAGATCAAGCCGTACCTGGACGCGGGTCTCAACCACCTCGTCTTCCACGGCCCGGGCCACGACCAGGAGCGGTTCCTGACCCAGTTCTCCGAGGACGTCCTGCCGAAGCTGCGCGCCCTCGCCTGACCGCAAGCGCCCCAAGGCGCCCTTGGTTGCGTCAGATGCACCGAAGGCCGCCTTGGGTGCGTCAGACGCACCGAAGGCCACATTGGGGCGCTCGGGTCAGAGGCGTTCGATGATGGTGACGTTGGCGGTGCCGCCGCCTTCGCACATCGTCTGCAGCCCGTAACGCCCGCCGCGGCGTTCCAGCTCGTGCAGGAGCGTCGCGAGGAGCTTGGTGCCGGTGGCCCCGATCGGGTGGCCGAGGGCGATCCCGCCCCCGTTCACGTTGACCCGGTCGGGGTCCGCGCCGGTCTCGTCGAGCCAGGCCAGCACGACGCTGGCGAAGGCCTCGTTGACCTCGAACAGGTCGATGTCCCCGATCGCCAGCCCGCTCTTGCGCAGGGCGTGCGCGGTCGCCGGGATCGGGCCGGTCAGCATCCACACCGGATCCGCCGCGCGCACCGACAGGTGGTGGATGCGGGCCCGCGGCGTCAGGCCGTGCTCCTGCACGAAGGCCTCCGACGCCAGCAGCGCCGCGCTCGCGCCGTCGGAAATCTGGCTGGCCACGGCCGCCGTCAGCCGCG
Source organism: Amycolatopsis sp. cmx-4-61 (assembly GCF_046548775.1). NCBI lineage: Bacteria > Bacillati > Actinomycetota > Actinomycetes > Pseudonocardiales > Pseudonocardiaceae > Amycolatopsis > Amycolatopsis sp. cmx-4-61. The sequence continues at coordinate 133,048 of NZ_JAEBEI010000017.1, read as the reverse complement.
ATCCTTCGCTCAGCGGCTTCAGGCCGCGCATGCGGTCCAGCGTCGTGTCCCGGCGCGGGCCCTCGTCGTGCCGGAATTCCGCCACCGGCACGGTTTCCGCGGCGAACCGGCCTTCGTCGATGGCCGCCAGGGCCCGCCGGTGACTGCGCAGCGCGTACTCCTCCATGTCCGCGCGGCTGATGTCCCAGTGCTCGGCGATCATGTCGGCGCTGCGGAACTGCGACACCTCGGCACTGCCGTAGCGCTCCTGCCAGCCCTTCGAGCCCGAGAACGGGTCGTCGAAGCCGTGTTCGCGCCCGGCCAGCATGGCCGCGCCGATCGGGATGCGGCTCATGTTCTGCACCCCGCCGGCCAGCACCAGGTCCTGGGTCCCCGACATGACGGCCTGCGCGGCGAAGTGCACGGCCTGCTGGCTGGACCCGCACTGCCGGTCGACGGTCACCCCCGGCACGTGGTCGCCGAACCCGGCCGCGAGCCACGCCGTGCGCGCGATGTTGCCGGACTGCGGGCCGAGGGTGTCGGTGCAGCCGAGGATGACGTCGTCGACCAGGTCGGGGTCGACGCCGGCGCGGTCGACGACGGCCTTGACGACGTGCGCGCCGAGGTCGGCCGGGTGCCACCCGGAAAGCGCGCCGCCGCGGCGGCCGACGGGGGTGCGGACGGCGTCGAGGAGGAAGGCTTCGGGCACGGGGGCTCCTAGGGGTGCTGGCTGCTGACGGAGACGACTTCGCCGGTGAGGTAGCTCGCGTAGTCGCTGGCCAGGAACACCATGACGGTGGCGACTTCCCACGGTTCGGCCGCGCGGCCGAAGGCTTCCCGCTCGGTGAGGTCGTCGAGGAGTTCGTCGCTGGTCACCTTGGCGAGGAACGGGTGCATGGCCAGGCTCGGCGCCACGGCGTTGATCCGGACGCCGTGCTCGGCCGCGTCCAAGGCCGAGCAGCGGGTGAGGGCCATGACGCCCGCCTTGGCGGCGGCGTAGTGGGCCTGCCCGGCCTGGGCGCGCCAGCCGATCACCGAGGCGTTGTTGACGATCGCGCCGCCCCCGCCCTGGGCGACGAACTGGCGCAGGGCCGCGCGGGTGCCGCGGAACGTGCCGGTGAGCGTGATGTCGAGAACCTTCGACCACTCCTCGTCGGTCAGGTCGAGCACGGACTTCGTGCCGCCGAGCCCGGCGTTGTTGACCATGACGTCGAGGCGGCCGAAGTGGTCCACCGCGCCGTCGATCAGCGCCCGGACGTGGTCCTCGCGCGTGACGTCACAGGGGATGGCGTGCACCTTGCCCAGTTCGGCCAGTTCGGCGGCCTTCTCGGTCAGGCGGCGTTCGTGCCAGTCGCTGACCACGACGCTCGCGCCTTCTTCGAGGCAGCGTTTGGCGACGGCCGAGCCGATGCCGGTGCCCGCCGCCGCGGTGACCACCACGACCTTTTCCCGCAGCAGGTCGTGGCCGGGTGGGTACTGGGGGATCACGGGCGGGCCTCCCGGGGCAGGCCGAGGACGCGCTCGGCGATGATGGTGCGTTCGATTTCGTCGGAGCCGCCGTAGATGGTGTCGGCGCGGGTGAACAGGAACAGCCGCTGCCACTCGTCGGGCTCGGCGCCGTCCGAGGTGAGGGACCGCGCGCCGCGGGCGCGCACGGCGAGTTCGCCGAGCCCGCGGTGCCACTGCGCCCACAGCAGCTTCCCGACGGCGACTTCCGGCCCGGCGGCCCGGCCGAGCGTCCGCAGCGCGTGGGCGCGCAGGACGCGCAGGCCGATACGGGCGCGGGCGAGGTCGGCCCGCAGCAGCGGGTCGTCGTAGGTGCCGAGCCGTTTCGCTTCGGCGGTGATGTCGTCGAGCTCGCGGCGGAACCCGATCTGCTGGCCCAGCGTCGAGACCCCGCGTTCGAAGCCGAGGGTGGCCATGGCGATCTTCCAGCCCTCGCCGGGTTCGCCGACGACGTGGGCGGCGGGAGTCCGTGCGTCGTCGAAGAAGACCTCGTTGAACTCCGACGTGCCGGTGAGCTGCTGGATCGGGCGGATGGTGACGCCGTCCTGGCGCAGCGGGACCAGAAGGTAGGAGAGGCCGTGGTGGCGGTGGGAACCGGGTTCGGTGCGGGCGACGACGAAGCACCAGTCGGCCACGTGGGCCAGCGAGGTCCAGGTCTTCTGGCCGTTGAGCACCCACTCGCCGTCCCGCAGCACCGCCGAGGTCGAGACGGCGGCGAGGTCGGAGCCGGCGCCGGGCTCGGAATAGCCCTGGCACCAGAGCTCCCGCACGGCGCGGATCCCGGGCAGGAACCGGTGCTGCTGTTCCGGTGTGCCGAAGGCGATCAGGGTCGGGCCGAGCAGCTGTTCGCCGATGTGGTTCACCCGCGCGGGCGCGCCGGAAGCGGCGTACTCCTCGTGGAAGGCGACCTGTTCCGCCAGCGACAGGCCCCGGCCGCCGTGTTCGACGGGCCAGCCGACGCACGTCCAGCCCGCCGCGGCGAGGTGGCGTTCCCACGCGAGGCGCAGGTCGAACTCCTCGTGCTCCCGGCCCGGGCCGCCGAGGCCGCGCAGGCGGGCGAACCGGCCGGTCAGGTTGCCGGCGAGCCAGTCCGCGACTTCGGTGCGGAATCGCGTGAGTGCCACGCACGCCTCCTTGCTGCCGGGCCGGTCCGGCACCTAGGGTAATGAGAACACGTTCTACTTTGCCGGTCCAGAGGAGGCTGTGGTGGGACAGACCACGATCCCGGCCGTCGTCCGCGATGCCGCCGCGAAGTTCGGCTCCGCCGAGGCGCTGGTCGACGGCTCCGTGCGGCTCGGGTACGACCAGCTTCTGGAACGTGTTCGAACCGTCGCGCGGGCCTTCGCCGCGTGCGGTGTCCAGGCGGGCGACCGGGTCGCGGTCGCCCTGCCCAACACCCACCACTGGGTCACGGCGGCGCTGGGCGCGCTCTACGCGGGCGCGGTCCTGATCCCGGTCAACACCCGCTTCACCGCCACCGAGACGGTCGACCTGCTCGTCCGCGGCCGGGCCAAGGCGCTCGTCGTGGCCGCCGACTTCCTCGGGACCGACCGCCACGCCGCCATCCGCGCCACCGGCGCCGAACTGCCGGACCTCGCCACCGTCGTCCGGGTGCCGCTGCAGGAGCCGCACCGGCCGGTCGAGGGCACGCTGGGCTGGACCGAGTTCCTGGCCCTGGCCGAGCGGGTGCCCGAGGCCGACGCCGAGGCGCGCGCGGACGCCGTCGCCCCGGACGACGTGAGCGACATCCTCTTCACCTCCGGCACCAGCGGCCGCGCCAAGGGCGTGCTCTCGGCCCACCGCCAGACCGTCGACGTCGCCGCGGCGTGGGCGGACTGCGGCCAGGTCACCGCCGACGACCGGTACCTGGTGATCAACCCGTTCTTCCACAGCTTCGGCTACAAGGCCGGCATCGTCGTGGGGCTGCTGACCGGCGCGACGATCGTCCCGCAGGCGGTCTTCGACGTCCGCGAGGCGCTGAAGGTGATCGAGCGGGAGCGGATCTCGGTGCTGCCCGGCGCACCGACGGTCTTCCAGTCGCTGCTGCACGAGCCGCGCAAGGGCGATCTGTCGTCGCTGCGGCTCGCGGTCACCGGGGCGGCGACCGTGCCCGCCTCGCTCGTCCGGCGGATGCGGTCGGACCTCGGGTTCGAAACCGTCCTCACCGCCTACGGCCTCACCGAGGCCGTGATGGTGACGATGTGCCGCCCCGGCGACCCCGCGGACCTCGTCGCGAGCACCTCCGGCCGGGCGACCGCGGGGTTCGAAGTGGCGATCCAGGGGGCGCCGGGCGAGATCGTCCTGCGCGGGCCGAACGTGATGCTCGGCTACCTCGACGATCCCGAGGCCACGGCCGAGGCCGTCGACGAGCGGGGCTGGCTGCACACCGGCGACGTCGGCGAGCTCGACGCCGCCGGGAACCTCACGATCACCGGCCGGCTCAAGGACATGTACATCTGCGGCGGGTTCAACGTCTACCCGGCCGAGGTCGAACACGCCCTGACCGAGCTGGCGGGTGTCCGGGACGCCGCCGTGGTCGGCGTCCCGGACGAGCGGCTCGGCGAAGCCGGCAAGGCGTTCGTCGTCGGGACCGGGCTGACGGCCGAGGGGGTCATCGCCTTCTGCCGCGAGCGGCTCGCCAACTACAAGACCCCGAAGTACGTCGAGTTCGTGGACGCCCTGCCGCGCAACGCTTCCGGCAAGGTGCTGAAGCGGCTGCTGACCGAGGAGAACGCATGAGTGAATCGGTGGTCCGGTCGCGGCGGCGGGGGCCGGTGGCGGTGGTGACCATGAACCGGCCGGAGTACCGCAACGCCCAGAACTCGGCCATGACCTACGCCCTCGACGACGCCTTCACCGAGGCCGTCAACGATTCCGAGGTCAAGGTGATCGTCCTGGCGGGGGCAGGGCAGCACTTCTCGGCCGGGCACGACATCGGCAGCCCGGGCCGCGACGCGGACCGGCCGTTCGACCGGCGGGCGGTCCTGTGGTGGGACCACACCGACCGCGCCGGCGGCGACCGGCGGTTCGCCCGCGAGTCCGAGGTGTACCTGGGGATGTGCCGCCGGTGGCGGGAGATCCCCAAGCCGATGATCGCCAGCGTGCAGGGAGCGTGCATCGCCGGCGGGCTGATGCTGGCCTGGGTGTGCGATCTGATCGTGGCGGCCGATGACGCGTTCTTCGCCGATCCGGTGGTGCGGATGGGCATCCCGGGCGTCGAGTACTTCGCGCACCCGTGGGTGCTCGGTCCCCGGGCGGCCAAGGAGGTGCTGTTCACCGGGGAACGGTTCACGGTGCAGCAGGCCAAGGAGTGGGGGATGGTGACCCGGATCGTCCCGCGCGCGGAACTGGCGGAGCGCACCCTGGAGCTCGCGGAGAAGATCGCCGGGATGCCGCAGTTCGGGCTGGCCCTGGCGAAGAAGGCGGTCAACCAGGCCGAAGACCTGATGGGCCTGCGGTCCGGAATGGACTCCGTCTTCGGGCTGCACCACCTGGCGCACGCGCACAACGCGGAGACCTCGGCGGACTCCTTGGGCGGGCAGTCGGCGCGGTCGATGCGCGACGCGAACAAGGAGACCTGATGGACCTCGACATCGACGAGGCCTCGGCCGCCTTTCGCGACGAAGCACGGGACTGGCTGGCGGAGCATGTCCGGCCGTTGCCGTCGATGGACACCGCGGAAGGGTTCGCGGCGCACCGGGAGTGGGAGGCCGAGCTCGCCGCGGCACGGTGGTCGGTGGTCTCGTGGCCGCGGGAGTACCACGGCCGCGACGCCTCGATGCTGCAGTGGCTGCTGTTCGAGGAGGAGTACTACGCCTCCGGCGCGCCGGGGCGGGTGTCGCAGAACGGGATCTTCATGCTCGGGCCGACGTTGTTCGCCCACGGCACGCGGGAGCAACGCGACCGGATTCTCCCGCCGATGGCGACCGGCGAGCAGGTGTGGGCGCAGGCCTGGTCGGAGCCCGAGGCGGGCAGCGACATCGCCGCGCTGCGGAGCACGGCGGTCCGCACCGGCGGCGGCTGGCTGCTGTCCGGGCAGAAGACGTGGAGTTCCCGGGCGGCCTTCGCCGACCGCGCGTTCGGGTTGTTCCGGACCGACCCGGACGCGCGCCGGCATCACGGCCTGACCTACTTCATGGCCGATCTGCGCGCCGAGGGGGTCACGGTCCGCCCGATCCCGCAGCTGGACGGCGAACCCGGGTTCGCGGAGATCTTCTTCCACGACGTGTTCGTGCCCGACGAGGACGTGATCGGCGAGGCCGGCCAGGGCTGGCGGGTGGCGATGACGACGGCGAACAACGAGCGCGGGCTGTCGCTGCGCAGTCCGGGCCGGTTCCTCGCCGCGGCCGATCGCCTGGTGGAACTCTGGCGTGCGCACGGCTCGCCGGAGTCCACAAGGGACAGAGTGGCCGACGCCTGGATCGGCGCCCGCGCCTACCAGCTCTACACGTTCGGCACGGTGAGCAGGCTGGCCGACGGCGGCGAGCTCGGGCCGGAGTCCAGCGTCAACAAGCTGTTCTGGTCGCACCTGGACGTCGACCTCCACGAAACCGCCCTCGACGTGCTCGGCCCGGCCGCCGAAACCGACCCGGCCTGGGTGACCGGCTACCTGTTCTCCCTCGCCGGCCCGATCTACGGCGGCACCGACCAGATCCAGCGCAACACCATCGCCGAACGGCTGCTGAAGCTCCCGAGGGAGGCCCGCCGATGAGGTTCCGGCTCTCCCCGGAGCAGCGGCAGTTCGCCGCGACCCTGCACGAGCTGCTGGGCGGGGCGGACACCGCGGCCGCCGCCCGGGCCTGGGCGGCGGGGGAGCACGACCGCGGCCTCAAGCTCTGGCGCGCGCTCGCCGACGTCGGGGTCTTCGCGCTGCTGGCCGACGAAGACCACGGCGGCCTCGGTGCCGGGCCGGTCGACCTGGTGGTCGCCTGCGAGGCGCTCGGCTACCACGCCGTCCCGGGCCCGGTCGTCGAGTCCGCGGCGGTCGCCCCGGCGCTGCTGACCGGCGACCGGCTCACCGCCCTCGCCGAGGGCGACCTGGTGGCCACCGTCGTCGCCCCGCCGGAAGTCCCGCTGGCCCTGGACGCCGACATCGCCGGCGTGGTCCTGGACCTCACCGGCGCCGAGCTCACCGGCGTCGGCACCGAGCCCGTGCGCTCGATCGACCCGCCGCGGCGGCTGTTCCGGGTCCCCGCCGCCCCGGCGGCCGCGGGCACGGCGTTCGACCGCGGTGTGCTGGCCGTGGCCGCCCAGCTCGTGGGGCTGGGCCAGTGGCTGCTCGACACGGCGGTGGCGTACGCGAAGCAGCGCAAGCAGTACGGCCGGGCCATCGGCGAGTACCAGGCGATCAAGCACCTCCTCGCCGACGTCGTCACGCGGCTGGAACTGGCCCGGCCGCTGCTCTACGGCGCCGCCGTCGCCGGGGACACCTTCGCCCGGGACGTCTCGGCGGCGAAGGCGATGGCCACCGACGCCGCCGTCCTGGCCGCGCGGACCGCGCTGCAGGTGCACGGCGCCATCGGCTACACGGCCGAACACGACCTCGGCCTCCGGCTGACGAAGGTGCGGGCCCTCGCGGGGGCGTGGGGGACCGGGTCGTTCCACCGGGCGCGGGTCCTGCGATGACGGACCCGATGGAGACCGAGCAGGCCCGGGCGCTGCGGGACGCGGTCCGCGCCCTGCTGACCCGCCGGTCGGGGCCGGCGGCGGTGCGGGCCGCGATGGCGTCGCCGCTCGGCCACGACGACAAGCTGTGGTCGACGCTCTGCGAGCAGATCGGCGTCGCCGGCCTGGCCATCCCGGAGCACTACGGCGGCGTGGGCGCCGGGCTCCCCGAGGCGTGCGTGGTGCTGGCGGAGCTCGGCCGGACCCTCACGCCGTCGCCGATGCTGGGTTCGGCGGTGCTGTGCGGCGAAGCGTTGCTGCGCACCGGAAACGACGAAGCGTGCGAACGGCTGCTGCCGGGCATCGCCGCCGGAACGACGCTGGCCGCGCTGGCCTGGTCCGACGAGGACGGACAGTGGACGCCGGCGCTGAGGGCCTCCGGCGCCGGGCTGACCGGCCGCGCCCATTACGTCCTGGACGGCGACCTCGCCGACGTCCTGCTCGCCGTGGCCCGCACGGACGACGGCGCCGGCCTGTTCGAAGTCGACCCGGCCGCGGTCCGCCGGGAGCGGGTCACCAGCCTGGACCCGGGCCGGCGTCTCGCGGTCGTCGAGTGCGCTGCGACGCCGGCCCGCCGCCTCGACACCGGCGGGTTCGCCGGGCCACTGCGGCAGGTGCGCGACACGGCGGTGGTCGCCGTCGCGGCCGAGCAGGTGGGGGCGGCCGCGCGCGCCCTGGAGCTGACGGTCGAGTACACGAAGCAACGCCGTCAGTTCGGCCGCCCGATCGGGTCGTTCCAGGCGCTGAAGCACCGGATGGCCGACGTGCACGTCCACGTCGAAGCGGCCCGTTCGGCGCTGTACGCGGCGGTGGCGGACGGCGACCCGGAGGCCGTCACGACCGCGAAGGTCGTGTGCAGCGAAGCGTTCGCCCACGCGGCCGCGGAGATGATCCAGCTCCACGGCGGCATCGCGATCACCTGGGAACACGACGCCCACCTGTACTTCAAGCGGGCGCACGGAACCGCGCTGCTGTTCGGCGACCCGGCTTCCTGGCTCAGCCGCTGAGCCGGCGGCTGGGCCGGGTACCTCGCGGTGGGGTCAGTCGAGGGCTCGCGGGTGAGCCGGTCTCGGCTCAGCCGCCGAGTCGGGCGGCTGGACCGGGGTGGCCGGGATGGGTGGCCGGGCCTTGCGGTCCCCGGCCTCGTCGCTCAGCCGGTGAGCCGGGCCGCCGAGCCGGGCAGTTCGCGGTTCGCTTCGTCGAGGCCGCGGGCGACCAGGCGGCAGGCCCGGCACCCGGCGACGTGCTCGGCGACCGCGTTCGCCCGGCGCGGGGGCAGGGCACCGCGGACCCAGGCGCCCATCCGGCGGCGGGGTTCGCGGCAGACCGGTTCCTCCGGCTCGGGTACCTGGACCTGCAGGTAGGCCTGTCGCAGGCCCTCCCGCGCGCGCATCGCCAGCGCCGCGACGCTGTTCGGCGACAGCCCCAGGGACGGCGCCACCTCGCGCGGGCTGCCGCCCTCGGCCTCGGTCCGCCACAGCACCGTCCGCCACCGGCCGGGCAGCGTGCAGTAGGCCGACCACACGAGCCGGGCGTTCGAGCGGCGCAGGGCGAGCTCGTCGGCCCCGCCGGCGGCCGCCTCGGGGACCGTGGCCCACAGCTCGACCCGGCTGCGCTGCTTGCTCCACCGGGACACCAGGTTGCGCAGGGTCACCACCAGGTAGGGCCGCAGGTCGCCGCGCGGGCCGCCGCCGGCGCGCACGACGGTCAGCACCCGGGCGAACGTCTCGGCCACCAGGTCGTCACGCTCGGCGGGCTGGCGCGCCCACGCCGCGGCCGTCCGCCGGAGCGGCTCGGCGTGCCGCCGGTAGAGCCGCCCGGCGGCGTCGAGGTCCCCGCCCCGGAGGGCGGCGAGCAGCACGGAGTCCGGCTCGTCGTCGGCTGGTTCCATGGCGGTCTCCCCGTGATCAGGCACGCTCCGTGATTCCGGGTACCCAAAGTAAGCGGGCCTGTGACGTCCGTAACCGCCGGACGGCCCGATCGGGTGGTTCCGCCTTGTCCGCGAGTGTCGCGCCGGACTCGCTCCGAGCGCCGCCTCAGACCGCGAAGACCTGCGCGTCGTCGGCGAAGGCCTTGAACTCCAGGGCGTTGCCCGCCGGGTCGAGCAGGAACATCGTCCACTGCTCGCCGGGCTGGCCGGCGAAGCGGACGTACGGCTCGATCACGAACTCCGTGCCCGCGGCCCGCAGCCGCTCGGCGAGCACCCGGAACTGCGGGACGGCCAGGATCAGCCCGAAGTGCGGCACCGGCACGTCGTGGCCGTCGACCGGGTTGTGCACCCGCCGGGGCCCGGCCGGGGCCAGGTGCGTCACGAACTGGTGGCCGTGCAGGTTCCAGTCGACCCACGTGTCCGCGCTGCGGCCCTGCTCGAGGCCGAGGACCTCGCCGTAGAAGCGCCGGGCGGCGGCCAGGTCGTCCACCGGCATCGCCAGGTGGAAGCGGGGGAGGGGCAGCGTCATGGGGTTCCCTTCGCCGAAGTCTTGGCTGAATGTTAACATTACGACATGAGTGGTTCGCTGCTTCCGGCCCGCCGCCGCGGGCTGGCCGACGAGGTCGCCGACCGGATCCGCGAGGCGGTCTTCGACGGCGGCTACGCGCCCGGCAGCCAGTTGCGCGAAGTCGAGCTGGCGGGAGCGCTGGGCGTCAGCCGCGGGCCGGTGCGGGAGGCGCTGCTCAAGCTGGAGCGCGAAGGCCTCGTCCACAGCGAGTGGCACCGCGGCACGACGGTGACCGCCCTGTCCGACGCCGACGTCGCCGAGCTGGACAGCCTGCGGGCGGCCCTCGAACAGCTGGCCGTCGAGCGGGTGGTCGCGCACGCCGGCGACGAGGACCTCGCCGCGATCGACGCCGTGGTGCGGCGCATGGAACGCGCGGCCGACGAGCACGAGATGGTCCGGTGCGACCTCGAATTCCACGACGCGGTCTACGCGGCCGCCGGCCACCGGCGGCTGCACGAAGCCTGGCTGGCGATCCGCTCGCAGGTGCACCTGTTCCTGCTGACCCGCATCGGCGTCGCCACCGACGGCTACCTCGCGGGCATCCCCGCCGAACACCGGGAACTCGCGACAGCCCTGCGGGCACGCGACCGGGAGGCGGCACTGGCGCTGTTCGCCGAGCACCGCCGCCACGCCTTCGAAATCCTGAGTGGACGGACGTCCTAGCGCGTCACCGCACGAGGCCCGCCGCCGTCCGGATCTCCGGCACCTCGCTCGTGGCGTCGAGCCCGCGGAAGGGCCGACTTCGCCTCCCGCGGGAACTCGGCCGGCTTGCAGACCCGGACGCCTTCGTCGAGGTGACCGCCGCCTTGCCCGCGCTGCCGGTCAGCCGGGTGAAGCTGCCGGCGTCAGCGGCGAAAATCCCGCACGGGAAGCACGATCGCCGACGGGTGCGCCGGGTCGTGGTGGACCTGCTGGTCCGCGGCCCGCAGCGTGACCGCGGTGGCGTGCGGTTCGCCGGTGCCGGGATTGCGGGCGTAGCGCGGGAAAGCGCCGCTGGACACCTGGACCCGGATGCGGTGGCCGCGCCGGAACCGGTGCGCCGTCGGCCACAACCGGACTCCGACGGCGGCCGGCTCGTCGGCGTCGCGGAGGCTGGTGAGGCCGTCGCAGACGTTGACCGACCGGCCGTCCGGGCCGACGTCGCAGAGCCGGACGAAGACGTCGGCGAACCGCAGGCTCGAGCGGAACCAGATCTCGGCGTGCACGTCCCCGATCACTTCGACGTCTTCGCCGAGCACCGCCGTGGTGTAGGTCAGGACGTCGGCACGGGCTTCGAGCGCCGCGTTGTCCACCCGGCCCGCGTCGGGAGCCATGCGGACGCCGCCGGCGGCCGGGGTCGGGTCCGCCGGGTCGTAGCGGTAGCGGTCCGGCGCGGCCTCCGCGGGCACGTCCGGGGACAGCGCTCCTCCGGCCTGCAGGTGGAACCGTTGCGGCGCATAGCCTTCCGGCGGCCACGAGGCGAAGTCCCGCCACGCCTCCTCGCCCATCACGAACAGCCGGACCGGCGCCCGCTCCGGCGGCCGCTCGCCGCGGGCGTGCGCGAGCCCGAACCCGAGGGCTTCGCGCAGGGCCGCACCCGTGCTGCGGAGCAGGTCGCGGCCCCCGGCGTGGGTCCAGGGCCCGACGGTCAGCCGCGGCCGCCGTCCCGCGTCCTGCAGCGTGCGGTAGTCGCGCAGCTGGCCCGGCAGGAAGATGTCGTACCAGCCGGCGACCGAGCTGACCGGAACGGCGACGTCGGCGACGCGGTGCCGGTGGTCGGCCTCCGCCCAGCGCGGGTGGTGCTCGGTGCGGGTGAGGACGTCCTGGAGGTAGTCGGACCGGCGCCCGATGGCGACGACGTCGGCCTGGGCGAGCGGCAGGGTGTTCAGTGCCTGCTGCAGCTTCTTCGCCTGGCTGCGGTGCCGGAGCGGCGCGAACCGGCGCTCCTGGACCGCGACCTGGACACCCCACCCGAACGGCGTCTCCAGCGAAAGGCCGTCCTCACGCAGGAATTCCAGCGTCAGCCCGGACTCGGTGACCTGCGGGACCATCGCCTTCACCTGCGGGGGCAGGCGATCCGCAGCCGCCCACTGCACGTAGCCGAGGTAGCTCGGGCCGACGAGCACGACCGCGTCGCCGGCCCACGGCTGCGCCACCACCCAGTCCAGCGTGGCGAGCCCGTCTTCGCGTTCCTGCCGCAGCGGGTCGAAGAGGCCGCCGGAGCCGAAGCCGCCGCGGGTGCTCTGCATCAGCACCTGGAACCCGCGTTCGGCCAGCGGGCGGGCCAGGATCGCCCCGAAGCCGCCCCGGCGGCCGTACGGCGTGCGCACCAGCGCGACCGGCAGCCCGTCCCCGCCTGCGCGGGGCGCCCACCGGTCGGCGAGCAGCTCGACCCCGTCGGGCATCGGGACGCGCAGGTCCCGCTGGACGGTGAGGCGCCGGGTGACCGGTGCGGGCAGGTCCAGCAGGCGTTGCACGACACGGCTGATCACCGGACGGCCTCCTTCGTGAGCAGCGCGGCGACGACCGCCTGCATCCGCAGCAGCCGTCCGGCGAATTCCCGCGGGTCGAGCGGGTCCGGCCCGTCGACGACCCACGCGTTGACGACCGCCCCGGCCCCGCCGGTCAGGAAGGTCGCGAGGTCCTCGAGGCCTTCGGCGTCGAGGCGGCCGCCGAGGGCCCGGCCGAGGTTCGCCCGGTTGACCGGCAGGAACAGGCCGGTCAGGGCCTTGTTGAGGGCGAAGGCGGACGCCCCGGTCAGCAGGGCGCGGTAGAAGCGCCGGTACCGGGCGAAGTGCCGGCCCAGGGCCAGGGCCGCCGCGTCTTCGCCGCCGGGAGCCGTGAGTTCGCCGAGCAGTTCGCGCCGGACGAGGTCGAGCGCGGCTTCCAGCAGCAGCGCGTCGCGGTCGCCGAACTGCTGGTAGAGCACCTGGCGGCTGACGTCGGCCGCCTCGGCGAGCTCGGACACCGGAACGGCGGCGGAGCCGCGTTCGGACACGAGCTCGACCGCGGCCCGCATCAGCGCCGCCCGCGACCGGCGCACCCGCCGGTCCTTGGCGGGCGCTTCGGTCGTCCAATCGCCGGGCACGCTCTCGATAATGGACAGGTGTCAATAAAAGGGCAAGTGTCGAGGACCGGGCCGTGCGAGGATGCGGCCATGTCTTCGACGATGCGAGCCTTCGTGCTCACCGGTCCGCGGGCGGGCTCGGTGCAGGAGGTCCCCGCGCCGCGGGCCGTGCCGGGTGAGGTGGTCGTCGACGTCGAACGCGCCGGGGTGTGCGGCACCGACGTCGAGTTCTTCACCGGCGAGATGGCCTACCTCCACCAGGGGCACTCGGCGTACCCGATGCGGCTCGGCCACGAGTGGGCGGGCACCGTCACCGCGGTCGGCGACGGCGTGGACCCGGCCTGGCTGGGCCGGCGGGTCATGGGCGACACCATGCTCGGCGACCGGACGTGCCGCCGCTGCCGCCGGGGGCACCAGCACACGTGCGAGCGGCGCCAGGAGGTCGGCATCCGCGGCGGCCGGGCGGGGGCGCTGGCCGAACGGCTCGCCGTGCCCGCGTGGTCGCTGCACGCCCTGCCCGAGCCGGTGGACGCGGTGCTCGGGGCCCTGGTCGAACCGGGTGGCAACGCCCTGCGGGCGGCCCGCGCGGCCGGCGTGGGCCCGGGCGACCGGGCGCTGGTGCTCGGACCGGGGACGATCGGGTTGCTCACGGCGATGTTCCTGCGCGCGGCGGGCGCCGAAGTGCACCTGATGGGCGTCGGCTCGCTCGGCTTCGCCCGCAGCCTCGGCTTCGCGCACACCTGGACCCGGGAAACCCTGCCCGCCGTGGCCTTCGACGCGGTCGTCGACGCGACCGGCGCCGCCGCTTCACCCGCGCTGGCCGTGGAGCTGGTGGAGCCCGCGGGGCGGGTCGTCTACATCGGACTGTCCGGGGCGCCCAGCCGGCTCGACACCCGCGCGCTGGTGCTGAAGGACGTCACCGCGGTCGGCGTCCTGTCGGCGTCCCCCGGGCTGGCCGAGACGATCGCCGCGTACGCGAGCGGATCGGTCGACCCGCGGCCGCTCGTCGCGGCGACCGTGGGGCTGGGTGACGTCGGGGCGGTGCTCGCGGGCGAGCGGACCGGCGGCGCCGGTCCGAAGGTCCACATCGACCCGCGCCGCTGAGCGGTCAGAGCTGCGCGAAGAACTCCAGCAGGGCCGGGTTGACCTCGTCCGGGCGTTCCATCTGCACCCAGTGCCCGGCGCCCGGCACGTCGACGACACCGCGCAGGTCGGCGGCGGCCGCGGCGATGCGGCTGCTGTCGGTGAACGCCCGGGTGAGGTCGCCGTCGCCGCACAGGTAGAAGGCGGGCCGGGTGATCGGCGTGTCCCGCCACGCGGCGAGGAGCTCCCAGTTGCGGTCGATGTTGCGGTACCAGTTCAGCCCGCCGGTGAACCCCGAGCGCCCGAACGCCTCGACGGCGGCGTCGACGTCCTCGTCGCTCAGCCAGGACGGCAGCGTTTCCGGCTCGGTGAACCGGTCGAGGAAGCCTTCGCCGTCCCGGACCACGGGAGCCTCCGCGCTCCCGCCGAGCAGCTTGCGGAACGTCGTGCGCAGGTCCGCGCCGAACTCGGCCTCCGCGACACCGGGCTGTTGGAAGTAGAGCTGGTAGAACCCGTCGCCGAACCGCTCGCGCAGCAGGCTCAGCGGTGGCGCCGGGGCCCGCAGGGCAGGCGGGACGCTGATCCCGGCGACGCCGCGGACGACGTCCGGGCGCAGCAGCGCGGTGTGCCACGCGACCGGGGCGCCCCAGTCGTGGCCCACCACGATCGCCTCCCGCTCGCCGAGCGCGTGGATCAGCCCGACGACGTCGCCGACGAGGTGCAGCAGCGTGTACCGGCCCGGGTCCTCGGGACAGTCGGTGCCGCCGTAGCCGCGCTGGTCCGGCGCCACGACGTGGTAGCCGGCGTCGGCCAGTGGCCCGAGCTGGTGCCGCCACGAATGCGCTGTCTCCGGCCAGCCGTGCAGCAGCAGCACGAGCGGGCCGGTGCCCTGCTCGGTGATCCGCATGCGCAGGCCGCCGACGTCCACGGTCCGGTGTGTGGGCATTCGTCTCCCCGTTCGCCGTTGTCCATTCCGGACCGTACGGGAGGGCGCGGCCGGCGGGACGCCCGCCGGAGCCGTTTCCGCAGCTGGCGGAACCGGCGCGGTGAGGGGTTTCTCAGCCGGCCCCGCCCGGAAGCGGCGAAGCGAGCGTCGTCGGTCGGGTGCGGCCGCGCAGGGTGACGTCCTCGGTCGCCGTCCAGCGGGCGGCTTCGGCGGCGGCCGCGGCCTGCACCGCCGTCCACGAGGCGAGCAGGCGGCCGGGCGCGTGCTTGGCCAGTTCGGTCAGCCGCGCGGCTTCGTTGACCGGATCGCCGATCACCGTGTATTCGAAGCGGCGCGGGTCGCCGACGTTGCCCGCGACCGCGTCCCCGGTCGCCACGCCGATGCCGGCCGGGCCGTCCGGCACCTCGGCGGCCAGCCGGCGGGCGATCGCGCGGCCGGCGGCCAGCGCGCAGGTGGCGTGGTCGCGCAGCGGCGCGGGCGCGCCGAAGACGGCCAGTGCGGCGTCGCCGACGAACTTGTTGACCAGGCCGTGGTGACGGTCGACCTCGTCGACCACCACCGTGAAGAACCGGTTGAGCAGGCCGACGACCTCCTCCGGCGGGCGGCTCGCGGCCAGCGCCGTCGACCCGACGAGGTCGACGAACAGCACGGAAACCGTGCGGACCGTGCCGCCCAGCTCGGCCGACGTACGCATGGCCGCCACCGCGACCTCGTGGCCGACGTGCCTGCCGAAGAGGTCGCGCAGCCGTTCGCGTTCGGCCAGCCCGGCGGTCATGTCGTTGAACCCGGCCTGCAGCAGGCCCAGCTCGGTGGCGTCGTAGACCGGGATCCCGACGGTGAAGTCCCCGGCGCGGACGCGCGCGAGCGCGTGGCGGACCGAGGAGATCGGGTTGACCACCGAGCGGGCGGTGAACACGGTGACCAGCAGCCCGAAGCACAGCACGACCAGCCCGAGCGCGATCACCGACACGGCGAGCTTCGTGGGGGAGACGTCGCCGCGCACCCAGGCCAGCACCGCGGTGACCACCAGCCCGGCCACCGGCACCCCGGTGCCCAGGCACCAGAACAGCAGCATCCGCCGGTTCACCCCGCCGTGGACCGGCCGCGGCGGCGTGGTGCCCGCCAGCGCGAGCGCCGCGTACGGCCGCATGGCGAACTCGCCGAACAGGTAGGCGATCGCGCAGACGACGACCGCGGCGAAGGCGACCACGAGCAGCTCGGTGAGCACGACTTCCGGCTGCACCACCGCCGCGAGCCCGCCGAAGAGCAGGGTCGCGATACCCCACAGGACGGCCTGCACGAACGTCAGGCGCAACGGGACGCGCAGGCTCGCGGCGCGCTCGCCGTCGCTCGGTTCCCGGCCGTCGGCCGCCCAGCGCAGGGTCCGGAGGGCGCCGCGGGTGCCCCACAGCGTGCCGGCGACCACCGCCGAAACGACGTACACGGGTACTGCGACCGCGGTGACGCGGACGAGTTCGCCGGACATGCCGGGGGCCGGCATGAGCAGCGCCGCGAGCCCGACCACGACCAGCGCGCCGATCACGTTGGTGGCGATCAACGCGGCGGTGAGCAGGCCTTGGACGCGCCGGCGCAGCGCGGTGGCGTTCTGGTCGAGCGGCCCGAGCAGGCCGGAGCCGAACGGCTCCGCCGGGGCGCGTCCTGGGATCACCATCCGAGTGTACGGTTGTTCACTGAACTTCCCGCAGACGGGTGCCGGAGTATGTGTTACGGTTGGTAACAGTGAACTTGGGTAACACCTGACGAGGAGGTCGGTCGTGACGAGCATCAGCGAATCGGGCGTGTCGGACCGGGAGACCGTGGCGCGGCGGCTGCTCGACTCGTCGGAGCAGCTGTCCTACGACCCCGTCAGGGAGGTCGACTGGGAGACGCCGCTGGACACGGACTACCACGGCGCGAGCCCGGAGTGGAGCACGCTCTACGGCACCTCCTACTGGGCCGACATGACCCCCGAGCAGCAGCGCGAGCTGACCCGCCAGGAGGCGGCGTCGGTGGCCAGCACCGGGATCTGGTTCGAAATGATCCTGCAGCAGATGGTCCTGCGCGACTTCTACGCCAAGGACCCCACCGACCCGGCGTTCCAGTGGGCGCTGACCGAGATCGCCGACGAGTGCCGCCACTCGATCATGTTCGCCCGCGGCGCGGCGAAGCTGCGCGCGCCCGCCTACCGGCCGCGCCGGTTCGTCGTCGAGCTGGGCCGGGTGTTCAAGGCCACCGCGACCGGCGAGGCGGCCTACGCGGCCATCCTGGTGGCCGAAGAGGTCCTCGACGTGATGCAGCGCGACTGGATGCGCGACGAGCGCGTGGTCCCGTTCGTGCGCACCATCAACAACATCCACGTCGTGGAGGAGTCGCGGCACATGAAGTTCGCCCGCGAGGAGACCCGCGAGCGGCTGCGCGGCGCCGGCTGGGTCCGGCGGCAGGTCAATGGCCTGGTCGTCGCGATCGCGTCGTACTTCATCGTGACGAGCATGGTGAACGCCAAGGTCTACGAGAACGCGGGCCTGGACGGCAAGCGGGCGCGGCGCGAGGCGAAGGCGAACGAGCACCACAAGTCGATGCTGCGGTCCAGCTGTGCCGGGCTGATGGAGTTCCTGCACTCGGCCGGGCTGCTGACCAAGCCGTCGCTGTGGTTCTACAAGCGCGCGAACCTGATCTGACATGGCGTTCGCGATCACGCAGACCTGCTGCGCCGACGCGACGTGCGTGTCGGTCTGCCCGGTCAACTGCATCCACCCGACGCCGGACGAGCCGGACTTCGGGACGACGGACCTGCTCTACATCGACCCGGCCACCTGCATCGACTGCGGCGCCTGCGCCGACGCCTGCCCGGTGGACGCGATCTTCCCGGCCGGCGACCTGACCGGGCCGCTGCGGGCGTACGAGCAGCTCAACGCCGACTACTACGCGGGCCGGGACGTGCTGGCCGAGGTCTCGGCGGCGCCGAACTTCCACCGGTGGGCCCCGCCGTCGTTCGCGCGCGTGCTGCCGAGCGACTTCGCGCCCCTGGACGTCGCCGTCGTCGGCACCGGCCCGGCGGGCATGTACGCGGTGGAAGACCTGCTGCTGCACACGAACGCCCGCGTGACGCTCGTCGACCGCCTGCCGGTGGCCGGCGGCCTGATCCGCTACGGCGTCGCCCCGGACCACCCGTCGACGAAGAAGATCGGCGAGACGTTCGCGCGGTTCCACGACCACCCCCGCCTCCGGCTGCGGCTGGGCGTGCCGGCCGGTCCGGAACTGGCCGACCGGCACGACGCGGTGATCTACGCGGTCGGCGCCACCGAAGCCCGCCGCCTCGGCATCCCGGGCGAGGACCTGCCCGGCAGCCTCCCGGCCGCGACGGTGGTCGGCTGGTACAACGGCCACCCGGACGTCGAGCCCGACGCCGTCGACCTCTCGGCGGACCGCGTGGTCGTCGTGGGCACCGGCAACGTCGCCCTGGACATCGCGCGCATCCTGACGGCGGACCCGGAGGCGCTCGCGGAGACGTCGATCGCACCGGAAGCCCTGACGCGCCTGCGGTCGTCGAAGGTCCGCGAGGTGGTGCTCCTGGCCCGCCGGGGCCCGGAGACGGCGGCCTACACGCGCCCGGAACTGCTGGCGTTGGCGGCCCGAGGCGGCTTGGTGGTGGACACGCACGACCCGCGGATCCCGGCGGCCATCGACGGTGCGGAGCCGGGGGAGAAGGCGGCGTGGCTGCAGGGGGTGCCGCGGGAGCGGGTGGACTGGTCGGGACCGCCACCGGAGGGCCGCCGCATCGTGCTGCGGTTCCACTCGGCCCCGGTGGCCTTCGGCGGCGACACGGAAGTCCGCGCGGTGGTGGCATCGGGCCCCGAGGGTGACGTCGAGATCGCGGCGGGCCGGGCGATCCGGGCGGCGGGCTTCCGCGGCGTCGCGGTGCCGGGGCTCCCGTTCGACGAGGAGGCGGGGACAGTCCCGAACTCGGCGGGCCGGGTCCCCGGGCGCCCGGGGGTGTATGTGGCGGGCTGGATCAAGCGCGGGCCCTCGGGCGGGATCGGCGCGAACAAGGCGTGCGCACGGGAGACGGTGGGGGCGCTGCTGGAGGACGTGGTGGCCGGCCGGTTGTCCGTGCGGCGCAAGGGTCTGCGGGGGAGACTGCTCCGCCGCGGGTGAGTTGCTGCGGCCGGAAACCGCGGGTGGGAAACGGTTTCCGGCCGCAGCTTCGGGCGTTGCCAGTGGCACCGGTGCGGGCCGGTCGTCCAGCCCGGCAAGCGTCGTCCGGCGCCGCCCGCAGCGTGCCGTCCGGCGCGAATCCGCGCCCGCCACCACCGGTGGCGAACCCGCCGTGGGCGACTTCGAGGGTCACCCAGACGGGTGTCCGCGACCGGGGTCCGCGAGCCGATTCCAGGGACCCGCCGGCCATGCCGTCGAGCACCGCGCGCCGGCGCCAGCGCGGCCGGCCTTGGCGCGGGCGCGCCGGCGGACCTCGGCGTCCGGTGTGGACGAAGCCGTGCGCTGCTGTGGTGCCCGCGCGGCAGTTCGCCGAGCGACATGGACACCGCGGTGGCCCGCGGGGGATGGGCGTGCACGACCGCGCCCGCAGCGGCATAGATCCCCAGGTGCGCAGGCGCCAGGTCCGGCCGGACACCCGCGCGCCGCGCGTC
Organism: Amycolatopsis sp. cmx-4-61; assembly: GCF_046548775.1. Lineage (NCBI taxonomy): Bacteria > Bacillati > Actinomycetota > Actinomycetes > Pseudonocardiales > Pseudonocardiaceae > Amycolatopsis > Amycolatopsis sp. cmx-4-61. Next base: position 113,680 of record NZ_JAEBEI010000017.1, on the reverse strand, counting down.
TTCGTGCACCGAACTGCCGACTGCCACGGTCCGCGGCTAAAATAAATCCGAATCAAAGTCACGTTCAGGTTGGGGACGGGATGACCGAGAGCCGGCTGCGCCGGGTGCCGCGCCAGGCGCGTTCGCGCGAGAAGGTGGCCAAGGTGCTCGCGGCCGCCGACCGCCTGCTCGGCGAGGAAGGCGTCGAAGCGCTGACGACGACCCGGGTCGCCGCCGAAGCCGGGATTTCGGTGGGCGCCCTGTACCAGTACCTGCCCGACCGCGCCGCGATCACCGAGGCGCTGGGCGAGCTCTACCTCGGCCGCCTCGAAGACCTGATGGACTCCTTCGCCGAGCAGGCGGCGCGCGAAACCTGGGCCGATCCCGTCGGCCTGCTCGTCGACGCCTTCGCCGGCCTCTACCGCGCGGAACCCGGCTTCCGCGCGCTGTGGTTCGGCCGCGGCCTCACCGACGGAACCCGCGAGGCCGACCTCGCGCACAAGCGCGTGATGGCGACCGGCGTGCACCGCATCCTCGTCGCCCAGCAGCTCCTGCGCGACGACTACGAGGCGGCGGTGGCGTGCCGCACCGCGTTCCTCGCCGCCGACGCGGTGATCCAGGAAGCGTTCCGCGGCGACGGCGCGCCCGAACTCCTCGAGCCGGTCAAGACGATGCTGCGGGCCTACCTCGGGCAGCAGCCCCGGCCGTGACTCCCGTCGTGGCGACGAGGAACTCCTCGCCCCGCACGATCCGCAGCCCGTCGGTGCGGTCCGCGAAGTAGCGCGCGTCCAGTTCCGCTCCCGAAACGTGGGCGACGCGGGGGAACCCGGCCTCGCGGGCCATCGCCAGCAGCTCCTCGGGCGCGAACGAGCTGACGAACGGCGTCCCCGCCGCCTTCGCCTTGCTCGCGATGGCCCGGTGGCGGGCGCGCTCGCCGTCGTCGAGGAGCTCCGCCGGCAGCATGAACGTCATCGCCAGCGTGGATCCCGGGGCGAACCCGGCGATCCGCCGCAGCGTGGCCGCGTTCGCCGCCTTCGTCAGGTACATGCTGACCCCGGTGGACGCGACGACCGCCGGTTCGTCCGCCGCGAAACCCGCGGCCGCGAGGCGCTCCCACCACGACGCCGTCTCGAAGTCGACCGGCACGAAGTGCAGCCAGTCCGGCACGCCGAGGCCGAGTTCCGCCAGCCGCGCCCGCTTCCAGGCCTGCGGCCCCGGCTGGTCCACTTCGTACACTCGCAGGCGGGCCGCGATGTCCGGGCGGCGCTGGGCGAAGGTGTCGAGCCCGGCCCCGAGGATCACGTACTGGCCGACGCCCCGCGCGGCTTCGGCGGTGACCAGGTCCTCGACGAACCGCGCGCGGGCCACCATGCCGGCCCGGTAGCGGCCGGCGGTGGCCGGGTCCATGTCTTCGCGGTCCCGCCAGCCGTCGCCCGGGTCCGCCAGGCGGAGGCCGAGGTCGTCGGCGAACACGTGCGGCGGCGGATCGACTTCGACGTGCAGCGCCCGCCACAGCGCGGTCCGCACCGCCGTGCTGTCCGGCGTGGCCACTCCTCAGGCCTTTCCGGGCGCCGACAGCGTCCACGTCCGCCCGTCCGGGTCGCGGACGGTCATTTCCCGGGTCCCGTAGTGAGTTTCCTCGAACGGCGTGACCACTTCGACGATGTCGCCGGCCTCGAACGCGTCCGCGTCCGGGACCTTGAACACGATCTGCGTGAGCGGCTCCCGGCTTTCGGGCACCTCGGCGATGAACAGCCAGGGGCCGTCGCCGTTGCGCAGCTGCCCGGAGTTGTGGTCGGTCGCGAACTCGAGCTGGTACCCCAGTGCCTGGAAGAACTTGGCCGCCTTGCCCCAGTTGTGCGTCTCCAGGTACATCGCCTCGACGCCCTCGGTCGTCATGTCAGTGCTCCTTCTCGGGTTCGGTTGCGAGGTAGGCGCGCAGCGCGTCGGCGACGAGCGCCGAGAGCGACCGCTCGGTCTCGATGGCCCGGTGCTTCACCTGCCGGATCAAGCCGATCGGCAGGTACACGTTGAACTGCTTGACGTCGTCATCGCCCACATCCCGAGGCTAGCATGCTAGCATGCTAGCATGCTAGGTGCGCAACACTGCCGGCCGCGACGGCCGCCTCAGCCGAGCCAGTGCGACAGCGGCAGCGCGGGGACCCGCCGGCCCCGGTGGCCGGTCGTCTCCCGGCCGGCCACCAGGGCGTTGAGCACCGCCTCTTCCACCGCCTGCACGACCGCCTCGAAGAACGGGTCGATCCGGCCCCACGGCACGAACCGCAGGCTCTCGTATCCGGCCGCGGCCGTGCGGGGGAACGTGCTGGTCAGCGCGCCGGGGTTGGCCGTGCTGAAGGCGAGGAAGAGGTCGCCGGAGAAGTGCGAGCCCGTGGTGCCCGTGCGGGCGAGGCCGAGCGGGACCCGGCGGGCGAGCGCCGTGCACTGGCCCGGCAGCAGGGGTGCGTCCGTCCCCACGACGACGATCACCGAACCCGCGCCGGCGGGGGCGGCCGCCCAGTCCGCCATCGGGTCGTCCGCGGTGAGGGACCGCCCCACCGGCGAACCCGCGACGGTGAGCTCGCGCCGGCTGCCGAAGTTGGCCTGCACCAGCACGCCGACGGTGTACTCGTCCGCGCCGTGGGCGACGACCCGGGACGCGGTGCCGGTGCCGCCCTTGAAGCCGTAGCACGTCATCCCGGTGCCGCCGCCGACCGAGCCTTCGGCGACCGGGCCCGGACGGGCCGCGTCGATCGCCGCCACCGCGTGTCCACTGTGGAGCGTCGGGGCGTTGATGTCGTTGAGGTAGCCGTCCCACGTCTCGGCGACCACCGGCAGCAGCCACTCGGCCGCGACGTCGGGGCGCTCGCGGACCACCCAGTCGATCACGCCGCGGTGGGCCGGCCCGACGGCGTGGGTGTTGGTGATCAGCACCGGCAGGGTCAGCGATCCGGTCTCGGCGAGCCACGCGGTGCCGGTCATCTCGCCGTTGCCGTTGAGGGCGGACGTCCCGGCCGCGCACGGCACCGCGAAGCCCGCCCGGCCGCGGGGGAGGACCGCGGTGACGCCGGTGCGCACCGACTCGCCCTCGACCAGCGTCGTGTAGCCGACTTCGACACCGGGGACGTCGGTGAGCGCGTTGTGCGTGCCGGGCCGGCCGGGCAGCGCGAGGCCCAGGTCGCGGGCACGGGTCACGACGGGTCCTCCAGTGCGCAGGCGGTCCGGGCGTAGGACAGCAGCATCGCTTCCGCGGTGGCCCGCTCCAGCGTCGGCACGGCCTGGGTGAGGTGCAGGCCGTAGCCGTCTTCGAGGGCGACGAGGTTCCGGGCGATCGAGACCGCGTCGGTGGTCAGGGTGAACTCGCCGGTCGCCGCGCCGGCCTCGAGGATCCCGGTGTAGATCCGGACCTGGCGTTCGTAGAGCGCGATGTGCCGGGCGGCGTAGGCGGGGTCGCGGCGGGCGATCGTGCCGAGTTCGTAGAGCAGCACGCACAGTTCGTCGTCCGGGCCGGCCGGCAGGCCGCTGCGGATCGTGGCGACGAGCCGTTCGGCCGGCGTGCCGCTCCGGGCGGCTGCTTCCCGCTGCGTGCAGAAGCGTTCGACGGCCTCGCGCTGCACCTCCTGCAGCAGGCCGGCCAGGGTGGGGAAGTAGTAGAGCACCGTGCCCGACGACAGCCCGGCGCCGTCGGCGATGTCCCGCAGTTTCAGGTCGAGGACTCCGCGCTCGACGACGGCGCGCCGCGCCACGGCGATCAGCTCGGCCCGCCGTTCTCCGGCCCTGCTCGGTCGTGCCATGCCGGTCATTGTTCGAAGGATCTTCGAGAAAAGCAAGTACTTGACTTGGGCGTTGCATAAGCCTTTGATCCGTGGTCACCCGGGTTTGTCGAAGGAGCTTCGAAGAACTGGAGGCCCGATCGTGCCCACACCGGCGCTGCGCCGCGGACTGCGGACCCTCGGCACCCTGCTCATCACGCTGTCGGCGATCAGCCCCGCGTCGTCGGTGTTCATCATCGCGCCGGGGGTGCTCACCGGCGCCGGCACCGGAGCGTTCCTGAGCTTCGCGGCCGCCGCCGTCGTCGGCGTCTTCATGGCGTTCGTCTACGCCGAACTGGCGTCGGCGTTCCCCGTGGCCGGCGGCGAGTACGCGATCGTCGCGCGCACGCTGGGCCGGCTGCCCGGGTTCGCCGTGCTGGGCCTGATGCTCATCACGCAGGTGCTGATCGTCGCGGTGATCGCCCTGGGCGTCGGTACCTACCTGGGCGTGCTGTGGCCGGGCCTGCCCGGGCCGACGGTGGCCGCGGTGACGTGCGTGCTGGCCGCCGTGGTCGGCGTGTTCGACATCAAGGTGAACGCCTGGGTCACCGGCATCTTCCTGGCCATCGAACTGCTGGCGCTGGTGGTCGTGAGCGCGCTCGGCCTGCTGCACCCGGCACGGCCGTTCACCGACTTGGTCGTCCACCCGGTCGCCGCGGACGGCGGCCCGGCCACCGTCGGCGCCATCGCGATCGCGATGGCCGTGGCGATGTTCGCCTACAACGGCTACGGCTCGGCTGGACCCGGCGGTGGGCCGGCCGAGCCTGCTCGTGACGGCCGGCATCGTGGTGCTGGCGGCGGCGTACTACGGCGTCGTGCTGCGCCGGCGCGGCGGCTGGCGGCTCGCCGAGGTTGCCGAAGAGCCGCCGGAGCGTGCCGGTGACCCGGAGGCCACCGGCACGCCGACCGATCAGAAGCCGTAGATCGTTTCGACGGCGCGCTGCTGGTTCGTCGCCACGAGGCCGTTGGCCCACAGCGAGTTCACCCGGGAACGCTCGGTCGCGTTCGGGTAGGCGTTGGTGCACGACGGGCCGGGGCCGCCACCCGACATCAGTTCCGAGCACGGGCCCGAGTAGTGGTCGGGCAGCCCGAGGGCGTGCCCGGTCTCGTGCGCCGCGATGCGGGTCGGGTTGTACTGGCGGGCCTGGGTGTAGTCGATGAAGATGGTGCCGCTGCCGTGCCCGTTGGTGGAGGCGTAGGAGCCGCGGGGGTCGTTGCCCTCGGTGTAGCGCAGGCTCGCGCCACCGGAGTTGCGCTCGACCAGCCGGACGTTGGTGACGCTGTTGTTCCAGTTGGCGGCCCCGGCGTTGATCACCGAGCGGAACGACGGTGCGCTGGAGGTGCTGTAGTAGACCGTGGTGACGGCGGCCTGCTGCTCGGTGGCGGCCGACGCGGTCCCCGCGGCGAGCGGGGTGACGGTCAGGGCAAGCGCAACGGCGCCGGCCAGGGCGAACTTCCTCGACATCGCAAAGACTCCTCGTGGGGGACGGGGATTTGCCGGAATTGCGCGCGCTGTCGAGAATTTACCCGTAAGACACCTTCGCCGGAGCCGACTAACGTAGGGCGCGGGAAGTGGTGATTTCCCAACACCAAAGTCGGGTTGACACCGGGGCCGGACGATCACCCGAGGGTCAGGGCGAGCAGTTGCCGCTCCAGCTTCCGCGCGGCGGCGACGTCGAGGCCCACGCCCCACAGCGGTGCCGTGCTCGCGCCGTCGGCCGCGGCCACCACCAGGGTCACCACGTCGGGCGGGAGGCCGTCGTCGTGGAGTTCGCGCTCCCACCTGCGGGCGTCCGCGCGGGCGAGCTCCGCGACCTCCGGGATGGAGATCAGCAGGGCGATCAGGGCGATGTTCTCGCGGACCGCGACCTCGTCGTGGGAGGTGTCCAGCGACGCCCGGACGTACGCGCGCGTGAGCCGGCCGGGGGCGGTGTCGGCCGGATCGTGCGCGGCTTCGACCTCGGTGCGGAACGCGTCCAGCAGGTCCTGGGCCAGCGTGCGCACCAGCGCGTCCTTGGCCGGGAAGTGGTACAGCAGCCCGCCTTTGGACACGCCGGCCGCGCGGGCGATGTCGTCGAGCGAGGCCGACACGCCGCGGCTGCGGATGACCGCCGCGGCGGCGTCGAGCAGGGTGCGGCGCGTCTCCTCCGGGCTGCGCCCGGCCTTGCGAGGCATGCTCAGTCCTTTCCGGACGGAATCGTACGCCAGGCGATCACCGCGGCGACGGCGGTGACGGCGGCCGCCGCCAGCGATGTCACCTGCATGGCGCCGGTGAACGCTTCCCGGGCCGCGTGGGCGAGTTCCGCGGCCGGGTCCAGCACGCTCGCGGCGCCGGCGAGGGAGTCGCGGACCTCGCTCGGCACCGGGCCGGGCGGCAGGAACGCGCGGTAGACCACGTTCACCAGCGAGCCGAGGATCGCGATGCCCAGCGCCGCACCGAGTTCGTACGCCGTTTCGGAGATCGCCGACGCCGAGCCCGCCTTGTCCTTCGGGACGGCGGACAGCACCGAATCGACGGTCAGCGTCAGCGCCAGCCCGACGCCGAGCCCGACCGGCACCAGCGTCAGGCCCAGCCACCAGTACTGCGGCGCCCGTTCGGCGAGCGAAACCAGCGCGAGGCCCAGCGCGGCGACGGCGAGGCCCGCCGCCACCGCCCGGCCGCGGCCCAGCCGTCCGGCGACCACGCCGACCGCGGCCACGACGACGATCGAGGCCAGTGTCGCCGGCATCTCCGCGAAGCCGGCCTGCAGCGGCGAGAACCCGCGGACGAGCTGCAGGTACTGCGAGAAGAAGAACAGCAGGCCCATCAGCGCGAAGACCGCGATGAAGTTCGCCAGCACCGCCCCGCTGAAGGCGCCGTTGCGGAAGAGCGTGACGTCGATCAGCGGGTCGGCCGCCCGGCGCTGGCGGCGGACGAACAGGACGCCCGCGAGCAGCCCGATCAGGGCAGCGACGCCCACCCGCAGGTCGAAGCCCGCGCTGACGGCGTGCTTGACCGCGTAGACCAGCGGGACGATCGCCGCGAGCGACAGCGCGGCCGACAGCAGGTCGAACCGCCCGGGGTTCGGGTCACGCGATTCCGGCAGCAGCCACGCGCCCGCGACGAGGAAGACGACGACGATCGGCACGTTGATCAGGAACACCGAACCCCACCAGTAGTGCTCCAGCAGCGTGCCGCCGACCAGCGGGCCCAGCGCGATGCCGCCGCCCGAGCCGGCCGACCAGATCGCGATGGCGCGGGTGCGCTCGCGCGGGTCGGGGAACAGCGTCCGGATGAGCGACAGCGTGGACGGCATGATCGTCGCGCCGGCGACCCCGAGCAGCAGCCGCGCGACGACGAGCACCCCGGCGGTGGGGGAGAAGGCGGCCAGCGCGGAGGCGAGCCCGAACGCCGCGGTGCCGATGAGCAGCACCTTCTTGCGGCCGAAGCGGTCGGCGAGGTTTCCGGCCGTGACGAGCAGCCCGGCCAGGGCCAGGGAGTAGACGTCGCCGATCCAGAGGATCTCGGTGGCGGTCGGCGCGAGTTCGCGGGTCAGCGACGGCACCGCCAGGTACAGCACGGTGCCGTCGACCGCGAGCAGCAGCACGGCGCCGACGAGGACGCCCAGCGCCGCCCAGCGGCGCCGGGGGCTCAACAGCGAGGCGGAAGTCGGCAGGGTGGCGGTCATGGCACTTACTATACCGTCTGGACGGTATAGTAACTCTGGTGAGACCGGTCACGGGTAAGCTGGAGAGACCGGAAGGGGTGCGTGTGACGGCGGAGGAACTGATCATCGAATTCGCCTTGACGCGCCTGGACCACCCGGACCTCGACTTCGAGGAGATCGCGGCGCTGGTGGTCTGCCGCGGCGGCCCGGAGCGGGAGCTGGAGTTCGCGTCCCGGAACCTGGCCGACCGCGGCGAGCTGCGCGGCCCGGCGTTCCGCACGGCGGTCGAGTACGTGCTGCGGGTGGTGCTCACCCTGCGGGGACCGTCGGACTAGGTCCACCGCCGGCGAGGAGCGGCCCCCTCAGTCGCCGCCCGCGGCCGGGCGCAGGCCGCGGCGGTCGAACACCAGCTCGCGGGCCGTCTCCAGGGCGGTGGCGATCGCTCCGGCCAGCACCGCGTCCTCGCCCAGCTGGCCGGCCACGATGTCCGGCACCGCCGGGATCGTCGCCGCCAGGGCCCGGCGCATCGGTCCGGCCAGCAGGTCCGCGTTGCCGCCGATGCCACCGCCCAGCACGATCAGGCGCGGGTCGAGGACCGCCGTCACCGCCGACACCACGTACGCCAGCTTCTCGGCTTCCTCCTCGACGACCCGCACCGCGCGTTCGTCGCCCGCGCGCGCCAGCCGGAACACGTCCTTCGCCGACTTCGCCTTCGCCAGCCCGAGCGAGCGGGCCGCGGCCAGCACCGCGTGGCCCGCCGCCGCCGTCTCCACCGGGCCGGGCCGCCGGACGGCAGCACCGGACGGCGCCGAGCCGGACGACGCCGAGCCGGACGACGGCGAGCCCGACGGCAGCGGACCCGACGACAGCGGCCCGAACGGCAGGTCCGCGATCTCACCCGCCGCGCCGTGCGCGCCCCGGAACAGCTTGCCGTCCACCAGCAGGCCCATCCCGATGCCGGTGCCGACGGTCAGGCACACCAGCACGTCGACCCCGAGCGCCGCGCCGAGGGCGTGCTCGCCGACCGCGCACAGGTTCGCGTCGTTCTCCACCACCACGTCCGACCCCGCGGCGGCCAGCGCCGAGACCAGCTCGTGCAGCACCCCGCGCCGCTCCCAGCCCGGCAGGTTGGGCGCGCGGTGCACCGTGCCGGACGCCGGGTCGGGGACACCCGGCGTGCCGACCACCGTCGACACGACGTCGTGCGGCCGCAGCCCGGCCGAATCCACCGCGCGGGCGACGGATTCGCGCACCGTGCGGACCAGCGCACTGGCCGAGCGGCACCGGTTGGGTTCGTCGAGCCGGGCGACGATGCTGCCGTCGAGGTCCGCGACGGCCACCCGGAGCACGCGCCGCCCGATGTCGACGCCGACGACGTGCCCGGCGTCCGGCGCGGCCCGGTAGACCACGGCCGCGCGGCCCGGGCCCGCCAGGCTCCGCCCGGTGGCGCGGACCAGTCCGTGCTGTTCCAGGTCGAGCAGCGCCTGGCCGACCGTGGGTTTGGACAAGCCGGTGTCGGCGGCGATCCGGGGCCGGGTCGCTTCGCCCCGCCCGCGCAGCCGCTCCAGGACAAGCCGCTGGTTCAGTGCCCGCATGTGTGCCGGGGTTCCGGCCGGTGGCCCGTTTTGCCCCACACGTCCTCCTGAGTTGCCGCAACTTTACCGGCGGAACCCTTTCGACCCCGCGCGTTCTATGTTAAGAAACTTTACTAACTACTAGTCGGAGGCACGTCGTGAGTTCACCCACCCGGTCCGGGGAACCGCCCGCCCTGGAGCGCAGGATCGGCCCGCTGCAGGCCACCGCGATCAACATGACCCAGATGTGCGGTATCGGCCCGTTCGTCACGATCCCCGCCATGGTCGCCACCATGGGCGGCCCGCAGGCGATGTTCGGCTGGATCATCGGGGCGATCGTCGCGCTGGCCGACGGGCTCATCTGGGCCGAGCTGGGCGCCGCGATGCCGGGGGCCGGTGGCACCTACCTCTACCTGCGCGAAGCGTTCCAGTACCGGACCGGGCGGCTGATGCCGTTCCTCTTCGTCTGGAGCGCGGTGCTGTTCATCCCACTCATCATGTCGACCGGCATCATCGGGCTCGTCCAGTACCTCGGCTACCTGATCCCCGGCGTCACCGACGACGCCGGCACGACGCCGCTGGGCAAGATCATCGGCGTCGGCATCACGCTGGTGATCATCCTGGCACTGTTCCGGAAGATCGGGCAGATCTCCAAGCTCACCACGGTCCTGTTCGTGGTCATGCTCGCCGCGGTCCTGACGACGATCGTCGCCGCGTTCTCCCACTTCAGCGCGGCGCAGGCGTTCGCCTTCACCCCGGGCGCGTTCGGCTCCGCCGGTGCGGGCACCTTCTGGGGCGGCCTCGGCGCCGGTTTGATCATCGCCATCTACGACTACCTCGGCTACAACACCTCCGCCTACCTCGGCGGCGAAGTGCGCACCCCGGGCCGCACCCTGCCCCGCTCGATCATCTTCTCGATCCTCGGCATCATGGGCCTGTACTTCCTGCTGCAGGTCGGCGTGCTCGGCTCGATCCCGCTGGAGCAGCTGAAGGAGGCGAAGTCGGTCGCTTCGTCGGTGCTGGAACAGGTCTGGGGCACCGGCACGGCGAAGGCCATCACCGTGCTGATCGTGATCGCCGCGATCGGGTCCGTCTTCGCCGGCCTGCTCGGCGGCTCGCGCGTGCCGTTCGAAGCCGCGCGCGACAAGGTGTTCCTGCCCGTGTTCGGCAAGCTGCACCCGAAGCTGCACCTGCCCACCGCCGGCGTGCTCACCATGGGCGCGATCACGATCCTCGGTTCGCTGTTCACCCTGACCACGGTGATCAACGCGGCGGTCGCGACCCTGGTCATCATCCAGTCGCTGGCCCAGGTGGCCGCGATCATCGTGCTGCGCCGCCGCCAGCCGGAGCTGAGGCGGCCGTACCGGCAGTGGCTCTACCCGGTGCCGACGATCGTCGCGCTCGTCGGCTGGGTCTACATCTACGTTTCGGCCGACTGGCTTTCCATCTGGCTGTCGCTCGGCTGGATCGCCGTCGGCGCGCTCGCCTACCTCGCCTACGCCAAGGCCGAACGCACCTGGCCGTTCGGTCCCAAGGAGATCAAGGAAGCCTTCGCCACCGAACCGGAAGGGGCTCAGGCATGAGCCGGAAGCTCGCGGTCTTCGCCGCGCTGCTCCTCGTCCCCGGGGTGCTCGGCGCGGCCGGGCCGGCCGCCGCGCAGGACACCCAGGCCGTCGCGAAGCCGCACGGGTTCAGCACCATCGGCCTGCAGGGCTGGCAGGTCCTGACCACGGCGAGCGTCAAGGACGGCGGCGAGAGAGTCTCCACGCCGGGATACGCCACCCGAGGCTGGCTGCTGGTGAAACCGGACGACGCCGGCGCGCCCGGCACCGAGATCAACGCCCTGGTGCAGAACGGCAAGTGCCCGGACGTCTTCTATTCGGACAACATGCGCAAGTGCTTCGGGTACGTCGACAAGCTCGGCCCGGTCGTGACGAAGCCGTTCTCCGACCCGTGGTGGTACCGCACCGACTTCACCCCGGACTTCCGCCCCGGCCAGCACGCGAAGCTGACCATCCCGGGCATCGTCGGCGAGGGCGACGTGTGGGTGAACGGCTCGCTCGTCGCCACGAAGGACATCGTGAGCGGCGCGTTCGCCGGCCACACCTTCGACGTCACCAAGCTGGTGAAGTCGGGCCGCAACACCCTGGCGATCAAGGTGTACCCGAACAACCCGCTCAAGATGTACACCCTCGACCAGGTCGACTGGAGCCAGATCCCGCCGGACAACGACACGGGCATCCAGTTCCCGCCGACCCTGCAGGTGTCCGACGCGCTGACCGGGGACAACGCCCACGTCGTGCAGGACAACGCGCCCGACCTGTCCAGCTCGAAGCTGACCGTGAAGCTGGACGTCACCAACAACGCGGCCACGCCGCAGACCGGCGACGTCGCCGCGACGATCACCCCGCCCTCGGGCGCGCCGATCGTCGTCCAGCAGCGCGTCACGATCCCGGCCGGCACCAAGCAGACGGTCGTCTTCGCGCCGGTGAAGATCGCCCACCCGCAGGTCTGGTGGCCGTACTCGATGGGCGGCCAGCCGCTGTACACGCTGACCACCGCCGTCTCGCAGGACGGCGTGCTCTCGACGTCGTCGAAGAGCACCTTCGGCATCCGCACGGTGACCTCGCGGCTGGTCGGGAAGTCGGCGCCGCTGCCGGACGGCGCGCGGCAGTTCACCATCAACGGCAAGGACTTCGTCTTCCGCGGCGGCGGCTTCGCGCCGGACCTGTTCCTGCGCTACGACCAGGCCGACACCGCGCACCAGATCGCGCTGATCAAGAACCTGGGCCTGTCCGGCGTCCGGCTCGAGGGCCACGACATGCCGCCGGATTTCTACGACCAGGCCGACCGCGCCGGCCTGCTGGTCATCGGCGGGTTCCTCTGCTGTGACGCCTGGCAGCCCGACACCGCCGAGCAGCTCGGCCGGCGCGACCTGCGGATCATCCACGACTCCTCGGTGAGCATCGCGCAGCGCGAACGCAACCACCCCAGCGTGTTCAACTACGGCTGGAGCGACAACGAGCCGTTCCCGAACCAGGAGCAGGCCGTCCTGACCGCGTTCCGGCAGGAGGACTTCCAGGTTCCGGTGATCGCTTCGGCGGAGTACAAGAGCACGCCGACGCTGGGCAACTCGGGGGAGAAGGAGGGCCCGTACGACTGGGTCCCGCCGTCGTACTGGTACGACAGCTCGCACTTCGACGCTTCCGACGACAGCCGCACGAACGCCGGTGGCGCGTGGGGCTTCGCGAGCGAGCAGAGCGCCGGGCACACCGTGCCGACGCTGGACTCGATCAAGCGGTTCCTCTCGCCCGCCGAGCAGGCGAAGCTGTGGCAGGACCCGGCGTACAACCAGTACCACGCGAACTTCGAGCCCGGCCACGGCGGTTACGCGTTCGGCACGCTGTACACGCTGGACCAGTCCATCCTGCAGCGGTACGGGAAGTGGAACTCGCTGAAGTCCTATGTGGACCTGGCCAACATCGCGAACTACGAGAACACCCGCTCGCAGTTCGAGGCGTTCCTGCACCACTCGACGGACAAGGCCAACCCGGCGACCGGCGTCGTCTACTGGCAGCTGAACAAGGGCTGGCCGACGCTGCTGTGGTCGCTCTACAACGACGACGGCGACCAGCCGGGCGCGTACTTCGGCGCGCAGAAGGCCAACAAACCGCTGCACGCGCTCTACGGCTACGACAACGGGTCGGTCACCCTGGACAACCTCGGCGCGGCCACCCAGTCCGGGCTTTCGGTGCGGGCCCGCGTCATCGACACCGCGGGCAAGGTGCTCGACGACCAGACCGCGTCCGGCATCAGCCTCGGCAGTCAGGGTGTGCGCACCGGGGTCCTGAAGCCGAAGGTGCCCGCGGAGACGAAGGCTCCGGCGCCCGCGCAGGTCTACTTCGTCGAGCTGCAGGTCACCCGGGGCGGGAAGGTCGTCGACCGGAACGTCTACTGGCTCTCGACGCAGAAGGACGTCGTCGACTGGGCCAAGACCCTGGGCAACCCGCAGGCGACGCTGTCGCAGTACAGCAACCTGCAGGCGCTGCAGAACCTGCCGAAGTCCCAGGTCGGCGCGGTCGCCTCGACCCGCCGGGACGGGACGGCCCTGGTCACCACGGTGACGGTCACGAACACGGCGAAGACGCCGGGCGCGGCGTTCTTCCTGCGGGCCGACGTCCGCCGGGGAACGCCGGACGGGCGTGAAGCGCCGGGGGACAACCAGCTCGCGAACGCGACCTGGGACGACAACGACATCACGCTGTGGCCGGGCCAGTCGCAGACGCTGACGGTCCGCTACCCGGCGGCCGACCTGTGCGGCGCGGCACCGGTGATCAGCGTCGACGGGCTCAACACGGGCCGGATCGTGGTCCGGGGGACAGGAGGGGCGCACGCGTGAGCGGGGAACGGATTCTCGGGATCGACTTCGGCGGCACGAAAGTGGCGCTGGGGCTCGCCGACCGCGACGGGACACTGCTGGCGACCCGCCGGCTGGACACCGACGCGCACGCGGGGGCCGAGCAGGTGGTGGTGCGCGCGCTCGCCGCGGCCAGGGCCCTCCTGGCCGACGAGGGCGCGGTGGCCGCCTGCATCGGCGTCGTCAGCCCGGGGATCGTGCTGCCGGACCGCATCCTGCTCGCGCCGAACGTGCCCGGGTGGGAGGAACTGCACCTGGCGGAGCTGGTGGCCGCGGAGTTCCCGGGCGTGGCCATCTCGGTGGGCACGGACGCGAAGGCGGCGGCGCTGGCGGAGTGGCGCTGGGGCGCGCTCGCCGGGGCCGACCCGGCGGTGTTCCTCTCATTGGGCACCGGCATCGCGGCCGCGGTGCTGGTCGGTGGCCGGTTGCTGACCGGCGCCAACGGAGCTGCCGGCGAGATCGGGTACAACCTGCTCTCGCCGCAGGACACCGAGGGCTTCGCGAGCGGAGCGGCGCCGCTCGAGGAAGCCGTCGGTGGGCGTGGGCTGGGCGGCCGGGCGAGCGAACTGCTCGGCCGCCCGGTCACCGCCGGGGAACTGTTCGCGCTGGCCAAGGAGAACGTCGAGGCCAAGGAACTGGTGACGGCCGCGCTCGACGAGCTGTCGATGCACGTGGCCAACCTGGCGATCGCCCTCGACCCGGAGCGCATCGCGGTCGGCGGCGGGCTCGTGCGCTCGGCGGACGTGCTGCTGCCGGCGCTGGCCGACCGGCTCGCGCACGCGGTGCCGTTCCCGCCCCAGCTCGTTCCCGCCCGGTTCGACCAGGACGCGGCCCTGCTGGGCGCGGTGGCGCTGGCGCTGGGCGGTTAGCCTTCCGGGTGGTGTGCCGGTGCCCCGACCCGGTGCACCACCCGGGTTTCACGCCCGGGCCGCGGCGACCTCTTCGGCCTGCCGGAAGGCGGCGGGTGACAGCTGGAACCACACGAGCACCGCGCTGGCGGCCTGGATGCCCGCGGCCACCACCCACACCCCGCGGATGCTCCAGTGCGCCGCGACCAGGCCGCCGGTCAGCGCACCCAGCGGCGTCAGGCCCCAGGCCAGCGCCCGGTGGCTGGTGAGCACCCGGCCCAGCAGCGGCGCCGGCGTGAAGCGCTGCCGGCTCGACTGCGAGCAGACGTTCCAGATCAGCACGGTCGCCGTCAGGGACACCAGCACGAGGCCGACCAGCGGCGGCCACGGCGGGACGACGGCGATCATGAGCGTCACCACGGCCCCGAAACCCTGCGAGAACCGCATCGACCACGAGTAGCCGAGCCGGTCCACCACCTGCTGCACCACGAACGACGACGCGACCCAGCCGACGGCGAAGCAGGCGAGCAGCAGCCCGTAGCCGACCGGGCCGACGTGCAGCACCTGTGTCGCGTAGAGCACGAACATCGAGTTGCCGGCGCTGGCGGCGAACGAGCCGAGGGCGACGTTGATCGTGATCGAGCGCAGCAGCGGCGTCCGCACCAGGTGCCGCAGCCCGCCGGAGAGGTCCCGCAGCGGGTGCGTCGACGCCGCCACGACCGACTGCGAGGGGATCCGGTGGGCCAGCGCCAGGGCGCCGAGCGCGCACACCACGGCCAGCCAGGCGGGCGCCCCGCCGCTCACCGCGATCAGGAACCCGGTCAGCGGCGGTACGACGAACCGCACGACACCCTGGTCGATCACGGTGAGCCGCGCGTTGGCGTGGGCGAGCCGGCCGGGGCCGACGACCTCCGGGACGAGCGCGCCGCTGGCGCCGTCCCCGAGCACCCGCGCCGAGGTGACCACGAAGGCGACGACCAGCAGCACGGGCAGGCTGAGCAGTCCGGCGGAGGCCACGGTGGCGAGCACGACGGCGGCCGCGGCCAGCACGGCGTAGGACCAGGCCAGCACGGTGGTCCGGCGCACCCGGTCGATCAGCACCCCGGCGAACAGGGACAGCAGCAGCCACGGCGCTTCCCCGACGACGTTGATCAGCGACACTTCGCGCGGATCGGTGGTGACGGACACCGCGAGCAGGGGGAGCGCGGCCAGTACCAGGCCTTCGGCGGAGGAACCGGACACCGCGACGGCCTGCAGCCGCACCCACCTGGACGCCATGATCCCCCACCTTGCCGAACGGGCCGGTGAATGCCAACCGAATTGCCGGGCGGCGGCCGGCGCCGACCTCGACGCGGCCGAGCCGCGCGCGGCGGCAACGACCTGCGTCCCTCCGGCGAGCACACCGGGTACGTCGTGCTGGACCACCGGCTGTCCGCCACGACCTGGATCAGCGGCGCACCCGGGTCGACTCGCGCACGACCAGCTCCGGGGTGAACACCACGGCCTGCCGTTCCGGTTTCGCGTCCGACGTCTCGGCCAGCAGCAGTTCCGCGGCCGTGCGGCCGAGGCGGCGGGCCGGCTGGCGGACCGACGTCAGCGGGACGGCCGCGGCGCCCGCGAACTCGATGTCGTCGTAGCCGACGATCGCCATCTCGTCCGGGACGCGGACGCCCGCGCCGACCATCGCCTGCAGCACACCCAGGGCGAGGAGGTCGTTCGCGCAGAACACCGCCGTCGGCCGCGGGCTCGTGCCGAGCAGGCGCGCGCCGGCGTCGCGGCCGGAGGAGACGTCGAGCCCGATCGCTTCCAGCACGGTGAGTTCCGCGCCCGAGCCGGCCAGCGCGTTGCGCAGCCCCCGCTCGCGGTCGCGGCACTGGGTGAGGATGGGGGGACCGTTGACGAACGCGATCCGCCGGTGCCCGGTCTCCAGCAGGTGCCGTCCGCCGAGCGCACCGCCGGCGACGTCGTCGACCGACACCGAACTGGCCTCCGACGCCGGGACCTTGCGGTCGACGAAGACGTACGGCGTGCCGGTGCGCCGGAACGTCCGCAGGGCCTCGCCGGAGGTCGCGACCGGGCTCAGCAGCACCCCGCGGACCCGCTGCTCGGCGAACATCGCCAGGTAGGACGCCTCGAGTTCGGAGCGCTGCCCGCTGTTGCAGGTGATGATGTTGAGGCCTTCGGCGTGCGCGGCCTCCTCGGCCCCGCGGGCGACGTCGACGAAGAACGGGTTCCCGAGGTCGAGCACGAGCAGCCCCAGCACGCGGCTGCGCCCGGCCCGCAGCTGCCGGGCGGACTCGTCGCGGACGTACCCGAGCTCCTCGATCACCGAAAGGACGCGGCTGCGCGTCGCGGCCGCGACGACGTGCGGCCGGTTGACCACATTGGACACCGTGCCGATGGAAACGCCCGCCCGCTTGGCGACGTCCTTGATGCCGACCACCGGACCCCCTCGCTGAGACGGCCGAGCCTAGCACGGTATGAAACGTTTCAGACGACGATTACCGACGTTGGTCGGATGCGCGCGCCGCTAGGCTCCAGCCGGGTGGGCCTGCCGCTGGGAGGAGTCCGGGTGCGGATCTTCACGATCGTGCTGTCACTGGTGCTGGCCTGGGTGCTCTCCGGGGCGGTCGCCTCGGCCGCCCCGGTCCTGGAAGGCGACACCGACAACCCGGTGACCGCGGCGCCCGGCGTCGGCAGGCCCGACACGCCGCACTGCAGCGTCACCCTCGCCGACGGTTTCCGCTCCAATGCCGCCGACGGCAGCCCGCAGTACTACGAAGGCACTCTCACCCCGCCGAAGGCCTGTCCCGGTCCGTGGGCGAAGGTCGTCATGGACCAGACCGTGACCGTGAGCGGGCGGCAATACGACCGGATCGGCGACCTGCGGATCGGCGGCACCGAGGTGTGGTGGGGCACGACCGAGGAGCCCAGCGGCGAGGGCCGCCGCGCGATCACCTACCACTTCGACAAGGACCTGACGCCGTATGCCGCGCTGCTGCGGACCCCGCAGCCCTTCCACGGCGGTGTCGAGAACTACACCTCGGCGGTCTACACCGGCGTCTACGCCCAGACCGTGACGCTCACCTACTACCAGGCGGATCACCGGCACCCCGCGCCCGAGACGCCCGACCACGTCGCCGGGTTGGGGCACGCCGACGCGACCCCCGCCGCGCCGACCGTGCACTTCACCGCGCAGGACCTGCCGCGCAACATCACCCGCGCCGTCCTGGAGGTCACCCTCGAAGGGCACGCCTGCGACGAGCAGTGGTTCGACGACGTCCCCGACGCCGTCGCCGCGAAGTACCCCGCGGCCGGCCTCTGCGGCAAGGGTCCCTACCGCGAGGCGAACTTCGCGATCGACGGGACGGCCGCCGGGAGCGCGTTCACCTTCCCGCACATCTACTCCGGCGGGATCGTGCCCCAGCTGTGGCGGCCGGTCGTCGCGATCGACACGTTCAGCCTGCACTCGGAAAGCTACGACGTCACGCCGTTCGCCGGCCGGCTCGTCGACGGCGGCCGCCACGACCTGTCCTTCTCGTTCCCGGACATCGGCGGCGAGTTCACCGTCGTCCCGACGCTGCTGCTCTACACCGACCACCACGCGGCCCGCACGTCCGGCGCGCTGACCCAGGCCGGCGTCGCGGCGGCACCCGCCCGGCAGACGACGGTCGGGGACATTCCCGGCGGCGTGCGGGTCACGGTGACGGCGAAGCGCGACGACGTCACGGCGGGCTACGTCGACACGTCCGCGGGCCGGGTGCACACGCGGGTCGAGCGCACCCGCGACTACCGCAACACCGACGACGTCACCGGCGGCGGCTTCACCCAGCACGTCGTCCAGGCGGATTCGGGCCAGCAGACATCGGTGTCCACACTGGACGGCCGAGTCCGCTCGGCGGCCCGCCACACCTGGTCCTACCCCCTGACGACCGACGCGACGGCGAACATCACCGACGACCAGAACCTCCGGATCTCGGGTGCGGTGGACATGACGAAGACCCTCGCCGACCTGACCGCCGACGGCCCCGGCTGGCGGCCGGTGCGCGGGTCACGGGAGTGGCTGGCGTCATCGGGTGTGCTGGCCCGCACGAACGGCGTGAACACGGAGGCGGACGGCCGCTCGAAGACGCTGTTCACGGGCACGGACGACCTCGGACGGCCGTACTTCCACTACGTGGCGAGCGAGCACGGGCTGATCACGGAGAACCGGGAGCTGCCGCGGCACCGATAGGGTGCCGGCTCGTGACCGAACCCGCCGTCCGGGGCGGCCAGGGTGATCAGCGACGGGAACCGGCCGCTCGACATCCCGGTCCCGGCGAACGTGGCGGGCGGCGCCGACCGAGTGCAGCGCGGGGTCGGACTCGCGCTGTCGAGGTGGTCGGAGGAGTCCCGCGAGGCCGACGCCCAGCGGGCGCACAGGACCACGGGCCGGATCCACTGACCGCCGGCGAGTCCGCGTGAACCGCGTCTCGGTCTTCGTCACCCGATCGGGCTAGTGCGGTACTGTCGGTCCCATGGGGAGTCTCCGCTCACGGGTTCTGGGCTGGGTCGGCCGGCGCTACCTCGCCCGGCAGTCGAAAAAGGGCTTCGACCTCGAGAAGATGTCGGCCATCCTGCCCGATTCGGCGCTGCTGCCGCTGAAGCGGGACGGCCTCGACCCCGTCCCCGCGATGGCCGCGAAGCGGGAGCAAGCGCCGATCGGGAAGCTCGACCTGCCCTTCGGGATGAACGCCTGGCTCGTCACCGGTTACGACGAGGCGAAGGCCGTCCTCGGGAAGGCCACCGGGTTCTCCAGCGACTTCGGCAACCTCGTCGGCAACGCCGGTGTCACCGCCGACCAGAACCCGGGTGGGCTCGGCTTCGCGGACCCGCCGGTGCACACGCGGCTGCGGAAGCTGCTGACGCCGGAGTTCACCATGCGCCGGCTGAACCGGCTCGCCCCGCGCATCGAGGAGATCGTCGCCGCGCAGCTCGACGCGATGGCCGCCACCGACGGGCCGGTCGACCTGTGGCAGGCGTTCGCGCTGCCGATCCCGTCGCTGACCATCTGCGAGCTGCTCGGCGTGTCCTATGAGGACCGCGAGGACTTCCAGCGGCTGAGCACCGCGCGGTTCGACCTCTTCGGCGGCGCCGGCGCCTCGCTCGGTGCGATGTCGGAGTCGCTGACCTACCTGCTGGACATCGTGAAGAAGCAGCGCGAACAGCCCGGCGACGGCCTGCTCGGCATGCTGATCAAGGAACACGGCGACGAGATCGACGACCGCGAGCTGGCCGGCCTGGCCGACGGCGTGCTCACCGGCGGCCTGGAGACCACGGCGAGCATGCTGGCGCTCGGGGCGCTGGTGCTGCTGCGCGACGAAAAGGCGATGGACGCCGTCCGCGGCGACGCCGAGTCCGTGCACCGCTTCGTCGAGGAGCTGCTGCGTTACCTGACCGTGGTCCAGATGGCGTTCCCGCGCTTCGCCAAGGAGGACATGGAAATCGGCGGCGTGCGCATCGCCGAGGGCGACATCGTCCTGGTGTCGCTGTCGGCGGCGGACCGCGACCCGAAGCTCGGCCCGGACATGGAGACCTTCGACGCGACCCGCGAGCCGACGTCGCACCTGGCGTTCAGCTACGGCATCCACCGCTGCATCGGCGCGGAACTGGCCCGGATGGAGCTGCGCACGGCCTACCCCGCCCTGATCCGCCGCTTCCCGAACCTGCGGCTCGCCGTGCCCGAGGACGGGCTTTCCTTCCGCAAGGTGTCCATTGTGTACGGTCTGGACGAGCTGCCGGTGCTGGTGGACTGAGGGGTCAGTGCGGGATGGCCCGCCGCGGCCGGCGCTTGACGCGGTCCCGGTGCGCCTCGATGACCAGCGCGACCTCGGTCGCGGTGTTCGTCGTCGCGAGCTCCGCCAGGTAGCCGACGCCGGCGGCCAACGCCACCAGGTCCGCGGCGAAGTAGACCCCCATCAGCGGGTTCACGAACAGCTCGCTGCCGGCGGTGCGGGTGCTGCCGTGCACGTCTCCGAACTCACCCCGCAGCGCCGCGGCGATCTGCCCCTGGACGATGCTCGGCCGGCTCGGGGTCGCGCGGTTCGCGTCCGCGACGGCGTCGAGGTAGGCCGCCGCCTCCGGGGACGCCGACGGGATCGACAGCGCGCCCAGGTACCCGCCGGCCCGGTCGAGGGCGGCGAGGTTCTCCAGCACGTGCGCGTGGCAGACGCCGTGGAAGGCGTCGATGCCGAAGCCGAGGCTGACGACGATGCGGTCGACACCTTCCAGCGCGGCCACCGCGGCGAGGCTGGCCATGTCCTCTTCCGGCGTGCCGAGCCCGGACTCGTCCCCGCGCAGCAGGATGTCCGTGCCGCCGTCGACGAGCACCACCGCGTCGACGGCGAGCTGCGCGACGAGGGCTTCGTAGGCTTCCCGCAGCGGCCACGCCCCGACGCGGGGGAAGGCGTGGACGACCGGCGGCCACCCCTGCGTGCCGAGCCAGCGGGCGAGGGTCCGTTCGGGGAAGTAGCCGTCGTCGCCCGCGCTGCCGGGCCGCACCCGCGCGACGTCGGGCGCGATCCAGTCGTCGAGTTCGAGCCGGTTCAGGTCGCTGAACGCCAGGTTCGCGAAGTGGACCTCCTTGCCCTGGGCGCGCAGGGCGAAGGCGAGCGGGAGGCCGGCGTAGACGTCGAACCCGCCGCCCGCGCCGGCGATCAGGACCCGCCGGGCCGGTCGAAGGCGGGTGAACAGCGGGGGCTCCGCGAGCGAAAACACGCCGCTATCGTACGGAGGTCTCAGCGGACGCCGCGCGGCCGGAACTGGATGCTGATCCGCGGCCCGGCCGCCCGGTTCGTCTTCGGCACCGCGTGCTCCCAGGTGCGCTGGCACGAGCCGCCCATGACGATCAGGTCACCGTGGCCGAGGGCGTAGCGGTGCGTCTCGCCGCCGCCGCGGGGACGCAGGGCCAGGTGGCGTGCCGTGCCCACCGAGAGGATCGCGACCATCGTGTCGTGGGTGCTGCCGCGGCCGATCGTGTCGCCGTGCCAGGCGACGCTGTCCCGGCCGTCGCGGTAGTAGCACAGGCCCGCCGTGCGGAACGGCTCGCCGAGTTCGCCCGCGTAGAACTCGGTCAGCGCCGCGCGGGCCTCCGCCAGCACGGGGTGGGGGAGCGTCTCCGGTTCGCGGTAGAAGCAGAGCAGCCGCGGGACGTCGACCACGCGGTCGTACATCTTCCGCCGCTCCGCCTGCCACGGGACGCCGGTGACGAGGTCGGCGAACACCTCGTCGGCACCGGCGAGCCAGCCCGGCTGCACGTCGACCCACGCGCCGGAGCCGAGTTCGGTCCGGCGGGGTGCCAGCGCGTGCAGCGTGACGGGGCCGGACTCGCCGAAGAGCGATGCCTGCAGAGCCGGGGTCGTCATGGGTCCGACCGTACACGATGTTCGAACAGATGTTCTACGTGAAACATCGGCCGGACCCGGTGACGTCAGTGCGTGACGGCGTAGACCAGCTTCTGGATGCCGTTGCGGTAGGCCTCGCTCTCGAGCAGTTCCAGGCTCTGCTTGTCCTTGTCGGTCTCGCTGAACAGCCGCTTGCCCGCACCGAGCAGGACCGGGAAGACCAGCAGGTGGTAGCGGTCGATCAGGCCCGCGTCGGCCAGGGCGCGGTTCAGGGTGGCGCTGCCGTTGACGATGATCGGGCCGCCCTCGGTCTCCTTCAGCGCCGAGACCTCGGCCAGCGAGCGCAGGATCGTCGTTTCACCCCAGTTGTCCACCAGGTCGGCCTCGGTGAGGGTGGTCGACACGACGTACTTCGGCATCGCGTTGTACCCCGCGAACTCGGCCGTCATGCCCGGCCAGACCGGCGCGAACGCCTGGTAGCTGATCCGGCCCAGCAGCAGCGCGGTGGCTTCTTCCTGCTCACTGCCCTTGATCGCGTAGGCGGCCGGGTCGAACCCGATGTCCTTGAACGTCCAGCCCGCGTTGCGGTAGCCCGGCTCGCCGCCGGGTGCTTCGACGACGCCGTCGAGCGAGACGAACGAGGTGGAGATCAGGGTGCGCATGCGGTGCTCCTCGGTGGTCGATCCTGCTTCTGCGAGTTCGTCGAACGGGCCGCGCCGGGTTCGACACGGTCCCGCGGAAAACTTCCGGCCTCACCGCGCGGGCGGTGGGCGGGTCTTGTCCGTGACCGCGCGGGTGCGGGCGGATCTCCGGGCGGACGTTCCCGGTCACGCCGGGGGCGCCGCCCAAGCGTCGAGGTCGTCCCAGGCCGAGAGCCGTCGCCCGCTCGTGAAGCGGCGGTGCGCGCCGGTCAGCGGGTCGTCGAAGGCGAGGACCTTGGCCAGCAGCTGCAGGGGTTTCGTGAAGTCCCCCAGGGGTTTCTCGCGCAGCACCGGGTAGAAGTCGTCGCCGAGGATCGGGACGCCGAGGCCGCTCAGGTGCACCCGCAGCTGGTGGGTCCGGCCGGTCGAGGGGACCAGCCGGTACCGGGCCCGGCCGTCGCGGTGGTCGAGCAGTTCGACGTGGGTCTCGGCGTTCGGTTCGCCCGGGACCTCGCGGGCGGCCAGCACGCCGCGGTCCTTGACGATCCGGCTCCGGACGGTCCGGGGGAGCGGCAGCGCCGGGTCGTGGGGCGCGATCGCTTCGTACTCCTTGTGGACCCGCCGGTCGCGGAACAGCGTCTGGTACTTCCCGCGCAGCTCGGGCGTGATCACGAACATCACCAGCCCCGCCGTGACGCGGTCCAGCCGGTGCGCGGGGGCCAGGTGCGGCAGGTCCAGCTCGCGGCGCAGCCGCACGAGCGCCGTCTCCAGGACGTGCTGCCCGCGCGGGATGGTCGCGAGGAAGTGCGGTTTGTCGACGACGAGCAGGTGCTCGTCGCGGTGCACGACGTCGATGGCGAAGGGCACCGGCACTTCGTCCGGCAGGTCGCGGTGGAACCAGATGAACGAGCCGGGCGCATACGGTGCGTCGACGCCGAGCGGGCCGTCGACGCCGTGGATGCGCTCTTCGCGCAGCATTTCCTCGATGCGGCCCGGGGTGACGCGCGGCAGCCGGTCGACGAGGTGCGCCAGCAGCGTGGGCCAGTCGCCGTCGGGCAGTTTGAGCCGGGCGGGGTCCAGCCCGTGGCGGGGCGGGATCGGCGGGCGGAGCTTGCGTCTCATCGTGCCCCGACTGTAGCTAACCCTCCGACAGCTAACCCTCCGACGGCGTCCGGTAGCGCGCGAGGTAGCGGGCGGTCGCCTCGGCGTTCTTCGCTGCGGCGGCCTCGGCGCGGATGCGGCGTCCGGTGTGGTGCGGGAACCCCTGCCGGCCGAGCCGGTGTTCGACGCTCTCCTCCATGTACGCGCACGAATAGAAGTACGCGACGAGGGCGGCCATCAGGACCAGCGAGAGCCGCAGCCAGATCGAGCCGGGCAGCAGCAGCCAGACGGCGCACAGCGGCACGATGCCGATCGAGCGCTGCAGCACGAACCGGGCCCGCCAGTGCTTCGACGTCGCGTCGTGCAACGCCCAGTCGTTGTAGCGCTCGGGCAGCCGCACGCCGACGGCGTAGCCGAACCGGCGAAGCACATTCGGTCGTTCCATGGCTTTGATAGTACACTAACACTTAGTGCCCTAATCATTAGCGCGACCGACGACACAAGTAGGATCGCGACATGATCGACCTGGGCGAGGATCCCCTGAAGCTGGACCGGCAGGTGTGCTTCGCGCTGTCGGTGGCTTCCCGCAGCGTGATCGCGATCTACCGGCCGCTGCTCGAGCCGTACGGCCTGACCCATCCGCAGTACCTGGTGATGCTCGCGCTGTGGGAGCGCTCGCCGCGTTCGGTGAAGGACCTCGGCGCGGCCCTGCGTCACGAACCCGCGACGCTCTCGCCGCTGCTCAAGCGGCTGGAGGCGCTCGGGTACGTGACCCGCAGCCGCAGCCGCACGGACGAACGCCGGCTGACGGTGGAGCTGACCGAAACCGGCCGGGCGCTGCGGGCGGAGGCGGAAAAGATCCCGTACAAGGTGGTCGAGACGCTCGGCATGGACGTGTCCGAGCTGGAAGCCCTGCACGGCGTGCTCACGCGGGTGATCGACGCGACCGCCTGAGGAATTCCCGGCCGTCCGGCGCGTTGCTCCCGGAAAGACTTCCGGGAGGAACCGTGCTGAAGATCAGGATCGGGGTGGCGCCGCCGGCCGGCACCGGGCCGGCGGAGTTCGCCGGGCTGGCGGCCCGGCTGGAGGAAGCCGGCGTCGACTCGCTGTGGCTGTCCGAACTGGTCTACTCGCCCGAAGTCGACCCGATGATCGGCATGGCGCACGCGCTGGCGACGACGTCCCGGCTCAAGGTCGGTACCGGCGTGGCGATCCTGCCCGGCCGGCACCCGGTCCTGGTGGCCAAGCAGCTGCTCACCCTGGCCGGGCTCGCGCCCAAGCGCGTGCTGCCGGTGTTCGGCCTCCGCCCGGCCCGCCCGGCCGAAGCGGACCTGTTCCCGGTGCCGCCCGGCCGCCGCGCGGCGGTGTTCGACGAGTCGCTCGCGCTGCTGCGCCGCCTGCTGGAGGAGGACGAAGTGTCCTTCCACGGCGAGTTCTTCACCGTCGAGGGCGTCCGCCTGGGCGCGCGGCCGCAGAAGCGCCTGGACGTCTGGCTGGGCGGCGCGGCCCCGGCGGCCCTGCACCGCACGGGCCGCCTCGCGGACGGCTGGCTGGGCAGTTTCCAGACGCCGTCGCAGGCCCGCGACGCCCGCATCGCGATCCAGCAGGCCGCGGCGGAGGCGGGCCGCGAGATCGAGGAGGACCACTTCGGCCTCAGCCTGGCGGTGGCGGACCGGGGCCTGCCGGAAGAACTCGCGGCGGCCGCGGCCCGCCGCCGGCCGGGAGTGCCGGTGGCGGACCTGGTGGCGACGAGCTGGCCGGAGGCCCGGCGGTTGCTGGAGCAGCACATCGAAGCGGGGTTGTCGAAGTTCGTGATCCGCCCGGCCCACGGTGATTTCGACGGCTTCCTGGAGAAGTTCCAGGCGGAACTGGTGCCGTTGCAGAACTAGCCGTGGCCGGTCAGAACTCCAGCTGCTCGGTCTTGCGCGGCATGAGCAACAGCGCCCCCACGGACAGGACGGCCACGGCCAGCAAGCCCACGAACACGTAGTGCGTCGCGTCCGCCAGTGCCCCGCGCACGAACACCGCCGCCGCCGAGTCGGCGTTGCCGCCGCCCAGTACCAGGCTCGTCGCGTCCACTGATGGCGGGAGCGGCCCCACGCCGGCCGGCGGGTGGGCGAACCTCGACGCCAGCGTCGCGTTCGCGATCGCGCCGAACACCGCCGCGCCGACCGCGCTGCCCAGTGACCGGCTGAACAGGTTCGTCGCCGTCACCACGCCGCGGCGGTCCCAGCCGACCACCGACTGGATCGCCACCAGCGTCGGGCTCGCCGCCAAACCCAGGCCCACCCCCAGCACGAACGCCGCGAACGCCGCCGACCAGAGCGACGAGCCCGCGCCCAGCAGGGCCACCAGGACGCCGCCGGCGATGATGAACACGCTGCCGATCAGCGCCGTGTCGCGGAAGCCGATGCGCAGGTAGATCTTGCCCGCCAGGGACGCCGAGATCGGCCAGCCGACCGTCAGCGCCGCCACCGCGAACCCGGCCACCAGCGCGCCCGCGCCGAGCACCCCCTGCGCGTACGTCGGCAGGTACGACGTCAGTCCCATCAGGACCGCGCCGACCACGACCGCCACGAGGTTGCCGCCCACCAGCACCCGGCGGGTGAACACCCACAGCGGCAGCACCGGCTCGGCCGCGTGCTTCTCCACCAGCACGAACGCCACCAGCATCGCCGCGCCCGCGACGAAGATCGCCACGCTCGGCAGCGAACCCCACGCCCACGCCACCCCGCCCTCGAGCAGGCCGAGGATGACCAGCGAGCAGCCGACGGTGAGCAGGGCCGCGCCCGGGTAGTCGACCTTGTGCGGCTTGCGCTCCACCCGCTCGGCGAAGTTGCGGTGCAGCATCAGTGCCGCGATCGCGCCCAGCGGCAGGTTGATGAAGAAGATCCAGCGCCAGTCCAGGTACTCGGCGAACACGCCGCCGAGCGTGGGCCCGACCACCGACGCCACCCCCCAGACGCTGGCCACGTAGCCCTGCACCCGCGCGCGTTCCTCCACCGTGTAGAGGTCGCCGATCACCGTCATCGACATCGGCTGGATCGCCCCGGCCCCGATGCCCTGCACCGCGCGGGCGGCGATCAGCACCGGCATGCTCCACGCCGCACCGCAGAGCACCGAGCCGACCAGGAACGCCGCGATCCCGAAGAACATCACCGGACGGCGGCCGAGCACGTCGGCGAACTTGCCGTACAGCGGCACGGTGACGGCCTGGGTGAGCAGGTAGATCGAAAACAGCCACGGGAACTGCGCGAACCCGCCGAGGTCACGCACCACCGACGGCACGGCGGTGGCGATGATCGTGCTGTCCAGCGCCACCAGCGCCGTGCTCAGCATGACCGCGATCAGGACCGGGCCGCGTTCGGACCGGAAACCGACCCCCCTCGTCGTGGCGGCGGGTGTCGTCATCGGCGGGGTGCTCCTCGGGACCGTCATGACCGGAGTCAACTGCTTTGCAGACCTAAGCATTCCATCCCGGACGCACCGGCCCCAGCGAATTTCGCTGTTGGGCAAGATGGACGGGATGAGCGACTGGATCCGGCCGATCGGGTCGGGGTGGGTGGTGCGCGACGCGGTCCCCGGCCCCGACGTCGACGAGTTCGCCGAGCCCGAGCGCGTGATCGCCGCACTGGCCGCGCCCGGTGCCGCCGACAGCCTGCTGGCCGTGCAGCACCCGGCCCGCACGCCCGCGGCACTGGCGCGCGGGCTCGACCTGGCGGCCGCCGTGCCGGTCGCCCGGGCGGTGCTGGAACGCCTCCGCAAGCGGTTCTACCGGCCGGTGCGGAACGTCGTCGCGCCCTACCGGATCGAGGGGCCGGACGGGGTGGCGCTCGGCCTGCTCTGCCTGGTGGACCCGGCGGCGGTGACCGACGACGGCGCCGCGCGCGTCCACCACACCGAGGACGTCTACCCCGACGTCGTGGCCGAGCGGGCGGCGGTGCTGGCCGGGCTGGGGTGCGCGACCAGCGCGGCACTGCTCGTCCCGGCGACCGGTGGCCCGGAGCTGACCGAGCAGGTCGAACAGGCCTGCGCGAGCCTGGGCCTGCCCGATCTGTCCACTTCGGACGCGGGCGGGCGGCGGCACGACCTGTGGTTGGTGCCCGCCGGGCCGCTGCAGCGCCGCCTGCTGGCCGCGGTCGCGGACGCGGACCTGCTGGTCGCCGACGGCAACCACCGGGTGGCCGCCGCGGCGGCGGCCGGCCACGGCGCGCTGCTCGCCCTGGTCACCGCGGGCCCGGCCCTGCGGATCGGCGCGATCCACCGCGTCCTGACCGGCACCGGGCTCGGCCCGGAGGACCTGGTGTCCCGCTGGCGCGCGGCCGGCCTGGACGTGCGGTACGACGAGCACGCCGTGCCGGTCCCCGGCGAGGCCGTGGTGCGCGCCGGCCCGGCGGTGCTGCGGGTCCCGCTCCCGGCCCCGGCCGGTCCGCGCCCGGTGATCGACCACGAGGTCGTCGAGCGGGTCCTGTTCGACGGCGCGCTCGGCATCGACCCCGACGGCCCGTGCGTCCGCCCGCTCCCGGCCGGCCGGCCGCTGCCCCCGGACGCGGACGCGGTGGTGCTGCTGGCCCCGGTGAGCTACGCCGACGTCCTGGCGGTGCACGCGGCCGGCCGCCGGATGCCGCGGAAGGCGACTTACTTCACGCCGAAGCCGCGCAGCGGCCTGGTGCTGGCGCAGCTCGAGCGGGCGGCCGCGTCGATCAGGCGCCCGTGACGCCGTCGATCGCTTCCCGCAGGAAGTCGGCGTGGCCGTTGTGCCGGGCGTACTCGTGGATCATGTGCAGCATCACCAGCCGCAGCGAGACGTCCTCGCCCCAGCGCGGCTGGTGGCCCGTGACGTCCAGGGATTCGGCCGCTTCTTCGATCTTGCGGGATCGCGCCACTTCGGCCTCCCACACCGCGAAGGCCTCCGCGCGCGTCGACGAGCTCGCGTCGTAGGCGGCCTGGTAGTCGCCCTCGGCCGACCACACGAGCGGGACGTCTTCGGCGTCGATCACCCGCCGGAACCACGTGCGCTCGACCTCGGCCATGTGCCGGACGAGGCCGAGCAGGGTCAGCGTCGACGGCGGGCTCGAGGCCCGGCGGAGGTCCTCGTCGGACAGTCCTTCGCACTTCATCGCGAGGGTGGCGCGGTGGAAGTCGAGGAAGGTGCGCAGCATCTCCCGCTCGCCCCCGGTCAGGGGCGGTGCGGGGCGTTCAGTGGTCACGAGGGAGTGTGTATCACGCCCGGCGGTGTCTTTCGCCGAGGAAGTGTCGTACCCGTGTTTTAAGCTCGCGCGGTGGACTTGCCCGTGATGCCGCCGGTGCGGCCGATGCTCGCGAAAGCCGTGCACGAGCTGCCTCGTGACCCGGGGCTGCTGTACGAGCCCAAGTGGGACGGTTTCCGCTGCATCGTGTTCCGCGACGGCGACGAGATCGAGCTCGGCTCCCGCAACGACCGCCCGCTGACCCGGTACTTCCCGGAGCTGGTGGAACTGCTGGCCGCCGCGCTGCCGCCGCGCTGCGTCGTGGACGGCGAGATCGTGCTGGTCACGCCCCAGGGGCTCGACTTCGAGGTGCTGCAGCTGCGGCTGCACCCGGCGGCCTCGCGCGTGCGCAAGCTCGCCGAGGAGACGCCGGCCAGCTTCATCGCCTTCGACCTGCTCGCCCTGGGCGACACCGACCTCACCGGGCAGCCCTTCCGCGAGCGCCGCAAGCAGCTCGAAGGCGTCCTCGGCACCGGCGCCGCAGGGCTGCAGCGGGTCCACCTGACCCCGCTGAGCGAGGATCCGGCGCAGGCCGAAGACTGGTTCACCCGCTTCGAGGGCGCGGGCTTCGACGGCGTCATGGCCAAGCCGGCGGACCTGCCGTACGAGCAGGACAAGCGGGTGATGCTGAAGATCAAGCACGAGCGCACCGCCGACTGCGTCGTCACCGGGTTCCGCTGGCACAAGGACGGCGCCGGCGTCGGCTCGCTGCTGCTCGGGCTGTTCGACGACGAGGGCGTCCTGCACCACGTCGGCGTGGCCAGCAGTTTCACCAAGGCCCGGCGCGCCGAGCTGGTCGAAGAGCTGGCGCCGCTGCGCGAGAACGCGCTCGAGAACCACCCGTGGCGGTCCTGGGCGGAGTCTCATGCCGCCTCCGCGGAGAAGGGCACGTCGGCGGAGCACGAACCCGAGCCGGGGCGGCAACCGGGCGCGAACAGCCGGTGGGCGCCGCAGAAGGACCTGTCGTGGGAGCCGCTGCGCCCGGAGTGGGTGGCGGAGGTCCGCTACGAGCACCTGCAGGGCGGCCGGTTCCGGCACGGCGGGCGGCTGGTCCGGTTCCGGCCCGACCGCACGCCGGAGTCGTGCACGTACGCCCAGCTCGACGAGGCGCCGCCCGCCGAGCTCGCGAAGCTGTTCGGGGAGGCGAGATGAGCGGGGCCGTCCTGCTCGACATCGACGGCGTCGAGGTCAAGATCAGCAGCCCGGACAAGGTCTACTTCCCGGAACGCGGTGAGACGAAGCTGGACCTCGTCGAGTACTACCGGGCGATCTCCGGTCCGCTGCTGGCCCGGCTCGGCGGGCGCCCGCTGCTGCTGGAGCGCTACCCGGACGGCGCCGGCGGCAAGAACTGGTACCAGAAACGCGTCCCGAAGGGCGCGCCGCCGTGGCTGACCACCACCGTCGTCTCGACGCCCAACGGCACGACGAGCGACGCGCTGGTGGCGAAGGACCTGGCCCACATCCTCTGGGCGGTGAACCTGGGCTGCCTCGGCTTCCACGTCTGGCCGTACCTCGCCGACAGTCCAGAGGTCACCGACGAGCTGCGCGTCGACCTCGACCCGTCGCCCGGCATCGGCTTCGACGAGCTGCGCGAAGCCGCGGTGCTCACCCGGGAGTTCCTGGCCGAGCACGGCATCGAGGCGCACCTGAAGACGTCGGGGTCGCGCGGGCTGCACCTGTACGTGATGCTCGAGCCGCGCTGGGACAGCTTCCAGGTCCGGGCCGCCGCGGTCGCGCTGGCGCGGGCCCTCGAACGCCGGCACCCGGAGAAGATCACCGCGCAGTGGTGGAAGGAGGAACGCGGCTCGCGCGTGTTCGTCGACTTCAACCAGAACGCTCCGCACAAGACGGTGTTC
Organism: Amycolatopsis sp. cmx-4-61; assembly: GCF_046548775.1. Classification (NCBI taxonomy): domain Bacteria; kingdom Bacillati; phylum Actinomycetota; class Actinomycetes; order Pseudonocardiales; family Pseudonocardiaceae; genus Amycolatopsis; species Amycolatopsis sp. cmx-4-61. The sequence goes on along the minus strand of NZ_JAEBEI010000017.1, from coordinate 83,177 downwards.
GGCACGTGGTGCGTGCGGCCGCGGGCGGGCGGCCAGGTGTCCACGCCGATCGGCTGGGACGAGCTGGACGCCGTCGAGCCCGACACGCTCACGCTGAGCACGGTGCCCGCGCGGGTGGCCGAGCGCGGCGACCCGTGGGCCGGCGCGGGCGAGCGGCCGCAGTCGATCGAGCCGCTGCTGGCGATGTCCGAACAGGACATGGCGGCCGGGCTGATGGACGCGCCGTGGCCCCCGGTCTACCCGAAGATGCCCAACGAGCCGCCGCGGGTGGCACCGAGCCGCGCCAAGAAGGCTTGACGCGGTCCGGAGACTGCCCGGTGGCGTGCGGGTCACGGCGGGCCGAGGCGCCGGTGCAGCTGGCTCCACGCCGTGAGCGCCACGAGCGCGGTCAGGCCGAACACCGCCGCGGACCCCAGGCCCGCCGCCAGCGCGCCCGCCAGGGGTGACGCGACGGTCTGGCCGGCACCGAGCCCGGCGAACGACCACGTGATGCCTCGCGCGGGCCGCGTGGGGGAGAGGCGCGCGGCCCACAGGATGCAGAGCCCGGTCAGCGCCATGTAGGTGATGCCGAAGAGCGCGCTGGAGAGCACGGCCAGCGGCACACCCGGGTCCGGCAGCGCGAGGAGGCCGATGCCCGCCGCGGCGAGTGTCCACGTCGCGAGGTTGACCGTCCGCAGGCCCAGCCGCCCGGCCGCCGGTCCCGCCAGGCCGCCGAGCAGCCCGGCCACGCCGATCGTCGCCCAGCACCAGGTCGCGGCGACCGGGCTCAAGCCGGCTTCGGCGAGCCGGGAGCTGGAGAACGTCCAGTACGGCGCGCTCGTCACCCCGATCAGCACCGAGTCGAGCACGAGCGGAACCGTGCCGCGGACCCGGCCGGGATCCGCCGGGACGTCGGCGCCGCCCGACGGCAGCGTCCGCCACGCCAGCAGCGTCACCACCACGCCGAGGGCGGCGAACGCCGCCCAGACCACCGGCCAGCCGAACGCGAGCAGGGGAGTGAACGCCGAAGCGGCCAGCCCCAGTCCGGTTCCGGTGTTGGCCCAGGTCTGCGCGCGGTCCCGGGTCCGCGCCCCGACCGTCTCGCCGATCAGCTGGGCGACTCCGGGCGAGACGAGCCCGGCGCCGGCCCCGGCGACCACGATCCCCGCGCCGAACACCGTGACGTGCGGTGCGAGGGCCATCAACGCCAGGCCGAGCGTCGCCGCCGCCGCCGCGAGCCGCACGGTGCCGCGCGCCGACCGCGCGGAGGTCTTCGGGGCGAGCAGCAGGCCGAGGCCGTAGCCGGCGGTGGAGAGGCCGCCGAGCACACCGACGCCGACCGTCGTGAGCCCGAACGTCTCGCGGAACCGCGGGACGAACGGGCCGTACGCGTAGCGCGCGAACCCGTAGCAGAGCGCGATGACGACCGCGCCGACCGCGGCCGTGGACCACCAGCGGTCCGTCTTCGTCTGCACCTCCACTTCATCCACCCAACAGACAGGTCTGTCTGGTGTCAAGTGATGCTAAGATTGCCCCAGGTGGAACGCCATACCGAGCTGTTCGGAGGAGACGCTGTGGCCCGGACTCGTCCCGGCGATGCCGGCGCGAAAGTGCTCAAGGCCGCGTCGACGCTGTTCTACCGCGACGGCATCCACGCCGTGGGCGTCGACACGGTGGCGGCCGAGGCCGGGGTGACCAAGGCGGCCCTCTACGGCAACTTCGGGTCGAAGAGCCGGCTCGTCGTCGCGTACCTGCGGGACCGCGACCGGCGGTGGCAGGAGGAGATCGACCGGATCACCGCCGCGCACCCCGATCCGCGGGAGCGGGTGCTGGCGGTCTTCGACGCCTACGAGGCGTGGCTGTCGCGCGACGGCTACCGCGGCTGCGCGTTCCTGAACGCGACCTCGGAGTTCCCCGACCCCGCCGACCCGGTCCGCGAGGTGGTCCGCCACCACAAGACCGCGCTGCACGGTTACCTGCGGGCGCAGCTGCGGCGGGCCGACCCCGGGCGCGCCGGCGTCCTCGCCGACGAGCTGATGCTCCTGCTGGAGGGAGCCGCGGTCACGTCGGTGGTCGCGCAGAGCCCGCAGCCGTTCGAGACGGCGAAGCGGCTCGCGCGGACGTTGACCGCCTAGACCCCGAGGTCGAGGGCGAGCTGGCCGCGGTCTTCGCCGACGCCGGACAGCGTCGCGACGCACGCCGGGCACGGCGTGAGCTCGGACGTGGTCAGGTCCACGGGCTTCCAGCTGCGGGACTCCCGCGCCCCGCAGGCCGAGCGCCGGTACCGCAGGTCGCCGGAGCGGGTCATCAGGTGGGCCAGGGGGACGTCTTCGGGCAGCACGCCGACCAGGTACCAGCGTGGTGCGCTCACCGCGGTGGTCGTCATGGCCGACAGTCTCCGTCGCGGTGGCCCGACCGCCGGGGCATTTGCCGATCTTCGGCGTGGCGGGCGGTCAGGCCTGGTCGGGCAGGTAGCGCAGGATGTGCAGCAGGCCGCGCTCGTCCACGGTCTCCGGGTCCTCGGCCAGGCAGCGGCCCAGATCGGCCAGTACGGCGTCGGTGTCGATGCCGGCGCCGATCAGCACCAGCTCGGTGCGCCGCGGCTCGCCCGGCGGCCAGGCCGACCGCTCGAGCTGCACGAAACCGCCGACGGTGTGCAGGTGGAAGCGGGCCCGGGGGCCGGTGGGGCCGAAGTCGGCCTGGCCCTTCATCCGGTAGAGCCCCGCCGGCCGCCGCTCGAGGAACTCGACGAAGGCGCGCGGCGCCAGCGGCGTCTCGGCGGAGAACGTGACCGTCTGGTACTCGGCGTGCAGGTGCTGCGCGTGGTCGTGGTCGTCCTCGCGCAGGTCGTCGAACGACAGCTGCCCGACGCGCTCGCCGCGCGGTTCCGGGTCGAAGAACAGGCGCGGGTCCACCCGGCCGTGCGTGGTGACCAGCAGCGGGCGGCCCGGGGCCAGTTCCTCGACGGTCGCGGTGAGCTTCGCGAGCGCCTCGGCGGGGACCCGGTCGGCCTTGTTCAGCACCACGAGGTCGGCCAGCCGCAGGTGGTCGGCGAGTTCGGGGTGGCGTTCGCGGGCGCCTTCGAACTCCGCGGCGTCGACGACCTCGGCCAGGCCGCCGTAGCGGATGCCGGGGTGCTCGCTGGCGATCATCAGCCGGATGAGGTCACGGGGTTCGGCGATGCCGCTGGCCTCGACGACGATGACGTCGATGCCCGTCTCGGCGCTCGACAGCTTCGCGAGCATCGCGTCCAGCCCGCTCGCGTCGACGGCGCAGCAGAGGCAGCCGTTGCCGAGCGAGACCATCGTGTCGACCTGGCCGGCGACGGCGAGCGCGTCGACGTTCACCTGGCCGAAGTCGTTGACCACCACGCCGACCCGGGCGCCCTCGCGGTTGGCGAGCAGGTGGTTGAGCAGCGTCGTCTTGCCCGCGCCGAGGAACCCGGCGACGAGGACCACGGGGATGCGCCTGTCCGTCACGAAAACCGTCCCTCCTCCGCCGATCGTCGCGACTCTAACGCGGGCGCGCGTACCCGGGCGGCCGGCCCCCGGTGAAGGCCGTTCGGCGAATACCCACGAAAAGACGCAGGCGCGGAGGCGGGAAAGGATCACGCGGGTTTTGCCGCCCCGATGATCGATTGACGGAAAACGCGCTGTGCCATGTCCGGATAACACATGGTACAAGTTATTTTTTCCGCGTCCGCCCTGCGCGTGCCGGAATTCCGGGATCGGCGGGACGCCGTTCCCGAGTGGCGGAACCGGCCTCGCGGAACGTGGGGTATCCTCCCCCGCCTGGCCGGACTTCCCAGGGGCGGTGGGACATCCGGCTCGCGTGTCGTCGGCGACTTTCGGAGGAACGGTGGACCTTTTCGTCGGGCTGCAGATCGCGATTCCGAAGAGTGGGGAAGTGCGGTGACCGTTACACCCGAGCGGGTGACGCCCGCGCTGCCGGTTTACCCGCAGCGCGCCTCGGCGGAGCCGAGCGTCGATTTCGCGGAAGCCGAAGAATTCCTGGACCGGATGTTCGCCGAAGGCGCCGCCGACGGGGGCGAGCGGTTCGAGACCCGGGTGGCGGCGGTGCGCGCGGAAATCCGGGAAACCGGCACCTACCGGCACACCGCGGCCGAGCTGGCCTACGGCGCGCGCGTCGCGTGGCGCAACTCGGCGCGCTGCATCGGCCGGCTGTACTGGCGCAGCCTGCGGATCCGGGACCGCCGCGGGGTCACCGACCCCGCCGCGATCGCCGGCGAGTGCGTCGCCCACCTGCGTCAGGCCACCCGGGGCGGCCGGATCCGGCCGACGATCACCGTGTTCGCGCCGGACACCCCGGCCGCGCCGGGCCCGCGCATCCACAACGAGCAGCTCATCCGCTACGCCGGGTACCGCCTCGAGGACGGGTCGGTCCTCGGCGACCCGCGGTACGCCGGATTCACCGAGCAGGTGCGAAAACTCGGCTGGCGGCCGCCGGAACGAAGAGGCTCCTTCGACGTCCTGCCGCTGGTGATCGAGGCCGTGCCCGGCGAGCCGGGGCTGTTCACGCTGCCGCCGGACGCCGTCCTGGAGGTCCCGCTGACCCACCCCGACCACCGCTGGTTCGCCGGGCTGGGGCTGCGCTGGCACGCCGTGCCGGCGATCAGCGCCATGCCGCTGGAGATTGGCGGCGTCACCTACCCGGCCGCGCCCTTCAACGGCTGGTACCTGGGCACGGAGGTCGGCGCCCGGAACCTGGCCGACGAGCAGCGCTACGACCTGCTGCCGGTCGTCGCCGAGCTGATGGGCCTGGACACCGCGTCGGAGCGCACGCTGTGGCGGGACCGGGCGCTGGTCGAGCTGACGCTGGCGGTGCAGCACTCCTTCGACGCCGCCGGGGTCACGATGGCCGACCACCACACCGAATCCCGCCGGTTCCTCGCCCACCTGGAGCGCGAGGAGCAGGCCGGGCGCCGCTGCCCCGCGGACTGGAGCTGGATCGTGCCGCCGTTGTCCGGCGGGCAGACCGCGGTCTTCCACCGCTACTACGACGAACCGGACCCGTCGGCACGACCCGCTTTCCTGCCGCCGCCGTGAGGAACGCGGAGAGTAGCGTGCGAGCGCCCGTTCGGCGGATCGTGTGCCATCCGCGGGGCAGCGCGCTTCGCGAAGGCCGACAATGGAGCCCATGACCGCAGTCCTCGTCGCCTACGCCGGGCGTCACGGCGGAACCCGGCAGATCGCCGAGGTCATCGCCGCCGAGCTCGGTGCAGCGGGCCTGACCGTCGACGTGCGCGACGCCGCCGACGTCGCCGGCGTCGAACACTACGGCGCGGTCGTCGTCGGCAGTGCCCTGTACTACCACCGGTGGCGGCCGGAAGCCGTGCGGCTGCTGGAACGCAACGCCCGGGCGCTCGCCGAGCGTCCGGTGTGGTTGTTCCACAGCGGGCCGTGCGGCCCCGGCGCGGCGACGCACCAGGTGAGCCTGCCGGCGAACGTGGCGCTGCTGGCCGCGCGCATCGACGCCGAGCGCACGGCCACCTTCGGCGGCCGGCTGGACCCGGCGACCGTGCGCGGCCTGATCCCGAAGCTGGTGGCCTCGGGACGGCGCGCGGGCGATTTCCGCGACTGGGACCGGATCAAGGCGTGGGCCCGGGACGTCGGCCGCCGGGTCCGCATCCGCGTCGCGCACTGATCCCCTTGCCCGCCCGGGGTGGTGGGTGCTAAACCGGGCCTGGCGTCTTCGGCGTGGGGAACCGGCGGAACGGGGCGAACGTGACGGATCGGAAAGCGCTTACCTCGGACCAGCGCAACGCGTTCCTCGCCGCGCTGCTCGGCTGGAGCATGGACGCGTTCGACTACTTCCTCGTCGTCTTCGTCCTGGCGGACATCGCGAAGGACAAGTCTTTCGGGGCCACCGCGACGCAGCTGGCGTTCATCACGACGGCGACGCTGGTGATGCGCCCGGTCGGCGCGCTGCTGTTCGGCCTGTGGGCCGACCGGGTCGGCCGCCGGATCCCGCTGATGGCCGACGTCGTGCTGTACTCGGTGGCCGGCCTGCTGTGCGCGTTCGCCCCGAACTTCACGGTGCTGCTCGTGCTGAGGTTCGTCTACGGCATCGGCATGGGCGGCGAGTGGGGGCTGGGCGCGGCGCTGGCGATGGAGAAGATCCCGCCGGCGCGCCGCGGGTTCTTCTCGGGCCTGCTTCAGGTCGGTTATTCGATCGGCTACCTGCTGGCGGCGCTGGCGTACCTGCTGTTCCATTCGGCACTGGGCCTGCCGTGGCGCTGGATCTTCGTGCTGAGCATCTTCCCGGCGCTGATCAGCCTGCTGATCCGCGCGCGCGTCCGCGAGTCGGAGGTGTGGGAGACGGCCCGCGAGAAGCTGAAGGTGACGCGCACGTCGGTGAAGGACATCCTGCTCGACGCGAAGGTGATCCGCCGCTTCGGTTACCTGATCCTTCTGATGACGGCGTTCAACTGGATGAGCCACGGAACCCAGGACGTCTACCCGAGCTTCCTGAAGGCCCACGACAACGGCGGCGCGGACCTGAGCGCGGCGACGAGCACGTGGATAGCGGTGCTCTACAACGTCGGCGCCATCATCGGCGGTCTCACGTTCGGGACGCTGTCGGAGAAACTGGGCCGCCGCCGGACGATCGTGACGGCGGCCGTCCTGGGCTTGCCGGTGATCCCGATCTTCGCGTTCGACCACGGCGCGGGCGTGCTGGCGCTCGGGTCGTTCCTGATGCAGATCATGGTGCAGGGGGCGTGGGGCGTGATCCCGGCGCACCTGACGGAGATGTCCCCGGACGCGATCCGCGGCTTCTACCCGGGGGTGACCTACCAGCTGGGGAACCTGCTGGCGGCGTTGAACCTGCCGATCCAGCAGGCGATCGCGGAATCCCACGGGTACACGTCGGCTTTGGTGTGGACAGTGGTGCCGGGGCTGGTCGCGGTGGCGGTGCTGACGGCGATCGGGAAGGAAGCGAAGGGCATCCGGTTCGGCGAGTCGGCGGTGGCGACGGCGCCGGCGGGTGCGAAGTAGGGACCACGGCGTCACGAGCGCCGCTTCGCAGGCGCGGGCCGGGTGGCACGGTGGCGGGTGGGACCCGGCCCGGGGGCGGGTCCCACCCGGGTTCGCCTCAACCGCAGTGTTCGAACGCGCTGTCGTAGGCCTGGCCGCCGGCCGCGCCGCCCCACTTGACGCACTGGTCCGCCGCCGCGGCCTTGACCGGACCGGCGAACCAGGAGAACGACCCCGAGTCGGTCTGCCGCGCCGAGCCCTTGACCTCCAGGTAGGCCGAGGTCGCGGTGGCCGTCCCGGCGGAGGCGTTCTTCATGGTGCTGACGCAGTTCTGGCCGTTGGCCGCGTTGTACGACAGGTACACCGTGCCGGCCGCGCCGCCGGTGCCGAGCGGGGCCGAGTCGATGACGCTGTAGCCGCCACCGCAGGCCGGCGCGCCGAGCGCGGCTTCACTCACCGAGGCGAAGCGGATCGTGTCGTTCGCGTGGAGGTCCGGGCCCGCCTCGAACAGCACGCCGACCGCGGACTGCGACAGCTGGACCATGTCGGAGTACGCCGCGTCCTGGCCCCACACGAGCAGGCTGCCCGCGGTGCCGGTCCAGTTGGCGCCCTCGTCGAACGACGAGTGGATCCGCAGCTCCTTGCGGCGGTCGCAGACCGACGGGGCCGCGAAGACGACGCGGTTGTACTTGCCGCCGGCGTCGGTCGCGCTCATCCGCGCCGTCGAGCCCTCGACGGTCGGCGCGACGAGGTCGGTGGCGAACGCGAACTTCGAGCTGAACGTCGCGCCGCCGTCGGAACTGATCGCGAAGGCGCGGTTGTGCGTGCCGTCCGACAGGCATTTGTCGTCGTTGTTGGCGGCGTTGCGCGCGGCGGCGTAGACCCGGCCGTCGCGCAGCTCGGTGACGCTGATCTCCTGCGGGTTCATCAGGTCCGAACCGGACGTGTCGGTCGCCCCGTGGTGCCAGGTCGCGCCCTTGTCGTCGCTGTAGACCAGCGAACCGGTGTTCTTGCCGCCGACCGTGTAGCTCATGCCGGCGACCAGCCGCCCGGCGTGCGCGCCGCGGGTCAGCGCGATGCCGTGCGACGGCCCGGTCGCCAGCCAGCCCGGCGCGCTCGCGAACCCGAGCTCGGTGGTCAGCACCCGCGGCGCGCCCCACGTCTTCCCGTTGTCTTCACTGATGGACACGCGCGGGATCCGGCCGCACGACGGGTTGGTGAAGCACTGCATGGTCGACAGCAGCACGATCCGGTTGCTGCCCGGGATCACGATCGGCGCCGGATTGCCCTTCACGTCACCGAAGGCTTCGATGACCGTGGTCAACGCGCCCCACGTCTTCCCGCCGTCGGTCGAGCGCTTCAGGACGAGGTCGATCTTGCCGAGGTCGTTGCAGAAACTCGCGCCGCCGTTGCGGCCCTCGGCGAAGACGAGCAGGTCGCCGTTGTTCGCCTTGACGACAGTGGGAATGCGGTAACAGTCGTGTCCTTCGGTGTTCTTGCTGAACACCAGCGTGCTGGCCACGTCGGCCTGGGCGGTGGCGGCGCCGACGGCCGCGGGCACGGCGAGGGCGGCGCACCCCAGCAGCCCGGCCAGCAGCCCCTGGGCGAGGCGGGTGATCTTCACGGTTCGAGCTCCCTACGGATTCGGTTCGACGGCTCGCCAGCAGCGTCGACACGATCCGTACAAGACCCGTACAACCGCGCGTATAACGAACTATACCTGGCCGGCGGGGAAACTTCAGGTGAACGCGGCCAGGGTGCCGAACCCGGTCGCCAGAACGAGGAGCGTGGACAGCAGGCCCAGCAGCAGGGCCCGTCCGCCGCCGCGCAGCAGCGAGCCGAGCCGGACGGCGCAGCCGAGACCGAACAGCGCGCCCGCGAGCAGGAGCGTCGACGCCGTCTTGGCGACGTCGAGCGCGACCGCCGGGACCAGGCCGGTGCTGCGGACGGCGACCAGCGCGAGGAAGCCGAGGACGAAGAGGGGAACGAGGGGGGCGTGCGAGTCGCGGCGGCCGCGTTCGGCGGCGCCGACGAGCGCGACCACCGGCGCGAGCAGGACGACCCGGCTGAGTTTCACCACGACGGCGATCCCGACGGCGGCCGCGCCCGCGGGGCCGGCCGCCGCGACCACCTGGGCGACCTCGTGCACCGAGATCCCGGCCCAGCTGCCCGTCCTGGTGGCGTCGAGGCCGAGCGCGTGGGCGAGGAGGGGCAGCGCGGCCAACGCGAAGCTGCCGTAGCAGGTGACGAGGGCGACGGCGGTGGCCACGTCTTCGTCGTCGCGCTCGATCACGCCTTCCACCGCGGCGATCGCCGAGGCGCCGCAGATGGAGAAGCCGGTGGCGACCAGGAGGGCGAGCCCGCGCGGCACCCGGACGAGCCGGGCGAGGCCGAGCGTGCCGAGGAAGGTGACCGCGACCGTGAGCACGACCGCGGCGAGCGTGCCGGGACCGAGCGCGAGCACGGTGGGGACCGCGAGCTGGAGGCCGAGCAGGACGACACCGGCGCGCAGCAGGCGTTTCGTGAGCCCGGCGACGGCCTCGCGGAGTTCGCCGGTGAGGAGGGGCGTGCTCCCGACGGCCACGCCCAGGACGACGGCCACGGTGAGCGCGCCGGCCACCGGCCACACCGAGCTGAACGCGTACGCCGCGGCGACACCGAGCCCGGTGATCGCCAGGCCGGAGGTTTTCGCCGTCGTCAGTGCCATGCCTCCAGCGTCGCCCGTGCCGGGCGGGCGCGGTAGCCGGCGGTCGGGCCTGAGGTCATAGACTGAAGCTATGACCGGACCGGATCTGGACTCACTGCGCCTGCTGGTGCTCGTCGACGACCTCGGCAGCATCGGCCAGGCGGCCGGGGCGCTCGGCATCGCCCAGCCCTCGGCGAGCAAACGCCTGTCCACATTGGAGCGTCAAGTGGGACTGTCCCTGGTGGACCGGACCCGGCGCGGCTCGGCGCTGACCCCGGACGGCCGGGTGATCGCGGGCTGGGCGCACCGCGTGCTGGCCGAAGTGGACGGACTGCGCACCGGCGCCGAGGCCCTGCGCACCCAGCGCGGCGCGCGGCTGCGGGTCGCGGCGAGCATGACGCTCGCCGAGCACTTCGTCCCCGCCTGGATCGGCGAGGTCAAGCGGACCGGGCCGGAGACCTACGTCGGGCTCGAGGTGGTGAACTCCGAGCACGTCGCCGACCTCGTCACGCGCGGGGAGGTGGACCTGGGGTTCGTCGAGTCGCCGGGGCCGTGGCCGGGCCTGGCGACGCGCCGGGTGGCGGCGGACCGGCTCGTGGTGGTGGTCCCGGCCGGGCACGCCTGGGCCCGGCGCCGCCGCCCGCTGACGGCCGGGGAACTCGCCGGCACGCCGCTGGTGGTGCGGGAACCGGGCTCGGGGACGCGCGAGACGGTCGAGGCGGCGTTGCGGCGGGCGGGAGCGGGCCCGGTGACGCCGTTGCTGGAGCTGGGATCGGCTTCGGCCGTGCGCAACGCGGTGATCGCGGGCGCCGGGCCGGCCGTGATCAGCGATCTGGACGTGGTGCGCGAGGTCGCGGGCCGCCGGTTGGTGCCGGTGCCGGTGGAGGGTGTGGAGCTGAGCCGGGTGCTGCGGGCGGTCTGGCCGGCGGGGCGGCGCCTGACCGGCCCGGCGGCGGACCTGCTGACGCTGGCGGTGCAGTCCGGTTCCTAGGGCGCCGGGACCGTGAGGCCGGCCGCTTCCGGGCTGGTCAGGTGGGCCTGCAGGGTCCGGCACGCCGACTCGAGCAGATCGCTGCGGTCGGCCGCGCGGGTGGCCAGGGCCACCTGGCACGGCTCGATGCCGTCAAGGGGAACGATCGTCACGTCGCGCCGGAGGCGGCTGAACCGGACCCCGTCCGGGACGATCGCCACCAGCTGGCCCGCGGCGATCAGCTCGAACTTCTCCTCGAACTCCTGGACCAGCGGGCCGTCCGGGGCGCGGCGGCCGTCGGGGCGCGGGTCGATGCGCCAGAACGCGTTCCACGCCGGGTCGTCGACGCGGGGGAGCGGCTCGTCCGCGATGTCGGCCAGCGTGACCGACGCCCGGCCGGCCAGCCGGTGGTCGGCGGACACCAGCAGCACCCGCTCTTCGTCGTAGAGCACGGTGACGCGCAACCCGTCGGCCTGCAGCGGCAACCGCGTGACGGCGATGTCCACCCGGTGCTCCAGCAGCGCGGCGCGGGTTTCGGTCCAGCCCAGGTGCCGGGTCAGCACCTCGGCTTCCGGGTGACGGCGGCGCAGTTCGCGCACCGCCGGCGTGACGAACAGGTTCGTGCGGTAGCCGATCGTGACGCGGCTCGGCGCCGCCGCCGCGCGGGTGCTCGCGGCCGCCTGCTCGGCCGACTGCAGCAGCGCTCTGGCGCGGGGCAGGAACACTTCGCCCGCCTCGGTCAGCCGCGTGCCCTGCGGCGTCCGGTCCAGCAGGCGGGCTCCGAGCTGGCTTTCGAGCCGGCGGATCTGCCGGCTCAGCGACGGCTGCGTCGTGTGGAGCGCGGCGGCCGCGCGGCCGAAGTGCCGGTGTTCGGCCACCGCCGTGAAGTACCGCACGAGCCGCAGGTCCAAGTCCGCCACCGCCGCAGTCTACCTGCGGTGATGCCGGAAGCGTATCGGCCGGTGCGAACCAGGCTTTGGACGGCCGCGCCGCCACGGCCCGACGATGGAAGCACTGTCACCTACCTACGAGGAGTACGCAAATGCGGGTGTTCGTCACCGGCGCGACGGGGTTCGTCGGCAGCGCCGTCGTCCGCGAACTGCGGGAAGCGGGGCACGACGTCCTCGGCCTCGCCCGCTCGGAAGACAAGGCCGCGGCGCTCGCGGCCACCGGCGCCGAGGTCCGGCACGGGACCCTGACCGACCTCGACGGCCTCCGGGCGGCCGCCGCCGAAGCGGACGCGGTGGTCCACACCGCCTACGTCCACGACGACTTCGCCGACCTCACAGCCGCCGCGGCGACCGACCGCGCGGCGATCGGCGCGTTCGGCGAGGCGCTCGGAGGAACGGGGAAGCCCCTGATCATCACGGCGGCGACGGGCCCGGTGGCCCCGGGCCGGCTGGCGACCGAAGAGGACGCGGCCGACCCGGCGTTCCCGCGCACGGCATCGGAGACGGCGGCGCTCGCGCTGGCCGAGCGGGGCGTGCGCGCGTCGGTGCTGCGGCTGCCCCACTCGGTGCACGGCGAGGGCGACGGCCACGGGTTCGTCCCGGCGTTGATCCGGCTGGCGCGCGAAACGGGGGTGTCGGCCTACCCGGGCGACGGCACGGGCCGGTGGGCCGCGGTCCACCGGCCCGACGCGGCGCGGCTGTACCGGCTGGCCGTCGAGGCGGCGCCCGCGGGGGTGCGGCTGCACGCGGTCGGCGAGGAAGGCGTGCCGCTGAAGGTGCTCGCCGAAGTGATCGGGCAGCGCCTCGGCCTGCCGGTGCGGCCGGTGTCCGACGTACCGGGCCACTTCGGCTGGCTCGCGCACTTCGCCGGGCCGGACGCGCCGGCGTCGAGCGTCCTGACGCAGAAGCGGTTCGGGTGGGTGCCCGAGGGGCCGGGGCTGGTCGCCGACCTGGAGGCCGGGCACTACTTCGGGTGATTCTGCGGCTGCCTTGCGATCCGATCGAACGGCGATATATCGTCTAAATGTCGCCGATACGACTGGAGGGCAGCATGGAGATGGGTGCGGGACGGATCTTCGCGGGGTTCGGGGGGCACTTCGGCCACCGGCACGGTGGACCGGAGCACGGGATGCCGGGACGCCCCGGGCACCCAGGCCACGCGGGGGTGGAGCACGGGATGCACGGACACTTCGGGCACGGCGTGCCAGGGCACGAACACTTCGGGCCGGAACACGAGGTGCCGGGGCGTGAGCACTTCAGGTCGGAGCATGGGGTGCCGGGGCATGAGGACTTCGGATCCGAGCGTGGCGTGCCGGGGGGCGAACACTTCGGGCTGGAACACGGGGTGCCGGGGCAGCACTTCGGGTCCGAGCATGGCGTGCCGGGGCAGGAGGACTGGGAAGGTGGCCCGGAGCTCGCGCGGGGGTTCCCGCCGCCGCCACCTCGTCCGCCGCACCCACCGCAGCCGCCGGGCGGGCCGGGTTTCCCGGGGTTCCCGGGCGGTCCTGGCTCGTTCGGGGGGCCGGGCGGCTGGTTCGGCGGGGCGGGCCCGTTCCAGCGGGTCCGCGAATTCCGTGGCGGCGGCCGCCCGCCGGCCCGTCCGGTGCGGCCGGCGGTGCTGGCGCTGCTGGCCGAGGAGCCGATGCACGGGTACCAGCTGATGCAGGAGATCCGCCGCCGCACGCACGACCGGTGGCGGCCCAGCCCGGGATCGGTGTACCCGATCCTGCAGCAGCTGGAGGACGAAGGCCTGGTCCACACGGTCGAGACGGCCGGCCGCCGGGTGGCCGAGCTGACCGATGCGGGCCGCGAGCACGTGGCGGGCCGCGAGGCGGAGTTCGCGGCGCTGTGGGAGGAACCGGAGGAGGAACCGGGCGCCGACCGGTTCGCGGCCCTGTGGCACGCACTGGGCGAGCTCTCCGGAGCGGCGGCACAGGTGGGCTACAGCGGCACGGAGGCCCAGGTGGCGGAGGTCAAGAAGATCCTCGCGGACGCCCGCCGCCGGGTGTACGCGGTCCTGGCCGACGCGGACCTGGAGGACGAGAACACCTGACGGCCCCGGTGGCTGCGGCGGCACGGTTCGCCGCCGCAGCCATCGCCACCACCGCATAACCGGCCCCGCGCCGCCGACGTCCCGGTCGGGCGCAGCCCCATATCAATCCACCGATCGTCCACATCGGACCCAGCCGACGGCGGGTAAGCTGCACCCCATGCAGGACAAGGACTTCGCCGCGCACCTCACCGCCACCATGACCGGCAGTGCCCTCACCATGCTGCTCGGGCTCGGGCACCGCACCGGTCTCCTCGCCGCCGCCGCGCGGGGGCCCGCCACGAGTGCCGGGCTCGCCGAGCGTGCCGGGCTCCAGGAACGCTACGTCCGCGAGTGGCTCGGCGCCATGGTCACCGGCGGCATCTTCACCTACGACGGCCGCGAGTACACCTTCCCGCCCGAACACGCGAAGTTCCTGCTCGGCGAAACCGCGGCGAACCTCATGCCCTCACTGCTGACCCTCTCCGCGTTCACCGGCATCCTCCCCGAGCTGGAACGCGCCTTCGCCGAAGGCGGTGGCGTGCCGAGGTCGGCCTACGGGCCCTACCTCGAAACCCTCGGCGCGAAAACCGGCGACAGCTGGAAGCACATCTACCGCGAGCACCTGGTCGACGGCTTCTTCGGCGCGGTGCCCGGCCTCACCGAGCGGCTCACGGCCGGCGCGCGCGTGCTCGATCTCGGCTGCGGTACCGGGAACGCCATCGCCGTCGCCGCGCGGGCCTTTCCCGCCTCGCACTTCACCGGCCTCGACATCAACCCCGGCGTCGTCGAGCAGGCGAACGAACAGCGCCTCCCCAACACCGGCTTCGTCGTCGGGGACGCCGCCGAGCTCAGCGCCGATCCGCCCTACGACCTGATCACCGCGTTCGACGCCGTGCACGACCAGGACCGGCCGGACGTCGTGCTGCGGCGGGTGCACCGCGCGCTCGCGCCCGATGGCCTCTTCCTCATGGTCGACACCAACTTCTCCAGCCACCTCGAACGGAACGTCGGCAACCCGCTGGCCGCCCTCACCTACTCGATCAGCCTGATGTACTGCACCACGACGTCGCTGGCGGAGGGCGGCGCCGCGCTGGGGGCCGTGTGGGGGACCGAAAAGGCGTCGGAAATGCTGGCGGACGCGGGGTTCCGGCACGTCGAAGTGCTCGAATCCCCGCGCCCGCAGAACTGCATCTACGTGTGCCGCCCGTGAATCACTGCTGGTACGGGGCCGCGGCGGCCTTCGCCGCGGTGATCAGCGCGCCCTTGTTCTTCGGCCAGAACGTGCTGTCGACGCAGGTGTAGCGCGGCAGGAAGCCGCCGCACGTGCCGCTCGAGCCGCCGACCTCGAACGTCACGCTGGCGACGCCGAGTTCGCCGTAGGTGAAGTCGTCGGTGGTGCCGGTCGTGTCGTAGCCGACCGTCTCCTCGTTGGTGCCGACGAGGTAGCCGTTGGACGCCGCGTACTTCGCGCCGAGCCTGCGGTACTGGGCGTCGTTCGGCGCGGTGGCCTGGGTGAAGCCCCACGGGATGATGATGTCGTTGCCGTAGCTGTGCAGCGTGATCATCGTGCCCTGGGCGGTCGCGGGCGCCGGGTCGTCGTTCCCCGTGCCGCGCTGGTCCGGGAAGATCGCGCGGGCGAGCTTCTCCAGCGCCTGCACCTCCGGCTCCGAACCCGCGCTCACGCCCTGGTAGGTCTCGGCGCAGGCGGAATTGGAGTCGCCGCCCCACTTGAACGTCGAGTTGCGGTTGAGGTCGACGCCGATGTTGGTGCCGGTGCAGCCGCCGCGGGCGTTGTCGGCGTTCTTGCGCTGCAGCTTGGGGGAGTTCCCCCCGGAGGCGACGATGTCGACGCCGTCGGGGTTGGCGATCGGCACCACCCACACCTCGGTGGTGTCCAAAATGGACTTCGCGGTCGCGTCGGTGGCGTAGCCGTCGGCGAGGTAGTCGATCCAGCGCCAGGCGAGCTCGCCGGTCGACAGCTCCCGCGCGTGGATCTGGGCCATCAGGAAGAACTTCGGCTTCTTCGACGTCGTCGACAGCGTGCAGTCGCCGGTCTGCTTCTTCGTCAGGCAGATCGCCTGGACGTCGTGCCCGCCCTGGCCCTTCGTCTTCTTCCAGGACTGCCCGATCGTGTACTTCGTGGCCAGGTCGGGGTGCGCCGAGGCGACCGCCGCGAGGTGGTTCTCGTGCGCGGTGACCGTCCGGTAGCCGCCGTAGAAGGTGTCCGCCGCCAGGCTCTCGGCCCGGGCGGGCAGTTCCTTGTAGACGGTGTCGAAGAACGCGGGCCGGTAGCCGAGCGCCCGCAGCTTCGCGGCGACGGCCTGTCCACCGACGACGTGCACACTCCCGGCGTCGCCTTCTTCGACGTCGAAACCGGCCGCGGTCAGCGCGTGCGCCTGGGCGGCGGTGGCCGGGACGCGCCAGAACACCGGCGTGTCCGCCGGCTGCGCGCCGGCGGTGCCGCCGAGCAGGCTCGTGAGCAGGACACCGGACGCCGCGAGGGCGAGCCGGGACAGGGACCTTGACGCCATCGGGTGATCTCCTCACGCCGCACGGATGGAGGTCCGGTCGGAACCCGTGGTCACCGTACCGGCACGCACAGTGTGTCGGCCCGGCGCGAAGGGGCCATACCCCCGAAAGTCGCGAAACCGCGCCCGCCACGGGGGCGGGCGCGGTGCGGCGCCGCTAGCGGGTGAAGGTGAACCAGTTGATGTTGACGAAGTCCGCCGCACTCCCCGAGAACGTGAGGTACAGGTCGTGCACCCCGGTGGCGGAGGCGACGACGTTGGCCGGCACCGTCTGCCACTGCTGCCAGCCGCCGTTGTTCGCGAAGTCGATCTCGGCGAGCACCGGGCCCGTCACGCTGTCCAGGCGCGCGCGGATGGCGCCGCTGACCCCCGCGGCCGCGCCCGAGGCCAGGCGGGCGACGAACTGGTTCGGCGAGCTCGTGCCGAAGTCGACGCGGGCGTACTTCAGCCAGTCGCCGTCGGCGATCCAGCCGACGTCCACGCCGCCGCCGGTGTCGGTGCACGTCTCGTTCTGGGTGCCGCTCTGGGCGTTGTACGCCTCCGCCTGGATGGTCGAGTACGCGCTCGTGCCACCGGAGCCCGGCGGGGTCGTGCCGCCGCCCGCACCCGGGCCCAGCGAGACCGTCCAGGACGTCGGGGCCGGGTCCTGCAGGTGGCCGTCGACGGGCTGGGCGCCGGTCGGGCCGACGTCGTCGTACGGGAAGGCGTAGCCGATGGACGCGTACTGGTGCACCAGGCGCGCGTAGTGGTTCGTGGTGGCGTCGCGGTAGTACTGCGACGGCGGGACGCCGTCGGGCTGGTTGTTGCCGCCGGCCACCAGCAGGCTGCTGCGGTTCAGCGCGGCGGCCAGCCGGGCGGCGACCGCGCCGCGGGCGTCGCTGCCGGAGTTGTACAGCGGCCCGCTCGCGCAGCCGAAGATGTCCGCCGCGCTCGGCTTGGTGAACGGCACGCCGTTGGTGTTGAGCCCGGCGAACACGATCGCGTCCCCGCTGACCGTGCCGGTGTAGGAGCCGATGCCGCCCTGCCCGTTGATCGTCAGCGGCGTCGAGCGGTAGTGGTCCCAGACGGCGTTGAGGTAGTTCGTCCAGTACCCGCCGAAGTCGACGGGGGAGTGGCCGGGCGCGAGCACCCGCACCACCTTGCCGGACGCGTCGGTGACGACGAGCCGGTCCCACGGCGCGCCGTCGGCGTTGTGCTGCGCGCGCAGCCCGTCGGCGATGCTCCCGAGGGCGCCGTTCGGGAGCGGGCTGACCGACTGGGCACCCGCCGCGCCCGTGGTGGCCATCGACACCGGCAGCGCCACCATGTCGACGTAGCTGATGTTCGCGTAGAGGTTCGCGCTGTTGTAGGTGAACTCGCAGAACGTCCAGTTCGTCTGCCAGTTCGGGTCCGCGCTGGTGAAGCCGGGCTGCACCAGCCCGGGCCCGGGGTTGACGAAGAACTGGATCTTCTTGTCCACCGAGAACCACACCCGGCCGCCGATGAGGTAGTCGGTCAGCGTCACGGTGAGCTGGGATCCCGAACCGCCGAGCGCGATCGCGTAGTCCGGGATCGGCGTCACCGGCGAGGAGGGGTTGGCCAGCGGGTGGAACCGGCCGTCGGCGGTGACGAAGCCGGGGCGGCCCGCGGTGTCCGCACCGCTGATGTAGGCGTAGACGGTGCCGCTGCCCGAATTGTTCTTCAGGGTCAACGGCAGGGCCGCGGCGGCCCGGGCCTTCGGCGTGGTGACGGCGGACCACAGCGGCGTGCTCGCCGCGGCGGCGACCAGGCCGGCGGTGACGAAGGTACGCCTCGACAGCATGGCACCTCCTCGGGAAGGGCGGCTTCCGCGCGGCCGGACGGCCCCGCGTCCACCGGAAACGGTGTCCGGACGGTAGGTACGCGTTCCGGCGGGGTCAATATCCCGCGGGCCCGGTCGGGTACTGACGGCCCCCGATGCTGCCCTTTCGTAGCCGGACCAGTACTCGCGGTGGTCCGGTGTCTGTCCACTATGGACTACTCAGCGCCTTCCCGGCCCGGGGAGCCCGGCGTCGGCCAGTGCCGCCCAGAGCGGCCGCGCGTCGACCCGTTCGGTGGCCAGGCCCTCGACGAACTGGCAGCCGTACGCGGCGGCGGTGAGGGTCGTCGTCCGGTTCCCCGTGTCGGTGAACCGGAGCCGGTAGCTCGGCCCCAGTTCGGCGGTGCACACCGGGTCCGGCGGCGGTTCCGGCAGGCCGCACGCGGCGGCGGCGACCTTCTTGATCGCGGCCGCGTCGGTGCTGCGGCTCTCCCCGCGCCTGCCGTCCGCCGCGGCGGGCAACGGCGGGTACAGCGGCCCGCTGTCGACGAGTTCCCGCGGTTCGTAGGCGGCGGCGCACAGCGCGTCGGGCGACCCGGGCCGGGCGTCGCCACCGCACGCCACGGCGCCCAGGACGACCAGCACCACACCGGGGACCGCGGACCACCTGCGCATGGACGTGCCTCCCTCGTTGCGTCACTGCCCGGACGGAACGACCCCGCCGTCGGGTTGCACGCCAGCGGCACCGTTCGCCGGGAAAGCCGGACGGCCGGCGCGGGCGGGACGCCGGGCGCTGGTGTCCACATCGGACGGTAGGTGACCCGGGTGCCGTCCTGCCCGAGGCGTTGCCGCCGGTCAGTGCGGCGTATCGGTCCCCAGGGTGGGCGTGGCCGCGGCGAAGGCGTCGGCGGCGGCCAGGTCGAACTCGCCGTGGTCGCTGCCCAGCCCCTGGGCGACCAGGGCCGCGGCGGCCGAACCGAGCACGGCGGCCTCCCGCGGCGAACGGCCGAGGCCGGCGCCGCGGAGGAAGCCGGCGGAGAACGCGTCGCCGCAGCCGGTGGTGTCGACGACGTCGACGGCGAACGCGGGGACGGCGAGCACCTCCGCCGCCGTGACGACCAGCGCGCCCCGGGCGTCCCGGGTGACGGCGACACAGCCGACGCCGCGCTCGACCAGCGCCCGGGCGCCGTCCTCGAGCGTCTCGGCGCCGGTCAGGCCCAGGACCTGCTGTTCGTTCGGCAGCAGGTAGTCGAGGTGCGGCAGGGCGGGCGCGAGCCAGGCCAGCACCCCGGGATCGCCCGGAGCGAGCAGGTCGGCCGAGGTGACCACCCCGGCCGCCCGGGCGGGGGCGAGGAGCTTCGCGGCGTTCTCCCCGCCCATCAGCTCGGGTGCGCCGAGGTGCAGGTGGGTCGCCTGCGCGACGTCGGCGGCCGCGATGTCGTCCGGCCCGTAGGTGAGGTTCGCGCCGGGGACGTGGAAGGCGGGCCGGCTGCCGTCCGGGCGGATCGGGAGCACCGACGCCGAGGTCTGCACGTCCGCGCGGCGCACCACCAGCGACGTGTCGATGCCGTACCGGGACAGCATGGCCAGCAGCAGGTCGCCGATCGGGTCGGTGCCGATCGCGCCGGCGGTGCGGACCGCCGCGCCGAGCTTGGCCAGCGTCAGCGCGGTGCCGGCCGCGGTGCCGGCCGGGCCGAACCGGATCTGCTCCACCAGGGCCGCGCCCTGCCCGGGCGGGATCGCCGCCACCGGCCGGACCTGCACGTCGAACACGTGCGCGCCGAGCGTGATCACCGTCTGCGTCACAGATCCTCCTCGATCCGCCGGGTGCTGCCGTAGCCGCGCCGCAGCGCGGCTTCGACCACCGCGGCCTGCTGGGCGCCGTCCAGGACGCGGGGCGTGCCGATCGACGCCGCCCGCCGGTAGAGCTCGCAGACCCACTCGAGCAGCAGTGCGTTGTCCACCGCCGCCCGCAGCGCTGGGCCGTGCACCACCGCGCCGTGGTTGGCCAGCAGCGCGGCCGACTTGCCGTCGAGGGCGGTCCACACGTGCTCGGCCAGTTCCTCGCTGCCGAAGACGGCGAACGGGGCGACCCGGATGGCGCCGCCGAGCAGGAGCTGCTGGTAGTGCACGCAGGGGAGTTCGTCGAGGACCAGCGACACCGCGGTCGCCTGCGGCGAGTGCGTGTGCACGACGGCGCCGGCACCGCCGCGGCGGTGGACGCCGAGGTGCAGCTCCAGTTCCGAGGTCGGCGCCAGCTCCCCGGCGACGACGGTTCCGGCCAGGTCGACGACCGTCACCTGCTCCGGTGTCGCCCGTCCGAGCACGACGCCGGTCGCCGTCACCGCGACGAGGTCGCCCGCGCGCACGCTGACGTTGCCGGCGGTGCCGATCAGCAGGCCGGCGCCGGCCAGTTCGTGACAGGCCTCGACGACGGCCCGGCGCTCGGCCCGCAGGAGCGCGGTTTCCTCGGTCATCGGCTCAGCGTAGGACAAACATGAATCAAAGTCACTTTCAGGTTTGGCGGAGGCGACCGGCCGGTGCGTAGGCTCGCCGGCGGAGGAAACGATGCGGCCCCGACGGCGTGACCCCGACGGCGCCGCCCCGGAAGCGGTGAGGAGCCACGATGCGGAAATGGGCGGTCCTGGTCGCCGCGATCGTGCTGGAGGTGGCGGCGACGCTGGCGCTGCGGGCGTCGATCGACCACCCGTGGTGGGCGGCGCTGACCGTCGCGGGGTACGCCGGTGCCTTCGTGGCGCTGTCCGCGCTGCTGCGGCTGGGCGTCCCGATCGGGGTCGTCTACGGCATCTGGTCGGCCGCGGGCGTCGCGCTGACCGCCGTCCTGGGCACGGTGCTGTTCGCCGAGCCGTTCACGCCGCTGATCGGGATCGGGATCGCCGCGGTCATCGCGGGGGTGGTGCTGGTGGAGACCGGCCACGAGCGCGAGGAGCGCTCGTGACGTGGCTGCTGCTGGCGGGCGCGATCCTGTCGGAAGTGGCGGCGACGCTGTCGTTGCGCGCGTCGGAGGGATTGAGGCGGAAGCGCTGGGTCGTGCCCGTCGCGGCCGGCTACCTCGGTGCCTTCGGGCT
Source organism: Amycolatopsis sp. cmx-4-61 (assembly GCF_046548775.1). Taxonomy (NCBI): domain Bacteria; kingdom Bacillati; phylum Actinomycetota; class Actinomycetes; order Pseudonocardiales; family Pseudonocardiaceae; genus Amycolatopsis; species Amycolatopsis sp. cmx-4-61. The sequence goes on along the minus strand of NZ_JAEBEI010000017.1, from coordinate 62,171 downwards.
GCTGGCGGTCGCGCTCGCCCACGGCATGCCGGTCGGCATCGCGTACGGCGTCTGGGCGGCGTGCGGGGTGGCGTTGACGGCCGTCGGCGCGCGGGTGTTCTTCAAGGACGCCCTGACCAAGCGCATGGCGGCCGGTGTCGGCCTGATCGCCGCGGGCGTCCTGATCATCGAACTCGGCGCGGCCGCCCACTGACCGGGCCTCCGCCGACGGCAGCGGCGGCCGACGTCCGATGTGGACGAACCCGGCTCAGGCCAGGACGACCGGTGCGGAGCTCTCGAAGCGGTACCCGACGCCGCGGACGGTGGTGATCGGGTCGAGGTGCGGTTCGAGCTTGGCCCGCAGCTTCCGGACGTGGACGTCGACTGTGCGGTCGTTGCCGTCCGGCCGCGGCCAGAGCGCGCTCTTCAAGGCCGCGCGGGTGAAGACCCGGTCGGGGTGGCGCCGGAGGAAGTGCAGCAGGTCGAACTCCAGCCGGGTCAGCGTGAGCGGGCGGCCCAGCAGCAGCACGCGCCGCGACTGCGCCTCGATGCGCACGAGCGGGGCCGAGACCAGTCTCAGGTGCGACCCCGGTTCGGCAGCGGGGAGCCGCGCCGGCGGGGCCACGACCTCGACCGCCGCCAGCCCGTCCAGCGCGGCGGTCAGCCGGGCGGCGACGAGTGCGGCGTCACCGGTGCGGCCGGTGAGGTCGATCCGGAGGTGCACCTCCGCGGTCGGATATCGGTTCGGCAGGATCGTCATGGCCGCGATTCTGGGCCGCCCGGGGCCGCGAGGGGAAACGCGCCCGGCCCCCGGAACGACTTGACGGCGCCCGGCTCGCGTGGGTCACGTCGGGCGGACCAACCACGCCCGACGCGTCCGGCGGGACACGTGGCCATTCCGGGCTTTGCGGTCGCGGCGCAGACGCGGGCGGTCGGGTGGACTGCGGTCGGGGCCCATGGGTGTCCTGTTTGTACAGTCCGCAGGCTCCTGGACTGCTGCGCGGCGGACGTCCAGCCCGTCGAGGTCGGCTTGACCGGCCGCGTGCCGCCGGTGGTGCCCCCGGATTCGGGGCTCGAAGTCACCGGCGGCTACCGCGCCGATCAGGCGAAAGACCCGGTCAACGGCGAGACGATCCCGCTGGTCGACGTCGACCGGCCCGGCCCGTCCCGCCGCCGGCCGGCCCCTGCGAAAGCCTCGGCCAGGAGCCGCGCGCGGTCATCTGCCCGCCTGCGGGCCGATCATCGAGTTCACGTCGATCGGCTTCGGGATGGCGCCGAGCTGCAGCAGCAGGTCCGGAACCCGTTGCAGGCGGCGGGAATCCAGGATCGAGCCGTAGCCCGGCAGGGTGAGCAGCTTGGCGGTGTCCTCGTCGATCTTGGCGAACCGGACCAGCAGCGGCTCGACCTTGGCGCGGTCGAACGTGGCGTCGTGGGTGGCCTTCTGCATCGCGCGCTGGAACGCCGCCAGTGTCTTCGGGTTCTCCTGCACCCACTTCCGCGTCGCGCCGTAGCCGGTCAGCGGGAAGTCCTGGGTCGCGCCGGTGTTGATGTCGATCACCGGGATCGCGCCGGCCGTCTTCGCGGCCTGCGTGATGTACGGCTCCGGCAGGTACGCGGCGTCGGCCTGGCCCTGCTGCAGTGCCGCGGCGATGTCGGGCAGCGGGATCAGCACCCATTTCACCTTGCCGAAATCGACGTTGTGGTCCTGCATGACCGAACGGGTGAGAAGATCCGAAGCGGTGTTCTTGGCGGTGATGGCGATCTTCGCGGTGGCCAGGTCGTAGATTGTTTTCACCGGCGAATTCGGGACCGTGACGATCGCATTGGACTTCGCGTTGACCGAGGTCGCGTCGGCGACCAGCTGCATATCGGCGGCGCCGGTGCTTCGCGCCGTGAAGAACGGCGGATAGGTCGAGAACGCGATGTCGGCGTCGCCCGAGATCGACTTCGCCAGCGAGGCCTGGCCGCTGGCGGCGATGACGGACTCGACGGTGAGGCCCTCGGCCTGGAAGTAGCCTTCGTCCTGGGCCAGCCAGAACGGTGCGAGGTCCGTGGTGGGCAGGATCGAGACCTTCAGCGTTGTCTTCTCCAGTCCGCCGCCCGGCGCGGCATGGGAGCCGGTGGCGCCGAGGGCGCCGCAACCGGTTACGACCGTGACGACCGCGAGCGCGAGCGCGGCGCGAACACGGGCACTGCTCCTGACTATTCCGAACAAGGTCTGCTCCTCGAAGGAGATGACAGTTGATGGACCGGCTCCAAGGAAGGTGGGTGATTCACTCCCCGGTGTCAGGCGGGCCACTGTAGGGACCCCGCCGGGGCATTGACAATGCGTGATGGCGCCCGATCCGGGATTTCACCAGAATGGCCGCACGAATACTTGATCGACGATCGTGCCCGCGGCCGGTCGCCGAGCCACTCGGCGTGAAGCTCCCCGGTGGCGCGGAAGCGGTGCGAAAACCGTGGCAGGCGAGCACCCGGCGAGGCGGAAAACCGCGGATCGGCGCGGAAATGCGACGGCGGCTAACCGGGTGGTTCGCGGTCGTGAAATCGCCTCCGCCGCAGGTGGCGCGGCTATTGTCTGCGACGGCAGGTATTGTCCGCGGCCACGTCGAAATCGTCGAAGCCCGCGCCGTGGACACGCAGCGTAGTCATCGCCGGAAGGCCGCGCCGGCCGCGGATGCCGCGCCGATCACCGGTGCGGCAAGGCATTCGACGGAGTCGGGGGCGGCCCACCCGATGTTGTCCGGACCAGTGCCGACCGGTGCGGAGGTGGCCGATGATCGGCCGGCGCCGGCCCCGGGAATCACGTTCGGATCACAATTCGGCGCATTTGCCGAAGGAGAGGTTTCATCGAAGCGAACTGCCGACTGCCGCCGCCTGTTCCACCCTTCCGAAGTGCACCTCTTGTTGGGCAACAGGTTTTACTCCTAAAATCGGCGTGTGCGACCGCTTACGGACGGTACTGAGCTGCTGGTCGGCCGGGACGGCGAGCTGTCCCGGCTGGTCGCGTGGACCCGTGACGTCGCCGCGGGCCGGGGCCGCGCCGTGCTGGTGGACGGCGAGCCGGGGATCGGCAAGTCCGCGCTGGTCCGGTCGGCCTGCGCGGCCGCCACCGACGCGGGCTGCCAGGTGTTCTGGGGAGCCGGCGACGAGCTCGGGCAGGCGCTGCCGCTGCTGCCGCTCCTGGACGCACTGGAGATCACACCGGTCACGCAGGATCCCCGTCGTGACGCCGTTTCCCAGCTGCTGGGCGGCGGCGCCGTCGCGGGCAAGGGCGCCGACCTCGCCGCCGCGGCCGCCGAGCAGCTGATCGCGCTGGTGGACCAGCTCTGCCAGGACGGCCCGGTCGTGCTGGTGGTCGACGAGCTGCAGTGGGCCGACAGCACGACGGTGGCGGTGTGGAGCAGGCTCGCGCGCTCGGTCCGGCAGCTGCCGTTGCTGCTGATCGGCGTGCTGCGGCCGGTGCCGCGCCGCGACGACCTGCGGTCGCTGTTCCGGATCGTCCGCCCGGCCGAGCGGCTGCGGCTGGGCCGGCTCGCCGAACCGGCGGTGCTCGAGCTGGTGGCCGCACTGGCCGGCGGCAAACCGGGGGCGCGGCTGGAGGAGCTGGCCGCCGGCGCGGCCGGGAATCCGCTGTACCTCACCGAGCTGGTCGACGCGCTGACCCGCAGTTCCTGCCTGCAGGTCGATCCCGCGGGCATCGCGGAGCTGACCGGTGCGGCCACGCCGGATTCCCTCCCGGAGGCGATCGCGGACCGGCTGGGTTTCCTGACCGAGCCGGCGCGGGCGGTGCTGCGCACCGCGGCGCTGCTCGGCGTCGGCTTCTCGGTCGCGGACCTGGTGACCGTGACCAACTCCTCGTTCGCCGAGCTGCTGCCCGCCCTCGACGAGGCCCGCGCCGCCGGCGTGCTGGTGGCGGCGGGCGACGACCTGGAGTTCCGGCACCCGCTGATCCGCACGGCGTTGTACGACGAGATGCCCACGGCGGTCCGGATCGCCTGGCACCAGTCCGCCGCGCTGGCGCTGGCCGAGGCCAACGCCCCGGTCGAGCGGGTGGCGCGGCAGCTGCTGCCGATGGTGTCCACAACGGACAGTCGCGTGCCGGTGCCGCCGTGGGCCGTGCGGTGGCTGCTCGACGTGGCCATGCCGTTGATCGGCCAGGCGCCGGTGGTCGCCGTCGCCCTGCTGAGGCGGGCGGTGCGGGACGCGCCGCTCGACGACGCGGTGACCGGGGCACTGGCCTGCCGGCTGGCCGACGCGTACTACCGGGTGGGCAACGTGGGCCAGGCCGAGCGGATCGCCTGCCGCGCCCTCGACCGCGTCCGCGACCCGGACGTGCGGGTGGACCTGCACACGACGATCGTCCAGAGCCGCGGGGCGACCGGCCGCGCCGCCGAGTCCCTCCCGGCGCTCGACGAGGCGCTCAACCAGCCGGGGCTGCACGCCCGGCACCGGGCGAGGCTGCTGGTGCTCATCGCGCGGATCCGGCGCTTCCTCGGCGAAGTCGACTCCGCCGGCCGGGCCGCTTCCGCGGCGCTGGCCGAGCTCGGCTCGGACGAGGACCGCTGGGCGACCGGCTGGGCGCTGCACGTGCTGAGCCAGGGCGCGATGACCCGCGGCGAGTGGGCCGCCGCGCTGCCGCTGTTCGAGCGCGCGATGGCCATCGTGCGGGGCGACCCGACGCTGATCGACCTCACCCTGCTGCTGCGCATCAACCAGTCGGTCACCTACGGCGCGCTCGACCGCTACGCCGACGCGCTGACCGCCGCCGGGCAGGCGCGCGAACTGGCCGAACGCACCGGCAGCGTGGCACGGCTGACCCAGGTCCAGAGCGCGATCGGGCAGCTGATGCTGGGCGCCGGGCGGTGGGACGACGCGCTGGCCGAAGTCGACGTCGTCGCGGACGACCGCAAGGACCCGAGTGTGGTGTGCTGCGACCACGGCGTCGCCGCGATCATCCACTTCCACCGTGACGAGGCGGCCGCCGCCCACCGCCACCTCGACGTCGCCGCCCGGCATTCCGGACGCGCCGGCGACGAAGTGGTGGAATCGCTGGTCCGCGCGAGGAGTCTCGCGTTCGAACACGCCGGCGCACCGGACCGGGCGCTCGCCGTGCTGACGGCCGTGCCGGCCGGCGAAGACGCGGGGGAGGAGCTGCTGGGCGACGCCGCCCGGCTCGCGATGGCGATCGGTGACGTGCGGACCGCGGCCGAAATCGAGGCGCGGGCGCGCGGGATCGCCGCCGAGTCCGCCGTGCCGCACCGCCGTGCGCTGGCCCTGTACTGCCGGGGCCTGCTCGAGCGGGACGCGACGCTGCTGCTGCGCGCCGCCGACGGCTACCGCGACGCGGGCCGGCCGCTTTCCCGGGCCAAGGCCCTGGAAGCGGCCGCGGTCGCCTTCGCCGAAGCGCGGCCCGACGACCGCGGATCGGCGCGGGCCGCGTTCACCCACGCGATCGACCTGTACGCGGAGCTGGACGCGCAGTGGGACGTGGCGCGGCTGCGCGCCCTGTTCCGGGCGTTCGGCATCCGGCGCGGCCCGACGGTCAAGCACCGGCAGGCCACACACGGCTGGGAAAGCCTCACCCCGACCGAGGGCCGGATCGCCGCGCTGGTGGTCGAAGGCCTGTCGAACCCGCAGATCGCGGGCCGCCTGTACCTCTCTCCCCGCACGGTCGGCACGCACGTCTCGCACATCCTGACCAAGCTCGGCGTGCATTCGCGCATCGACATCGCCCGGGAGGCGGCCCGCCACCAGTCCGCTTCGGGCTGAGCCGCGACGCCGTCCGGGAAAGCCCCCGCCCACGCCGCGGATCAGACCCCGAGCTCCGGTACCTCGCCGTGGGGGCGCACGGTCACCGGTGCGCGCAGCGCCTTGGCCGGGCGCGCCACCACCACGATGTGCCCGCTGCTGATCTGCCCGAGCAGCACCACGAGCACGAGCAGCAGCGGGACCCGCCAGGTCCCGGTGCCCGTGTGCAGCCAGCCGCAGACCAGCACGCCGAAGCCGGCGATGACGTACCCCACGCCCTGCACCACCGCCGACAGCGACACCGAACTGTCCTTGCTGCGCAGCGAGATCGTCGTGAGGGCGAAGGCGAGCGCTCCCATGCCCATGCCGGTGGCCGCCGCCCACAGCCAGGGCGCCGCCGCGGGCGCGAAGAGCAGCCCGGTGACGCCGACGACGTTGGGGGCGGCCAGCAGGACGACGAGCAGGGTCTGGTTGCGCCAGCGGCGGGTCCAGCCCGGCACCAGCCACATCATGGGCAGCCCCATGGCCATCGACAGCGCCAGGCACGCCCCGGCCGTCGTCGAGGGCACTCCGGCGCTGCGCAGGATGCCGGGCAACCACCCCATGACCAGGAACGTCACGGTGGAGATCAGTCCGAAGTGGATGGTCAGGGCGGAGGCCCGGACGGCTCCGGGCGCGGGCCGCGGCGACACGAACTCGCCGGGGGTGCGCTGCCACACCTGCTGGGCCACCAGCGCCGTGGTCGCCCACACGCCGAGGGCGACCCGCCACGACGACGACATGACCGCCGTCGGCGTGACCAGCGCTCCCGCCGTGCTGCCGACCCCGAGCCCGAAGGTGAAGGCGGCGGACCCCTGGGCCAGCAGCGGCAGCATGGTGCCGAGGACGGCGATGGACAGGCACGCCAGCGCCGTCCCGACCAGCAGCTGCACCGAACCCCCGAGGACCCGCCCGGCCAGGGACAGCACGAGCCCGACGAGGGCCACGGTCACCGTCCGGTGCGTCCCCACCCGGCTGCACAGCCACGGCGTCGCCCAGCCGCCGAGGCCGATGGCCCACAGCGGCAGGGCGACGAGCACCGCGGCGACGAGACCGCCGGCGACGGAGATGTCCGGCAGGGCCGCGCCCAGGCTGGTCACGGCCGGTCGCAGGTTCAGGGCGAGAACGAAGATCACCAGGGTGGAGACGGTGGTGGTAGCACGCGACATCGCTCCTCCTCGTCGTCGAGGCCGGAGCGGCAAACTCCGTAGCGCAATGTTTCTTGGCGGGGCCCTCCACAGACATCCGTCACCTGACGGATGAACGAACTCCGTTGTGCCTCAACGATTGTGGCGGTTTCGGCGGCGTCTGCGGATGGGCGTGCATCGGCACGGCCGGACGCCTCGGCCGCGGAAATCCGCCGGTTTCGGTGACGGTCCGTGGCGGGTGTGGCCCGGTGGGGGCGAAATCCGCTCGGGCGGCGCAGCGGAGCGGGCAGCGTCGTCACTGCCGGGGAGCGGCGGTCCTCAGCGCGTCAGGGCGAGGATTCCGTCCGTGTCGAAGGCGCGGAAGCCGGCGAACGGCGCCGGCGGCGTCAAGCGACCAGGCGGGGGAACAGTTCCCGGACACCCCGCCGGAGTTCGGCCAGAGCCGCGTCCTCGCCCGCCAGGTGGCGCAGCAGGGCCTGCTGGAACAACCCGTCGAACAGCGCGTACGCGTCCGCCGGGGAGCAAGTCGGCTCCGCCTTCGCGAGCGCGGCGTACGCGCTCACGTTCCGCCAGATCATGTCACGGAGGCTGTCGTCGATCTCGGCGACGTCGTCGCGGAACGCCGGCTCGAACAGGGACTGGGTGCGCAGGTCGTACCACATCCGGTGCATCAGGGGCGCTTCGCCGAGCGCGGCCGCCAAGCCGTCCGCGCACGCCGCCGCCAGCTGCTCCGGGGTCTCCGCCTCGCCGACGCCGCCTTCGTAGCGCTGCACGCACGCCGCCTTGTAGCGGCGGACGCAGTAGGTGATCAGCTCGACCTTGTCGGCGAAGTAGTAGTGCAGCAGGCCGTGGGAGAACTTCGTGTGCTCGGCGATCGTGCGCAGGCTGGTGCGGGCGTAGCCGAGGTCGGCCAGCGCCAGGAGCGCCGCGTCGGCCAGCTCCCGGCGGCGGTCCTCGAACTTGTCGGCCGGGGTCCGGCGCCTCACGGCGGGTGCGCTGGTCACCGGCCGAAGATACCACCCGAGGAGTTTCTGACCAATCGTCCAAGGAAATCTTGACATCCGTCCAAACGGCGGTCATGGTCTTCACCAGCCGCCGGCGAAGTCGGGAGGGACGACGATGTCTCTGTTCTTCTACCTCGAGAAAGGCGCCTCCCTGGACCCCGGGGCGCCCTGCTTGACCATCGAGGGGACCTCCCGGTCCTACGGCGAGGTCGTCGAGCTCGCCGAGGCCGTCGCCCGCGCGCTGCGGCACTCCGGCGTCGCCCCCGGGGACAAGGTCGGCATCCTTTCGGCGAACGACCCGACCGCCTTCACCTGCGTCTTCGGCATCTCCCGGGCCGGCGCGGTCTGGTGCCCGATCAACCCGCGCAACGCCGCGAGCGAGAACGCCGAGCTCCTGGACCTCTTCGACTGCACCACCCTGCTCTTCCAGCCCGCCTTCGAAGACCTGGTCCGCAAGATCGCCCCGGACCTGCCGAAGCTGACCACGCTCGTCCGCCTCGGCGAAAGCGACGGCGAAAGCGACGGCGAAAGCGACGACGACGGCTTCGCGCCCGGGTTCGCTACCTGGCTCGACGCCGCCCGTGAAGACCCCGCCCGTGAAGACCCCGCCGCGGCGGCCGCGCCGCCGGACGACGTCGTCGCCCTCGTCGGCACCGGCGGCACCACCGGACGGCCCAAGGGCGTCATGCTCACCGGCCGCAACCTCGAGGTCATGTCGGCGATCACGCTGATGAGCTACCCCTTCGAGGGACGCCCGGTGTACCTCGCCCTGGCCCCGCTGACCCACGCCGCCGGTGTCCTCTGCTTCCCCGTCCTGGCCCGCGGCGGTGAGGTCGTGATCATGCCCCAGCCCGACGTCGGCCGGTTCCTGGAGCTCGTCGAACGCCACCGCGTCACCCACACGTTCCTGCCGCCGACGCTCATCTACCTGGTGCTCGGCCACGAAGCCCTGGACGGCACGGACCTGTCGTCGCTGCAGTGCTTCTGGTACGGCGCGGCCCCGATGTCGACGGCCCGGCTGGCCGAAGCCCTCGACCGGATCGGCCCGATGGCCCAGCTGTTCGGCCAGTCCGAAGCCCCGATGATGATCTCGACGATGTCCCCGGCCGACCACCGGCGACCCGACGGAACCGTCCACACCGGACGGCTCGCGTCGGCGGGACGCCCGTCGCCGCTGGTGACGGTGGCGATCCTCGACGGCGAAGGAAACGCCCTCCCGCAAGGGGAACGCGGCGAGATCTGCGTGCGCGGGTCGCTGGTGATGGCCGGCTACTACCGCGATCCCGAGGCCACCGCGGAGGCGTCGGCCCACGGCTGGCACCACACCGGCGACATCGGTTTCCTCGACGGCGAAGGCTTCCTCCACATCGTCGACCGCGCGAAGGACATGGTCATCACCGGGGGGTTCAACGTCTACTCCGCCGAAGTCGAACAGGCGGTGCTGGCCCACGACGCCGTCCGCGACTGCGCGGTGATCGGCCTGCCCGACGACAAGTGGGGCGAGCGCGTCACCGCCGTCGTGCAGCTGCGGCCCGGCGCCGAACTCGACACCGGCGAGCTGATCGCGTTCGTCAAGGACCGCATCGGCAGCGTCAAGGCACCCAAGCAGATCGAGGTCTGGCCCGACCTGCCCCGCTCGACCATCGGCAAGGTCCTCAAGGCCGACATCCGCACGACCCTCACCGCCCGCTGAAGGGAACCACCATGAAACTCGCGCTCTACCTGCCCAACTTCCGCGACAAGGTGACCGTGCGCGAGCTCGGGGACCTCACCGCGCTGGCCGAGGACCTCGACTTCGACTCCGTCTGGACGCTCGACCGGATCATCGTCCCGGAAACGTCGGACACCCAGGAGATGGAGTACGCCTTCGGCATGATCGAGGGCTTCCCCAAGGGCCTGCCGGTCAGCTCGCGCGGCGAGTTCCTGCAGGGCATGCCGCTCATCCCGTGGCTGGCGGCGAAGACGTCGAAGGTGCGGATCGGGATGAGCATCATCGACACGCCCTACCGCGCCCCCGGCGTCCTGGCCGCCGAACTGGCGACCATCGACCACCTTTCGGGCGGCCGGCTCAACGTCGCCGTCGGCTCCGGCTGGATGCCCGAGGAGTTCGCCGCGGCGAGTGCGTCGCACCTGTTCCCCAAGCGGCACAAGCACGTCCGGGAAACCCTGGAGATCATGCAGGGCATCTGGACCAACGACCTGTTCGAATACCACGGCGAGTTCGCCGACTTCGGGCGCAGCGGGTTCGGCGCCAAGCCGGTGCAGAAACCGCACCCGCCGATCTTCTTCAGCGGGCTCAAGGACGCCAAGCGCTCGGCCGCCCGCATCGCGAAGTACGGACTGTCCGGCTGGATCGGCATCCAGGACTCGCCCGAGGACATCCGGCGCTGGCGCACCGAGATCCAGCGCGAGCTCGAGGCGCTCGACACCCCGCGGTCGGTCGACGACCTCGAGATCGCCAGCATGATCTGGTTCGTCATCACCGACGAAGACGCCGACCAGAGCCCCCTGGGCAAGGGCACCAACCTGCTCGTCGGTTCGCAGGCGCAGATCACCGACCAGCTCAAGCGCTACCGGGAAGCCGGGTTGACGATGCCGTTCCTGTGGCCGCCCTTCCAGGACGTCCCGGTGGCGAAGACGCTCGACGACATGAAGCGGCTCAAGGAAGAGATCCTGCCCAAGATCGACGCGATGTGAAAGGGACCAGCATGTCCGAACTCGAAGGAAAGCGCGTCTTCGTCACCGGCTCCGGTGCCGGCATCGGCAAGGCGATCGCGGCGCTGTTCACCGAACGCGGCGCCCGGGTCGTCGTGAGTGACCTCGACTCCCTTTCGGCCAAGCAGGCCGCCGACGAGATCGGCGCGGCCGGCGTCGCCAACTGCGACGTCACCGACGAAACCCAGGTCCAGACGGCGATCCAGCAGGCCGTCGAGCTCCTCGGCGGCCTCGACGTCCTGGTCAACAACGCCGGCATCGAGGTGTCGTCGCCGTTGCTGCAGCAGCCGACGGAGAGCTTCGACAAGATCTTCGCGGTCAACGTGCGCGGCACGTTCGTGACGATGAAGGCGGCGATCCCGCACCTGATCGAGTCGAAGGGCAACATCGTCAACATCGCCTCGATCGCGGGCCTCGGCGGCAGCCCGCTGCTCGGCTCCTACTGCGCGACGAAGGCGGCGGTGATCCAGCTGACCCGCGTCGCGGCGGTGGAAATGCGCCCGACGGGCGTGCGGGTCAACGCGGTCTGCCCGGGCTTCGCCGACACGGCCATGGTGGAGCGACTGGTTCCCGACTTCGAAGCGGCGACCCAGGTGCCCTTCGGCGACCTCGTCGCGGCCAAGCAGGGCCGGCTCGGCACCCCGCAGGACATCGCGGAGGTGACGGCGTTCCTGGCTTCGGACCGGGCGAGCTGGGTCACGGGCAGCCACTACGTCCTCGACGGCGGGCTGACCGCGTCGCTGGTCTGACGGCCGGCCACGGTGTAGGCGATGTCCGGCCCGGCGCGCTCCCAGAGGACGTCCGGGCCGGCCAGGCCCTCGGCGGCCAGCCGGCGTTTGACGACCTTGAACGTCGAGGTCCGCGGCAGTTCCCGGACCGTGCGCACGTACCGGGGCACCTGTTTGGGGCCCAGGTCCGGCTGCTCGGCGAGGAAGCGGCCGAACTCGGCGGGGGCCAGGGGGGTGCCGCCGGTGACGATGGCGGCCATCACCTGGTCCCCGGTCACCGGGTCGGGCACGGCGTAGACGGCGGTGTCGGTGATCGCCGGGTGCCGCAGCAGGATGCGTTCGATCGGTGCGGTGCCGAGGTTTTCGCCGTCGACGCGCAGCCAGTCGCCGAGCCGTCCGGCGAAGTAGCAGAACCCGTCGGCGTCGGCGTAGGCGAGGTCGCCGGTGTGGAACCGGCCGTCCCGCAGCCGTTCCGCGTCGGCTTCGGGGTCGCGGTAGTACCCGGCGAACCAGCCGGCGCCGGCCGTGTTGACCAGTTCCCCGACGGCCTCCGCGGCGTTGGCGAGGCGGCCGTCGGGACCGAACTCGGCCGGCGGGCACGGACGGCCGGTGTCCGGGTGCAGGATGGCCACGTCCTCTGTCGGCCGCCCCAGGGAGCCGGGCGGTGTGTCGTCGGTGCGGGCGAACCCCACGCCGCCCTCGGTCGAGCCGAACGCGTCGATCACCTTGCAGCCGAAGCGTTTCCCGAACGCGTCCAGGTCGGCGCCCGCGCCTTCGTTCCCGTAGACCAGCCGCAGCGGGTTGTCCGCGTCGTCCGGGCGCGGGGGAGTGGCGAGGACGTAGGACAGCGGCTTGCCCACGTAGCCGGCGTAGGTCGCGCCGAACCTGCGGACGTCGGGCAGGAAGCCGGACGCGGAGAACCGGCGGCGCAGGGCGATGGCCGCGCCCGCCGCGAGCCCGACGGCCCAGCCGGCCATCACGGCGTTGGAGTGGAACATCGGCATCGTCACGTACACCGTGTCCGCCGCGGACAGCCCGAAGCGCTCGGCGAGCATCGCGCCCGGGAACGCGATCTTGCCGTGGGTGCAGCGCACGGCCTTCGGGTCGCCGCTGGTGCCGGAGGTGAAGATCAGCATGAGCAGGTCGTCCGGGGCCGCGGGCACCGGGTCGATCGGGTCGGCCGCCGTCGCCCACGATTCGAGGTCCCGGACATCGATCCGGCCGAGGTCGAGCCCCTCCAGCAGGGGCCGGTACTTCCGCTCGGCGAGCACGAACTGGCAGTCGGCGAGCCGGATGTCCCGCGCCAGGGCGGCACCGCGCCGGGTGGGGTTGAGACCGACGAGCACCGCGCCGGCGAACGCGCAGCCGCCCAGCAGGAGCGAGAACGCCGGGACGTTGTCGGCCAGGATGCCGACGTGCGGCGGTTCGCCCGGGCGCAACGCCGCCCGCAGCCCGGCCGCGCAGCGGGCCGAGGCCCGGACGTGCTCGGCCCACGACCACGTCCGGTCCTCGAACCGCAGGCCCGGGCGCTCGTCGCCGGCGCGGGCCAGCAGCAGCTCGGTGACCGTCGGAACGCCCATCCGCACCTCCCGGCACCGGCGGCGACAACTGAAACGTGTTCTACTTTTACCACGGCCCGGGCCGCGGGGTCCACCGCGCCGGAACACCCGCGCCCGCGCGCGAGTTGTGCGTGGCATGAGTCAACTCGTGGACCGCACGCTCACCGCTCTCCGCACCGAGCACGACACGCTCGCCGGCCTCACCCGCACCCTCACCGACGACCAGCTGGCCGCACCCAGCGGCGCCGCGGAATGGACCGTCGCCCAGGTCCTGTCCCACCTCGGCAGCGGCGCCGAGATCGGCCGCGCGCCCATCGCGCGCGCCGCCGGCGAGACCGTGGCGGCCGAAGACAACCAGACGATCTGGGCTCGCTGGGACGCGTCCGCGCCGCGCGCGCAGGCCGAAGGGTTCCTGGAGCACAACGCCCGCTGGCTCGAAACCGTCGAGGCGCTCACCCCCGAGCAGCGCTCGTCGCTGACCGTCGACCTCGGCTTCCTGCCGGAGCCGGTGCCGCTCGTGACCGCGCTGGGCATGCGGCTGAGCGAGGTCGCCAACCACTCGTGGGACGTGCGCGTGGCCTTCGACTCGGGTGCCGGGGTGGCCGCCGATTCGGCCGCGGTGCTCGTCGACCTCCTGACCGGGCCGGTCGGGTTCATGCTGAGCTTCCTGGCCAAGCCGGCCGAGCTCGCGAAGCCGGTGTCGGTCGCGGTGCCCGGCGGCGCCCTGGTGATCGACGACGCGGTCACGCTGGTCGAGGACCTCGAGGCCCCGTCGGCGACGTTCACCGGGCCGGCGGAAGCGTTCGTCCGGTTGCTCAGCGGCCGGCTCAAGACGCCGTACGACCACGGTGTGCGCGTCGAGGGCGAGGTCACGCTCGACGAGCTGCGCCGGGTGTTCCCCGGCTTCTGACGAAACCGACGCCGGTGCCGTGGCTCAGCCGTTGCGGGCCATGGCGCCGGCGATCAGCAGGGCCAGCCCGTGCTCCAGGGCCGGCGCCAGGTCGAGGTGGAGCGCGGCCAGCGCCGGGTCCGCCTCGTACGCGGCGAGGGCGCTGGCGGACGGGCGGCAGTGGGTCCACAGCCCGCCGGTCAGGATCATCGCCAGCAGGCACACCGAGGCCGCTTCGCCGCCGACCTCGGGCACGGACCGGCGGAGCAGCGCGGCCATCGTGTCCAGCCCGCCGAGCGCCGAGCGCTTGAACCGCACCACGACGTCGGTGGAGACGTTGTGCTCCAGGACGCCCGCCTGGGCGCCGATGAGGTCGCACAGCACCGTGCGACGGGCCAGCGAGTGCGCGACCACCGCCGCGAACGCCTCGGCCCGCTCCCGCGCCGGGCGGTCCGGATCGACGCCCGCCGCGACCTCGTCGGCCACCTCGGTCAGCCAGTCCCGCAGCGCGCGGTCGAGCAGTTCGAGCAGCACGGCTTCGCGGGATTCGAAGTAGCGCAGGACGTTCGACTTGGCCAGGCCGACCCGGCGGCTGAGTTCGTTGAGGCTGACCTCGGCCACCGGCATCTCGTCGAGCATCTTCAACGCCGTGTCGAGGATCGTGCGGCGCCGCTCCTGCCGCTGCTCCGCGCTGCGCGCCCGCTGGAACGTCATGAGACCAGCGTAACGCCCGGGCCGCGCGATTGAAGACCGGCAGTCTCTTGACAGCAGACCGGCGGTTCCTTAGCGTCGGGGTCATAACAGACCGACGGTCCGAACGGGCCGCGACCCAGGAGGACAGCGATGAGCGAGCACTGGACCGAACGTGCCGTCCCGAGCCAGCGCGGCCGGGTGGCCGTGATCACCGGCGCCAACACCGGCCTCGGTTTCGCCGCGGCGAAGGTGCTCGCCGAGCGTGGCGCGACCGTGGTGCTGGCCGTCCGCGACGTCGGGAAGGGCAAGCAGGCGGCCGCGCGGCTCGGCGCGCGGGCCGACGTCACCGTGCGGGAACTGGACCTGGCGTCGCTGGAGTCCGTCCGCGCCGCCGCGGCCGGCCTGCACGCCACGCTGCCGAAGATCGACCTGCTGATCAACAACGCCGGCGTCATGTACCCGCCGCGGCGGACCACCCGGGACGGGTTCGAGCTGCAGCTCGGCACGAACCACCTGGGGCACTTCGCGCTCACCGGGCTGCTGCTGGACCTGCTGCTGCCGGTCGCGGGCTCGCGCGTGGTGACGGTCGCCAGCATCGCCCACCGCATCCGCGCGGGAATCCACTTCGAGGACCTGCAGTGGGAGAACTCCTACGACCGCGTCGCCGCCTACGGGCAGGCCAAGCTGGCCAACCTGATGTTCGCCTACGAACTGCAGCGCCGCCTCGCCCCGCACGGCACGACGGCGTCGCTCGCGGCGCACCCCGGCGTGGCCCGCACGGAACTGATGCGCAACTCGCCGGCCGTGCTGCGCGCGCTCTTCCCGGTGGTGGCCCCGCTGTTCACCCAGAGCTCGGAACGCGGCGCGCTGCCGATCCTGCGTGCGGCCACCGATCCCGCCGCCCTCGGCGGCCAGTACTACGGCCCCGCCGGCCCGGGCGGTTACCGCGGCCGCCCGCAGGTGGTGGCCTCCAGCCCCCAGTCCTACGACGTGGCGGTCCAGCAGCGGCTCTGGGCGGTTTCGGAGGAGCTCACCGCGGTGAAGTTCCCGGTCGGCTGAGCCGGCCGCCCAGCTCGATCGCCGTACGCAGGTCGCGCGTGTAGGCCTCGGGCTGTTCCCAGGCCGCGAAGTGGCCGCCCGCCGGGTGCTCGACGTAGCCGACGATGTTCAGGAACGCTTCGGCGTAGCTGCGGGGCTCGGGTTTCGTGTCGTGGGCGAACACCGACAGCACCGTCGGCGTCCCGATCCACGAGGGCACGGCGGCCGGTTCGGTGTAGGTGGCGAAGGACGTGCCGATCGTGCCGGTGACCCAGTAGGCGGTCACCCACGTGAGCAGCTCGTCCGGCGTGAAGGCGCCCTCGTCCGACCAGGACAGGAGCTTCTCGGTGAGCCAGGCGGCGAGCCCGGCGGGGGAGTCGCCGAGGGCGACGGCGAGCGTGTTCGGCCGCGTCGACTGCTCGGCGATGTACCCGCCGTCGGTGCGGAACCACTGCGCGGCCCGGGTGAGGTAGGCCGCCGCGTCGGGCGGCAGCTTCGCCGGGTCGGCGGTGAAGGCGTGCTGCGGGGCCACGTTCGTGAGGTGCAAGGCGGCCACGCGGTCCGGGTGTGCGGCCGCGAGGAGCTCGGCGACGACGCCGCCGACGTCCCCGCCGGACAGCGTGTAGCGGGTGTGGCCGAGCGCGTCGAGGGCGTCCGCGACGAGGGCCGCCATCCGTTCGGCCGACATCCCGGGGTCGGTCAGCGGAGGCGCGAACGGGAAGCCCGGCAGCGCGGGCACCACCACGTTCAGGTCGTCGAGCAGGGGCAGGACACGTTCGAACCGCAACACCGAGTCCGGCCACCCGTGCAGCAGCACGACGACCGGGGCGCCGGGATCGGCGGCCCGGCGGTGGAGCACCCGCAGCCGGGTGTCGCCCGCCGGCACCGTCTCCCAGGGCAGCTCGCCGATGCGGCGTTCGTGCACCGCCCAGTCGTAGCCGTTCGCCCAGTGGTCGAGGAGTGCGCCGAGGGTGGTGCCGTCGATGCCGCGGGCCGGATCGTCGCGCCACGGGAGCGGTACTCGCCGGGTGCGGTGCAGTCGTTCGCTGAGGTCGCCAGTCATGTGTATCACCGTACACATAATGTGTATGCTGGTACACATGACTTCGCGCAACGCGGCCGCCACGCGGTCCCGGATCCTGGCGGAGGCCCGGCGGCAGTTCGCCCGGCACGGGTTCGCCGCGTGCACGGTCAAGGGCGTCGCCGACGCGGCCGGCGTGTCGCCCAACCTGATCACGCGGTACTTCGGGGGCAAGGACGGCCTGTTCCTCGCGGCGACGCAGGTGGAGATCCCGGTCTCGGACTCCTTCGACGGCGACCGCGCGACGCTGGGTGCGCGGCTCGCGGCCGGCATCGTCCGGCGCTGGTCCGGCGACGCCGGCGAGGACCCGCTGCTCGTCCTGCAGCGCGCGTGCGGCGAACGCCCGGAGGCGGCCGAAGCGCTGGCCGCCTTCCTCGACGCGAACTCGCTGGAGCCACTGCAGCGCTACTTGCGCGACAGCGGACTGGCCGACGCCGAGGCCCGCCGCCGGGCCGAGGCGATCGACGCCTTCGTGCTCGGCGTCTCGACCCGCCGCCGGGTCCTGCGGTCCCGACTCGGCGACCCGGCCGAGCTGGAGGCTTGGCTGGCCGCGACCATCCAGCGCCTGGCCGACGGATGAGACCCGGCTGTGCGTGGCAGACTCCGGACATGGGGATGACGTCTTCGGAAGCCTTGCTGGTCAAGCCCTCGGTCCGCGCGCAGATGCCGAACCTGCTGGGGCTGACCGGTTTCCTGGTGCTCGAGGTGGTCGTCGCCGCGCGGGGGCTGTTTCCGACCTGGCTGGCGATCGCCTGCCCCGCCGTGTTCGTCGTGGCGCTGGGCATGGCCGTCGTCTCGGTGCTGCGGTCCCGCGGCGAACCGTGGCACGTGCGGCTCGGGGTGGACGGCGTCGAAGCGCGCGGGTTCGCGCCGGTGCCGTGGTCCGCGCTGGCGGAGGTGCGGATCTCCCGGCTGCGGCCGCGGTGGTTCTTCGTCCTGCAGCCGCAGCGGCTCCGGGTGGTCGCGTTCGTGCCACGCGTACCGGGCGCCGTGCCCGCGACCGTCGTCTTCGATCCGTTCCTGAACGGCAAGAAGTCCTCGAACCGGATGGCGCGGTGGCGCGCGAAGCTCTACGGGAGCCCGTTCCTGTTGCTCACGCAGACCGTCGACGCGACGCCGGAGCAGATCGCGGACGCCGTCCGGCGCCTGAGTGACGTACCGGTGGTCGAGGCCTAGTGTTCTTCGGTCGCCTGCTCGGGCTCCGGGCTGGCGGGCGGCGCGCTGCGGCGGAGGTCCGCTTCGGTCCGGATCCGGGTGCGGTTCGGGTTGGCGACCATGGTGGCGGTGGAGTTCTCGTTCACGTCCTTCGGTTACCCCGAAGGCCGGTCCGCCGAACAGTGACCCGCGGCACGGCCGGAGTGCGCGCGGCTCCCCGCTGGTGCAGCCGGGGTTCGGGCCCCGCGGCAACCTGCTCGGCACGGATCCGCCGGAACACGGCCGGATCGGTCTCCGGTCGCCGAGTGGGTGGCGGGCCGCCTGATGCGCGGCATCCGGGAGCTGCCGGTCGCGTGGTGACGGTCGCCGTCAGGACGACGGGCCGGTGCGCCGGACGCACGGGGTGGTGTTGCCGATGGTGAGCCGGTTTTCGATGCTGGCCTGGAGGCTCATGAGGTAGCCGTCGCGGGTGGCGTTGACGAACAGGTCACCGGGACGGCTGTCGGCACCCGGTGCCCAGCCGTGGGCGGCCCACCAGGCTTTGAGCGCGTCGAAGTAGCCGGCGTTGCGGGCCGCGACGATGCCGTTCACCCAGAAGCTGATGCCCACCATGACCTGCCCGGTGGGCTTGTCGGCGGAATCGGTGCAGTTGAGCGGTTGCGGGGGCAGCTCTTCGAGCGTGAAGCCCGGCGGGAACGTGCCCGCGGCGGCTTCGCGGATCTGGGCGGCCGCCGCGGTTTGGGCGTCGGCCAGGGAAAGGGCAGGTTTCATGTCGTCTCCGCATCCGGCCGTGGCGGCCAGCAGTACCGCGAGGACCAGAAGCGACCGGAGGATGTCCGGCGCCCTTCCGCGTCCTCGGATCGGAGCTGTCACGGTGCGCCCGCGATGACGGTGGCCATTCCGCGCAGCGACGGGGAACCGGGCGTCCAGTAGTCGCTGTGGCCCGCCGCCGGGTCCGACGGGAAGGAGCGGCCGCCGAACCAGCCGGTCGTCGGGTCCGGGCCCAGCGGGTCGACGCGGTCGAGCGCCGGGTTGTCGAAGTTCGTGAACGCGGGCACCGGGTCCATCGCCGACTTGGTGGCGTACACGTGGTGGCTCACCTGGCCGGCCGGGACGCCGTCGAGGCGCAGGTCGGTGGCGTGCTGCACGCCGGCGCCGGGACTGGCGACCAGGACGAGGTTGTCCGCGGGCAGGCCGAGGTCGCGGGCGGTCTGGCCGACGACGGTCGTGCCGTAGCTGTGGCCGATCACCGTGGAGTTGACCGGGATCGGGTCGTGGCTGGCGCCGAGGCCGTCCTGGAACCGGCGCAGCCCGGGCTCGGCGCGCTCGGCGAAGCCGGGGTCGGCGGCGTCCGGGATGATGCTCTGCGGGGCGTCGTACCCGGCCCAGGTGATGACGGAGGTCGGCACCGGGTTGACCCGGCCGGCGCTCTGGTTCATGATGTCGGCCCGCTGGAGGTCGGTGGCGAAGCCGTCGAGCCCGGCGTAGGTGCCGGGGACGTAGGTGGCGACGTTGCGGGCGTGGTCGGGGTTGCCGACGGCGACGATGGCGCGGCCGGCGTCGGCGGTGTCGATGCCGAGCAGGTACGCGGGTGGCTGGCCGGGCAGCGGGCGGGTGAGCCGCTCGTCGATCGCGTCCAGTCCCTGCAGTTTCCTGTCGACCGCGGCGGCCTCGCGCTCGAGGTCGAAGTACTCGCTCTGCTGGGCCGGGTCGGCCTGGTCGAGGCCGGTCATGCGGTTCCGCAGTTCTTCGCGCCGCTGCCGGAGGTCGGCGTACTGCCGGCCGAACACCGCGCGGTTGGCCTGGTCGCGGACCTCGGCGGGAAGGCCGTCCATGGCGCCGAGCGCGGCCGGCCGGTCGTGCAGGAGGACCGCGCGGCCGGCGGGGGACAGGCTGGCCCACCACGCCGCGGTCTGGGACGGCGTCGCGTTCGGCGGCGGTTCGGGCGGGGTGAGCCCGGGAGCGACGGCCGCGGCCGCGGCCGCGGCGGCCACGGTGGGTTCGTCGCCGGTGCCGAACTCGCCGGCTTCGGCGCGCTTCAGGACGGCGGCGAGGTCCTGGTCGATGTCGTCCGCGGTGCGCAGAGCCTGGGTGATGTCGTCGACGACCTGCTGGTGCGCCCGGGCCCGGTCGCCGGGGTCGAACTCCGGCGGCGGCTCCCCGGCGGGGAAGGTGTCGGTGACCGCGCCGGTGTCGGAGATGCGGTAGCCGTACTTGCGGGCGTACTCCTCGGCGTCGGTCACGGCGCGCTGCACGCCGGTGATGGCGTCGGCGGCCTGGGCGATGGCCTTGCCGACGACGCCGGCCCCGGCGGCCAGCTTGTCGATGCGGGCCATCAGCGCCCGGTGCGCGGACGCCGCCGTGTCGGCCGCGGGCCCCGACCAGCCGGCCACGGGGACGGTCTTGCCGTAGTCGTCACCGGAGTGGCTCAGCACGTCGAGCCGGCGGCGGATGGTCGCGTGGATTTCGTCGAGCCGGGCGGTGTTCCACCGCTTCACGTCGGACAGCGAAACCATCAGCGCGGGCCCCGCAGGGATCCGGCGCCGGCCAGGTCGTCGCGGCCGGTCCCGTCGGCGGCCTGGTACCGGTCGGCGGCCGTGGCCAGGCTCTCGGCCTGGGTCTCGGCGTCGGCGCACCAGGACCGGAACGTCGTCGTCCACGCCTCGCCCGCGGCCGGGGCGGTCCCGGCGGTGGTGCCGCCCGGCATGGCCGTCGCCAGCCCCCGGACCGGTTCCCCGCAGTCGGCCCCCCGCAATTCGGCCACCGCGTCGGCCGCACATCTTCGCGCGGCGCGCAGTGCCTCCGGAATCGTGTGAAAACCCATTTGTCCCTCCCCGTAGCGACCTGGTCACGGTAAGACACAGATATGCCGGGGGGCAACCGGAACCACGCGGAAGGGCGCGGTTGACCTGCTTCTGTCCAATACTTTCGGGTGGTTGTGCACGGCGGTGTCTTCCTGTTGTGACACCGAATCCGGAGGTCGGAAGCGGCGGTGAACAGTCGTCGGCGCGGTATTCGATCACGATTTCCGCGCCGAAAGCCGCCCATTTCTTCACCGTGTTCCGCTCGATGAGCCATCCGGGAACAACCGGCGAACGGATGATCGCCTGCCCCGAATGGGGCAAGATGGCCGGCATGACATTGCCTCCCCTTCCCGAGGAAACCTTCCGGCGCGTGCTCTGCGTCGTCGCCCATCCGGACGACATGGAGTACGGCACGTCCGCGGCCGTCGCCCGCTGGACGGCACGCGGCATCGAGGTCGGCTACCTGCTGCTCACCCGCGGTGAAGCCGGCATGCCGAACCCGCCGGAGGAGACGGCCCGCCTGCGCGTCGCCGAGCAGGAGGCCGCTTGCGCGGCCGTCGGCGTCGAGCACCTGACCGTTCTCACGCACCCGGACGGCGTCCTCGTCTACGGCCTCGACCTGCGTCGGGACATCTGCCGCGAGATCCGCCGGGTCCGGCCCGACGCCGTCTTCGGCGCGGGGTACGAGGTCCTGACGCCCTACGGCTTCGACCAGGCCGACCACCGGGCGGCCGGGCTGGCGACGCTCGACGCGATCCGGGACGCGGGCAACCGGTGGATCTTCCCGGAGCAGGTCGAGCACGAGGGCCTCGAACCGCATTCCGTGCGCTGGTACCTGACACCCGGCGGCGAGGACGCGACGCACGGCGTCGACGTCACCGGCGAGCCGCTGCGCCGCGGCGTCGCCTCGCTCGAGGCCCACGCGGCGTACCTGGCCGCGCTCCCGGACCACCCGGCGCCGGCCGATTTCCTCCCGGAGTTCGCCGCGATGAGCGGCAAGGTGATGGGGGTCGAGCACGCGGTGCTCTTCCGCGCCCACGACCTGCAGGCACCACCGGGGCTGCCGGCCGACGCACAGGAGTGACGGGCTTCGTAGGTCCGGAAGACTTCGGCGGCCGCGTTCCGCAGGGCCGAATCCACCGCGGTGAGCGTCACCCCTCGAGCCCGAGGTGGGAACGCAGCGTCGAGCCGGTGTACTCGGTCCGGAACGAGCCGCGCTCCTGCAGCAGCGGGACGACCTTGTCGGCGAACTCGTCGAGCCCGCCCGGGGTGACGTGCGGGACCAGGATGAAGCCGTCGCTCGCGTCGGCCTGGACCAGGTCGTCGATCGACGCCGCCACCGTCGCCGGGGAACCGATGAACGTCTGCCGGCCGGTGACCTCGATGATCAGGTCGCGGGTGGAGAGGTTCTTCGCCTCCGCGAGCTGCCGCCATTCGCGGGCCGTGGCGACCGGGTCGCGGTACATGCGGACGCTCGCGCGGCCGGGGGCGATCGTCGTGTCGCCGACCACGGGGTCGGTCGACGGCAGGGGGCCGTCCGGGTCGTGGCCGGACAGGTCGGTGTTCCACACCTGCTCGAGGAACTTGATCGCGGTCTGCGCGCTGACCTGCTGCCGCCGCACGACATGGGCGCGCTCGTGGGCGTCGGCGTCGGTGTCGCCGAGCACGAACGTCGCCGCGGGCAGGATCACCAGCTGCTCCGGCGTGCGGCCGTACTTCGCCAGGCGGCCCTTGACGTCGGCGTAGAACGCCTGCCCGGCTTCGAGGGTGCCGTAGCGGCTGAAGATCGCGTCGGCGGTGGCGGCGGCGAATTCGCGGCCCTCGTCGGAGTCGCCGGCCTGGATGATCACCGGGCGCCCCTGCGGGCTGCGCGGCACCGGGAACCGGCCCTCGATGTCGAAGTGCTCGTCGTGGTGGGCGAACGCGCCGGCCCGGGTGTCGCGCAGGAACACGCCGCTGCCGGTGTCGGCGGCGATCTCGTCGCCGCGCCAGGAGTCGAACAGCTCCCAAGCCGTCCGCAGGAACGTCTCGGCGCGCTCGTAGCGCTGGTCCTGGGGCAGGAACCCGCCGCGGCGGAAGTTCTCGCCGGTGAAGGCGTCCCACGACGTGACGACGTTCCACGCGGCGCGCCCGGCGGAAAGGTGGTCCAGCGAAGCGAACTGGCGGGCCACCTCGAACGGCTCGTTGAACGTCGAGTTGATCGTGCCGGCCAGCCCGAGCCGCTCGGTGACCGCGGCCAGCGCGGACAGCACGGTGAAGGTGTCCGGGCGGCCGACGACGTCGAGGTCGTAGATCTGCCCGTTCTGCTCGCGCAGCCGCAGGCCTTCGGCCAGGAAGAAGAAGTCGAACTTCGCGCGCTCGGCGGTCTGCGCGAGCTTGACGAAGGAGCTGAACTCGATGTGGCTGCCGGCCTCGGGGTCGCTCCACACGGTCGTGTTGTTGACGCCGGGGAAGTGCGCCGCGAGGTGGATCTGCTTCCGGGTCATCTCGGGCCTCCTCAGACGGCGGTGTAGCGGTTGGCGGGCCGGGAAAGGCCGAGCAGCCCGCGCAGGGTGCCGGCTTCGTACTCGGTGCGGAAAGCGCCGCGGGACTGCAGCTCGGGTACCAGGCCCCGGGTGATGGCGGTCAGGTCGTGCGGGACCGCGCCGGGCCGCAGCCGGAAGCCGGAGAGCCCGGCGGCCTGCCAGTCGAGCAGCAGGTCGGCCAGCCCGGCCGGGGTGCCGGTGAAGACGTACGCGTCCGAGGAGTACCGCGCGCCGAAAAGGTCGTCGAGCCGGGCCTTGCGGTCCGCGGCCGCCTGCTCGGTCTCGCCGAGGAACACGACGACGTCCCCGAAGACGTGCAGCGTCTCGCCGCCGCGCCCGGCGCGGTCCTGCTCGTCCCGGACCTCGGCGACGATCGCGGCGGCCTGCCCGCGGTCGAACGGCGTCACGTGGACGACGTCGGCGGAGCGGGCCGCCAGCCGGTAGGGGATCGCGGCGTGGGCGAGCGCGGTCACCGGCGGCTGGCCCTGCGGCGGCCGCGGGGTGATCGACGGGCCCTTGACCGAGAACCAGCGGCCGCTGAAGTCGATGTAGTGCAGCTTTTCGCGGTCGACGAACCGGCCGGTGGCGACGTCGCGGATCTCGGCGTCGTCCTCCCAGCTGTCCCACAGCCGGCGCAGCACCTCGACGTAGTCCGCGGCTTCGTCGAAGAGGTCGGCCAGCGGGCTCGGCTTGTCCGGCTCGGCGGAGTCCTCGAGCCGGAACTCGCCGAATTCCCGCCGTCCGAAGTGCCGGTTGTCGTCGGCGCGTCCGGCGACCTGCACGCGCACGCCGGCGCGCCCGGTGCTCACGTAGTCGAGGGTCGCGATGGCCTTCGACAGGTGGAACGGCTCGGTGTGGGTGACCACCGCGGTCGGCACGAGCCCGATGTGCGAGGTCAGCGGCGCGACGCGGGCGGCGATGAGCACCGCGTCCAGGCGGCCCTGGACGATGTCGGTGCGCTCGCCGGGCCGGTCGAGGTAGCTCACCGTCTGCAGGGCCAGCGAGTCTTCGATGGTGACGAAGTCCAGCTTGCCCGCCTCGGCTTCGCCGACCACATCGGCCCAGTAGCCCGCGGTGAGCAGCTCGTGGGGCCGGGCGCCGGGTTCCCGCCAGGCGGCGGGGTGCCACCCTGCTCCGTCCAGCGCGACGGCGATCCGCGGTCCGGTTCCTGGTGCCATCCCCGCGTTCCCCTTTCTCCTCGGCTCGTCTCCGCAGTGTGCGCCGGATTCCGCGGTCCGGGCGGGCGCGATCAACTGCTGGGACGGCCGCGGGGCACGGGAATAAAACCCGTTCCGCAGGGTGGACGCGCTGGCCGTGCGGGAACGGGATCCCGAGAATGCCCCGCATGACGGCGTTGACCGAAGAAACCGCCTACGACCGGGTGCGCGGCGCGCAGTGGCGGACGGGACAGGCACGCATGCCGGGGCTGAGCCGGCGCGGCCTGCTGCGGCTGACCGCGGCCGGCGGCCTCGCGCTGGCCGCGGCCGGAGCGGTGACCCCGGCGGCGTCGGCCGCGAGCCCGATCCTCAAGCCGTTGCCGCCGGAGCTGTTCGACGTCCACGGCACCAACGCGGAGACGCGCTGGGAAGCCATGCGCGGGCAGGGTTACCTGACCCCGATCGACCGGTTCTTCGTCCGCGACCACACGTCGACGCCGGTGCTGGACGCCGCCACCTGGCGGCTGCGGCTGTTCGGCTCCGGGCTGCGCGGCGGCCCGGTCGAGTTCACCTACCGCCAGCTGCGGGCGCTGCCGTCCGAGACGATCACGGCGTTCATCGAATGCGCGGGCAACGGGCGGAGTTTCTTCACCAGCCAGCAAGGCCAGAGCGTCAGCGGCACGGCGTGGCGGCTCGGCGCGGTCGGCGTCGCCCGCTGGCGCGGCGTCCGGCTCGCGACGGTGCTCGCCCGGGCCGGGCTGACCCGCGACGCCGTCGACGTGCTCCCGGAGGGCCTCGACCCGGACTACGTCACGGCCGGGGTGAACCTCGGCAAGGTGCGCCGTCCGCTGCCGGTGGCCAAGGCGCTGGAAGACGTCCTGCTGGCGTACGAGATGAACGGGGAGCCCCTGCCGCCCGACCACGGTTTCCCGGTGCGGCTGGTGGTGCCGTCGTGGGCCGGGATCTCCTCGATCAAGTGGCTCGGCCGCATCGAGGTGTCGGCGACGCCGCTGGTGTCGCCGTGGACCACGCAGTACTACCGCCTGCTGGGCCCGGACTACCCGGCCGAGGGCACGCTCGTCACCGAACAGGTGGTGAAGAGCGCGTTCGAGCTCCCGTGGGGCGCGACGCTGCCGGCCGGGCAGCGGCAGGTGCTGCGCGGCCGTTCCTGGTCGGGCCACGGCCGGATCCGGCGGGTCGAAGTGAGCACGGACGGCGTCACGTGGCACCCGGCGAAGCCGATCGGCCCGGCGCTCGACCGCGGCTGGCTGCGGTGGGAGTTCCCGTGGCGGCCGCGCACGGCCGGCCCGTACACGCTGCGCGCCCGGGCCACCGACATCACCGGCGCCCGCCAGCCGGACGTCACCCCGTACAACACGCAGGGCTACCTGTTCGGCGCGGTCGTCCGCCACCCGGTGACGGTCGCCTGAAGGAGGCACGATGAAGCGGATGGCCCACGCACTCGCCCGCGCGCTGACGGGCTTCGGCTGGATCCTGGTGCCACCGGTCCCGCCGTTCGAACCCGGACGGGCGGTGCCACTGCCGCGGCCGGAGGCGGACGTCCTGCGGGTGCCGCTTTCGCGCCGGGAGCGGGAAACCTTCCGGCGGATCGTTTCGGGCTGACGTGCCCGGCTACCGCATGATGCCGGTGTGGCCCAGCGAATACCGGCCCGGCTGCGGCCAGACGCACAGGCCGTGCGGCTCGTTCCCGACCGGGATCTTGGCCAGCAACGCACCATCCTTTGTGGACAGGACGTAGACGACCCGGTCGTACCGCCCGGACAGCCACAGCTGCGTGCCGTCGGCGGTCACGTTGCCCATGTCCGGGCTGCCGCCGCCCGGGATGTGCCACACCGTCACCGGTGCGCCCGTGTAGGCGTCGAGGACGCTGACGCTCCCTTCGTGGCGGTTGGTGACGTACAGCTGCTTCGCATCCCGTGACAGGTAGAGCCCGTGCGCGCCCTTGCCCGTCGGGATGAAGCGGAGCACCTTCGTCGCCGCGCCGTCGAGGACCCAGAGGCCGTTCGCGTCCGAGTCCGCGATGTAGTACACCGAGCCGTCGGGCGCGAGCTTGATGTCCTGCGGGCCCATGTGCGTGTTGCGGTGGGGCATGTCGATCATCCGCAGCAGGTGGTGCGAAGCCACGTCGACCACCGCGACCCGGCCGGCGAACTCGCACGTGAAGACCGCCGTGCGGCCGTCGGGGGAGAAGTCGGCGTGGTCGACCCCCGTGCACTCCGGGACGGGCGTCTCGTCGTGCTCCTGCCACGTGTGCGGGTCGTACCAGACCAGCTTGCGCAGCCGCTCCGCCACCGAGATCGCGTACCGCCCGTCCGGGGTGAAGTACATGTTGTACGGGTCGACCACCGGGAACGCCTTGCCCGGCAGCCCGGTCTTCGGGTCGAACGGCAGCACGTGGTCGCCGCGGTCGTCGGTGGCGTACAACGTGCGCAGGTCCCACGACGGCACCACGTGCTGCAGTTCCTTGCCCGCCGGGTACTTCCCGACGACGTGGAAGTTCGCCGGGTCGATCACCCAGACGTCGCCCGAGCCGCTGTGCGGCACGTACACCAGTGGCTTGTCGCCGGTGACGGCGGGCGAGAGCATCCCGGCGCCCGCCGCGGCGTCGACGTCGTGCGCGTCGGGGACGGCGGGCATGCCGGGCAGCGGGTTCAGCGCCGGTGCCGGCGGGGTGGGCAGGTGGGGCACGGACGTGCCGGGGCCGCCGCTCATGCCCGGCATGCCGGGCATGGACGAGCCGGTGTCCGAGGAACAGCCGGCGGCGAGCAGGGCACTGAGGACGGTGCTGAAGACCACGGCGGTCAGCCGGACGCGCATCGGCTACGCCAGCAGTTCCGACGCGGTGACCGGGGTGAGGCCGCGGTCCGCCAGTGCGGTCAGGATGCCGGGGAGCGCGGCCACCGTGCCCGGGTGCCCGAGGTGCATGCTGACCACGCTGCCCGCGCGCGCCTTCGCCACCGCGGCGCGGACGGCGGCCGGCCCGGGGTCCTTCCAGTCCAGCGAATCGATGTCGTAGGACAGCACCCGCGCGTACCCCGCCTTGCCTGCTTCGGTGAGTTCTTCCGGTGTGGCGTGCTGGCCCTGGGACTGCCGGAAGAAGGCACCCGGCGAGCCGGTCAGTTCGGCCAGTTTGTCCCGGCAGCGCTGGATTTCCGCGTACATCGGCTCGGGTTTGTAGCCCGAGAGCGCGGGGTGGCTCCAGGTGTGGTTGCCCAGCTCGTGCCCGCCGTCGCGAACCATCCGGGCGGCGTCCGGGTGCTCGGCGAGCCACGTGCCCACCGCCAGCACGGTGATCCGCGCGCCGTGCTGGTGCACCACGTCCAGCACCTGGCGGGTGACCTGGAGATCACCCGCGCCGTGGAACGTCAGCGCGACCTGTGGCCGTCCCGAGGACGAGCGGGCGAACTCGGTGGCCGGTCCCTGCGGCCGCGGTGACGGCGATGGCGGTGGCGATGGCGGGGGTGCGCTCGAAGACGGCGTCGCCGATCGGGGGACCGGAGCGGCCGGAGCCGGTGCCGGCGCGGGTGCCGAGCACGCGGTGAGCGCGGCAGCGCCCAGCGCCACCCCGAACAGGCGGCGCCGGGTGAGCGGGTCCTCCACAAAACCTCCAACACGTACGGACGGCGCCGAACCCTTTCGCATCCGTGCTGTGAGGACGCTGAGAGACCTCCCGCGGCTACCGGACCGGCCGCCGGAACCGGCCGTAGGGCTGTGCGTCGACGAGTGTGACGCGAACCGTGACACCGTCGGGCACCGGGTAGGTCCGCTCCTCGCCCGGCCGGGCCCTGGCCAGGGCCCGGCCCCGGCCCCGACCCCGGCCCCCGGCCCCGGCCAGGGCCAGGGCCCGGCCCAGCGGGGAGT
The DNA here is from genome assembly GCF_046548775.1 of Amycolatopsis sp. cmx-4-61. Lineage (NCBI taxonomy): Bacteria > Bacillati > Actinomycetota > Actinomycetes > Pseudonocardiales > Pseudonocardiaceae > Amycolatopsis > Amycolatopsis sp. cmx-4-61. The sequence continues at coordinate 34,024 of NZ_JAEBEI010000017.1, read as the reverse complement.
CCGGGGAGCAGACCTCGAGGTCGTCCTGCTCGGTTCCCCGGCTACCACGAACGAGGCAATGACCCCGCGGTCAGCGGTCCGCGGTGCTCACTCGATGGTGTTCCGAAGTGGAAAGCCGCCCGGGGACCGCAGTAATTTCTGCTCGCCCGCGGCGTGAAGCGCTGCCGTTTCCGATTTCGTGATTCCCGAGGAGTCTCCCGCATGTTGAAGAAGGTCTTTGCCGTCACCGCCGCCCTGGGGGCCGGTGCGTTCCTCGCCGGTGGGGTCGCTTCCGCCGACACCCCGGACGGGTACGTGCACCACCACGGCGGTTCCGATTCCCTCAGCCAGTTCAGCCTGCTGAACCTGAACAACACCGACGTGCTGCACAACGTCGAGGCCACGGTCGGCGTCTGCGACAACGAGATCAACGTCCTGGGCGTCCAGGTGCCGCTGGAGGACGTCGCGAACGGCGTCGACGTGCCGATCCTGTCGGGCAGCAGCGCCGCCGAGGGGGAGAGCCCGCGCAACTGCGCCGCCTCCGGCCAGTCCGACGGCGGCACCGGCCAGGGCCACTGAGTCACCGCGGAACGCCGATGAGGATCGGCCACGACCGCTTGCCGACGTGCGCCGATCCTCGTCGCGCGCGGCCGCGAACCGGCGGCCGTGCGGAAACGGAATGGGAGTCCACAGCAGAGTGACCGTCACCGAAGAGATCACCACGCTCCTGCACCGCAACTTCGGTGTCGAACCGCAGGATGTGCGTTCCGACGCCTCGCTGCACGACCTGGGCATGGATTCCCTGGCCCTGGAAGAACTGCGCGTGCTGCTCGAGGAACGCCTGGACGTCGACCTCGAAGCCGTCCAGCTGACGTCCCGGGAGACCGTGGGTCAGCTGGCCACCGCCGTCGAGACCGCCCGGTGACGGCGCGTCCGGCCGCCGCGGTGACGGGGCTCGGCCTGGTCACCGCGGCGGGTGTCGGCGCCGATTCCGCGTGGCGGGGCGTCACCGGGTCCGGGGTCGCGCCGAACGTCCGCCACCGCGCGGAACTGAGCGGGTTGTCGTGCGATTTCCTGTACACGATCGACGATCTCGACCCCGCGAGCGTGCTGGGCGTGCCGGCCGTGCGGATGATGGACCGGTTCTCCCAGCTGGCCGTGATCGCGGCCCGGGAAGCGGTGGCCGACGCCGGTCTCGACACCTCGGTGTGGGAGTCCGACCGCGTCGCGGTCGTCATCGGCTCCGCCCACGGCGGTCTCCCGTTCTACGACCAGCAGAGCGCGGTGCTCGCGGAAAAGGGCGTCCGGCGGGTTTCGCCGAAGCTCGCGCCGATGACCACGGTCAACAGCGCCGCCAGCAGCGTGTGCATGGACCTCGGCGCCCGTGGCCCGAGCCTGAGCGTCTCCACCGCGTGTTCTTCGGGCACCGTCGCGATCGGGACCGCGCTGCAGCTGCTGCGCGCCGGAGCGTGCGACATCGTCATCGCCGGCGGTGCCGAATCCGTCTGCTCCCGGTTGCTGATCGCCAGCGCCTGCCAGATGCGCGCGGTGTCCACCCGCCGGGACGACCCGGCGACGGCGTGCCGCCCGTTCGACGCCGACCGCGACGGTTTCGTGGTGGGGGAGGGCGCCGGCCTCGTCGTCCTGGAGCGGCCCGAGCACGCCGCGGCGCGCGGCGCGCGGATCCGGGCCGGCCTCGCGGGGTACGGCGCCTCCAGCGACGCCTACGCGGCCGTGGCGCCGGACCCCGGAGGCGCCGGGATCGAGCGGGCGCTGCGGACCGCGCTGGCCGACGCGGGGGTGGCGGCCGCCGACGTCGGCCACGTCAACGCCCACGGCACGTCCACCGTGATGAACGACCTGATCGAGGCCACCGTGCTGCACCGGGTCCTCGGCGACCGGCCCCTGGTGACCTCGACCAAGGCGATGACCGGGCACGCGCTCGGCGCGGCCGGCGGCATCGAGACCGCGCTCACCGTGCTGGCTCTCGAACGGCAGCTGGTGCCGCCCACGGCCAACTTCCGGACCCGGGACATCCGGATCCCGGTCGACGTCGTCGCCAAGGAAGCCCGGCCGGCCGCGGTCGAGTGCGCGGTCAAGACGTCGATGGGCTTCGGCGGCCACAACGCGGCCCTCGTCCTCACGAAAAGCTGCTGAGCAAGGAGATCATGCGGGAAGAAGAGGTCCGTCCGCTCACCCTCGGCGGCACCCGGTTCAGCTACCGGCTCCTCCGCCGGCCCGATCCGCGGACGGAACCGGTCATCGTGCTCGGCGGCGGGTTCCAGGGCAGCCGGGGCTGGCCGCACATGGAGGACCGGATCACGCCGGTGGCGGACTTCGTGACGGCGGACCTGCCGGGCGTGGGGTCGTCCGATCCGCTGCCGCCCGGGGCCGGGACGGAGTTCGCCGGTGCGGCGGTCGACCGGATCCTCGACGACCTCGCCGCCCCGCGGGTCAACCTGTTCGGGTATTCCTACGGTGCGGAACTGGCTTTCGGCTGCGCCCAGCGCAATCCGCACCGCATCGCGCGGCTGATGCTCGGCGGCGTGGTTTCGCACACGAGCGCCGCCCAGCGGGAGTCGTTGCGGCTGGCGGCCGGCCACCTCGAGCGGGGCGACACCGAGAACTTCGCCGCGGTGGCCGCGCGGATGCAGCTGTGCCTCGACGAAGACCGCCACATCCCCCGGCGGTCGCTGGTGTACCGGTACGTCAAGCGCTCGATGCTGCACGTCGCCGTCGACGTGCCCGACGTGCTGGAGTACCTGCAGCGGTCGCTGATCAGCAGCCCGTCCTTCGGCGGCGGCCTGTCCGGGGTGCCGGCCCTGGTGTTCACCGGCGAGCACGACTCGATCACCACCCCGGACCGGCAGCGCGCTTTCGCGGCCACGATCCGCGGCAGCCGGTTCGCCACCATCAAGGATTCCGACCACTGGGTGGTCCTGGAACGCGCCGCCGACGTCGCCGATCTGACCTTCCGGTTCTTCACCGGCTCGCCGTGGGACACCGCTCCTTACGTGCTGCACTCGTGAACCGCTTCGCCGTCCGGGTGAAATACCGCTTGCGGGGCCGTCAAACGACGCTTTCGGTGGATTCTCCGGCCGATTTCGGATTGCCGGTCGTCCCGTTTTTGCCGACACTCGAGGAATGGAGAACACGGTTGCCGAAACGCTGCCCGAGTCCGACGTCCGGTTCCCGATCGTGCTGCGGGGCTACGATCGCCGTCAGGTGGACGAATACGTGCGTGGCGCGGAGAAGCGCATAGACCGGCACGAAAAAGCGCGGCGGGTCGCGGAACGCCGGCTGGCCAAAGCCCAGGTGCCCGCGCCCCGGGCCGGCGAACCGGACGACGCCGCGGGACTCGGCCGGCGGATCGAGAAGATCCTCCAGGTCGCGAAGGCCGAGGCGGCGGAGATCAAGGACCAGGCCCGCAAGGACAGCGACGAGCTCCGCGCGGCCGCGGAGAAGGCGGTCGCCGAGGCGGAGGCCGCCCGCGCGGAAACCGAGCGGGCCGCGCAGCGGGAGGCGCAGCTGATCGTTTCCCGCGCGGAGGAGCAGGCCGCCGCCATCCGCGCGGCCCACCAGGACGTGCTGGACCGGCTGAGCCGGATCGCCGGCGTCGTCGAAGAGGTGCGGGTGCAGTACGGCACCGAGGACGAAGGCGCGGCCGAACCGGACGTCGTGGAGGCCGAGCCGTCGATCGCCTGAGGCGCCGGGAAGGTCGGCAGCTGCACGCTCGTGCCCGAGGCGAGACCTCGACAGTGCCCGTGCTGCCCGCGAAGCGCCGGAGACCGGGAGGCGATCCGGCGCGCGGCGGCGAGCCACCACCGGCCGAGGTGGCGGCACCCGGTTCCCCGGGCGACTCGTGCGCGTCGGTCCAGGCGCGGGTCGGCGGCGCCCCGGCTGCCCGTTGGTACGCCCGTTCGGAGTCTTTGGCGCACCCGGTGGTGACGGGCGGTGACCAACTCCGGCGGGTCGCTAGCATGATCAGGTGACCAACCCGCTCGTGGCGCAGCCTCAGGACTCCACCAAGCCCTACACCGGCATCTCCCTGCTGGAGAGCGCCAACGACCTGAAGTCGGCCATCGAGAGCGGGGACTGGGCCTCGGTCGCCATGGGGGCGGTCGGCACCGCGCTGGACGCGCTGTCCATGGCGATGGACCCGTTCGGCGCCATCCTGGCGGCGGGCGTGGCGTGGCTGATGGAGCACGTCGGACCGCTCAAGCAGGCGCTCGACGGGCTCACCGGCAACGCCGACGAGATCGCGGCCCAGTCGGAGACCTGGAAGAACGTCGCCGGGGAGCTGCAGGCCGTCGGCACCGACCTGGGCGACATGGTGCAGACGGACCTCCAGTCGTGGACCGGGCCCGCCGCGGACGCCTACCGGCAGCGGACGCAGGACGCGATCGCGCTGCTGGAGTCCGCGCAGAAGGGCTGCGAAGGCGCTTCGAGCGGGGTCAAGACCGCCGGCGAGGTCGTGGCCGCCGTGCGTGCCCTGGTGCGGGACATCATCGCGGAACTCATCGGCCACCTGATCAGCTGGGCCCTGCAGGTCGTCTTCACGCTCGGGATCGGGCTGACGTGGGTGGTGCCGCAGGTGATCGGCGCGGTCGCGAAGACCGCGTCGAAGATCGCCGACCTGGTCAAGCGGCTCGTCACGGCGCTCAAGGCGCTCGTGCCCCTGCTGAAGCGGGCCGGGGACCTGTTCGGTGACGCGGCGAAGGCGATGAAGGGCCTCAAAGGCGGCGGCAAGGTGTCCGCCCCGCCCAAGGTGGGCCCCATCGACGCCACGCCGAAGGCGCCGAAGCCGCACGGCGGCGACTCGACGACGCCGTCCGGTGATCACTCGCCCCCGCCGAAGGGCGGCGATTCGACGACGCCGTCGGGCGACCACTCACCGCCGCCCAAGGGCGGTGGTTCGACCACTCCCGCCGGGGACCACGCCCCGGGCGGCACCCCGGACCACGCCCCGGGCAGCACGCCGCCCCCGGCCAAGGGATCGTCGGGTGGCACGACGGCGTCGGGCGCGAAGGGCGGTGGCATCCGCGGCGGCAACAGCAACCCGCCGCACAACGCCACCCCGACCCGCGACCTGCCCGACTGCGGTGACCCCGTCGACGTGGCGAGCGGGCGGATGTTCCTGCCCCAGACCGACGTCGAGCTGCGCGCCGCGCTCCCGCTGATCGTCTCGCGCACGCACCTGTCGGACTACCGCTGCGGGAAGTCGTTCGGGTCCACCTGGGCGTCCACTTTGGACCAGCGGCTCGAGGTCGACGACGCCGGGGTCAGCTTCGCCGCCGAGGACGGCGCGTTGCTGACCTACCCGCTGCCGGGGGCGGCGGAGCCGGTGCTGCCCGAGTTCGGGCCGCGCTGGCCCCTGGCCCGCACCCCGGACGGCGGCTTCACCGTCACCATGCCCGAGCTGTCGCAGACCTTGCTCTTCGCTCCGGCCGGCGGCCCGGAACTGCCGGTGACCGCCGTGGTGCGCGGGTCCGGCGCCCGGATCGACTTCGAGCGCACCGACGGCGTCCTGACGGCGATCAGCCACTCCGGCGGGTACCGGCTCGCCGTCGAGTCCGCCGACGGCCTGGTCACCGGCCTCGGCCTGGCCGGCGGCGCGCGGTTGCCGGACGGCACCCCGGCGGACCTCCCGCTCGTCCGCTACCGCTACGACGACGCGCGCCGCCTGGTCGAGGTCGTCAACTCCTCCGGCCGCCCGCTGCGCTTCTCCTACGACGCCGACGGGCGGATCACCGGCTGGACCGACCGCAACGGCGTCTCCTACCGCTACCACTACGACGCCGCCGGCCGCTGCGTCGGCACGGAAGGCGACGGCGGCTACCTCGACTACACCTTCGACTACGACACGGCCGCCCGCATCACCCGGGCGACGGACTCGCTCGGCGCGGTCATCACCTACCACTTCACCGAGTGGGGGCAGGTCAGCCGCGAGGTCGACCCGCTCGGGCACGAGGTCCGCTGCGAATGGGACCGCCACCACCGGCTGCTCGCCCGCACCGACGAGCTCGGCGGCACCACCACCTACACCTACGACGACGCCGGCGACCTCGTCGCCGTCCGCTACCCCGACGGCACGAGCGACTCGGCGCAGTACGACGGGGCGCACCGGCCGGTGCGCACCGTGGACGTCGACGGGGCGAGCACGGTCCGGGAGTACGGCGAGCGCGGTGAGCTGGTCGCCGCGGTCGACCCGGCGGGCGCCCGCACGACGTACGGCTACGACAGCGTGGGGAACCTCGCCACGATCGTCGACCCGGCGGGCGGGCGGACCACCATCGTCACCGACGCGCGGGGCCTGACCACGTCGATCACCGCGCCCACCGGCGCGGTCCGCACGTTCGAGTACGACGGGTTCGGCCGCCTGGTCGCCGAAACCGGCCCGGCCGGCGAGACGACCCGCTACGCCTGGACCGTCGAGGGACTCCCGCTGCGCGTGACCCGGCCCGGCGGTGGCACCGAGCACTGGTCCTACGACGGCGAGGGCAACCTCCGCGAGCACCGCGACGCCGCCGGCGCGCGGACGCTGCACGAGGTCGGGGCGTTCGACCTGCCGGCCGCGCGGATCGCGCCGGACGGCAGCCGGATGGAGTTCACGCACGACACCGAGCTGCGGCTTGTCGCCGTCCGCAACGAGCAGGGGCGCCGCTGGGAGTACCGCCACGACGCGGCGGGGAACCTGGTGGAGGAGACGGACTTCGACGGACGGGTGCTCCGCTACGGCTACGACGCGGCGGGCAACCTGATCAGCCGCACGAACGGCGCGGGCGAGACGCTCGAGTTCACCCGGGACGCCCTCGGCCGCGTGCTCGAGCAGCGCGCCGGCGCCGACGTGACCCGGTGGACCTACGACGCCGCGGGCCGGCTCCTGCGCGCGGTCAACGCCGACGCGGACGTCACCTTCACCTACGACGCGCTCGGCCGGGTGCTGACCGAGACCTGCAACGGCCGCACCGTGCGGTCGGAGTACGACGTGCTCGGCCGGCGGACCCGGCGCACGCTGCCGTCCGGGCTGACCACCGAATGGGCCTACGACGGCATCGGCGCGGCGACCGGGCTGCGGGTCGGCGGCCACACGATGCACCTGCGTCGCGACCCCGCGGGCCGGGAGGTCCAGCGCGAATGGGGTGTCGCGGACCTGCGCCGGCACTGGGACGCGGCGGGCCGGCTCGCCGCGCAGACCGTGGCCGGCGCGGGGGGTGCCCTGCTGCACCGGCGCTCGTATGACTACCGCGAAGACGGCCTGCTCGTCGCGACGCACGACGCCGCCGGCGGAACGCGGTCGTTCGAGCTCGATCCGCTCGGCCGGATCAGCGCGGTCACCGGGACCGCGCACCCCGAGCGCTACAGCTACGACAGCACCGGCAACGTCACCGGTGTCCAGGCGGGCGCCGTCCCCGACGCGCTCGCCGGGCCGCGGACGTACGCCGGCGGCCGGATCACCGGCGCGGGCGCCGCCCGCTACACCCACGACCGGCAGGGCAGGCTCGTCGAGCGCACCGCGCCCGGGGTCGACGGGCGACCGCAGGTCTGGCGGTTCACCTGGAACGCCGAGGACCGGCTCACCGGCGTCACGACGCCCGACGGGCAGCAGTGGCGGTACCGCTACGACCCGCTGGGCAGGCGGGTCGCGAAGCAGCGGCTCGCGGCCGACGGCGCGGTGGCCGAGCAGATCGACTTCACCTGGGACGGACCTTCGCTGGCCGAGGAACACCGGGTGACGGCGTCCGGGCAGCGGCGCCTGCTGAGCTGGGACGTCGAACCCGGCAGCGAGCTCCCGCTGCTGCAGTGCGAGCGGCTGCTCGCGCCGGACGGCTTCCAGCGGGTCCTCGACCAGCGGTTCTACGCGATCGTGACCGACGTCGTCGGCACCCCGACCGAACTGGTCGGGCTCGACGGCGTGGTCGCGCGCCAGCAGCCGCAGACGATCTGGGGCCGGGCGCTGGACACCACGCCCGCCGTGACGCCGCTGCGGTTCCCCGGCCAGTACTTCGACGCCGAAACCGGGCTGCACTACAACTACCACCGCTACTACGACCCGGGCACCGCGCGCTTCCTCAGCGCCGATCCGCTCGGCTTGGCGGGCGGGGCGAATCCGCAGGCGTACGTCGCGAACCCGCTGGCTTGGATCGACCCGTCCGGCCTGACGCCGTGCGCCGACGCGGCGTCCGGCAGCGGCGGTGGCAGCCGGGGTGGCGGCGGCAACCGGGGAGGCGGTGGCCGCGGCGGCGGTGGGGGGAACCCGGGCGGCAACGGCCGCGGCGGCAACGGCGGGCCGAGCCGGCCGCCCCGCAACGGCAACCGGCCGCCCCCGCCGTACTACGACAACCCGCTGCCGACGACGCCGCACGCGACGGTGCCGCACACGCCGGACAACCCGAACGGGAGCCTTTACCACTACACCAACGAAGCCGGCATGCACGGCATCATGAACAGCGGGCACGTCCGGCCGTCGGCCTGGACGCACGGCACGCCGGACAACCCGCTGGTCGGCTCGCACGCCCGCTACGGCTCGGGCGGCTACTTCACGAACATCGCGCCGGGACAGCTGTCGCCGGAGGCGCTGTCGCAGGCCCTGGTGCTCAACCCGGGCTCCGGCGCGAGCTTCACCCACCACATCGAAGTCAGCCCGTCGGCCCTGGAAAGCCAGGGGTACACGATCTCGCAGTCCGACCACCGGCCGGACGTGTACGTCGTGCACCACAACGACCAGCCCACCAACCACCCGAACCCCCGCCCGGTCCAGATCGGCGACGCCCACGTCGGCCACGGCCCGAACCCGCCGGGCCCGCACCTGGGCAGCAGCATGGGGCCGGAAGACTGGGGCGACGCGGCCCGCCCGCGGCCGCCCCGGCAGCGGTGAACCGGAGAACGGACATGGACTACCTGCACGTGCACTGGCGGCACGAGGCCCCGGACGCCCCGGTGGACATCTACAGCGAGCTCGACGAAGACCGTTGGGAGGTCCGGAAGGTCGAGGTGTTCCCCGACGGCAGGCTGCAGTACGCCGACGACTGGCGCGCGACCGGCCGCACGGGGCTCAGCGAGGTCCCGCTGCCGTCGTTCGAGGAGATCGCGGCCCAGCAGGCCCTGACCCCGGCGGTGATCGACGGCGCGGAGTTCGAACGCCTGTGGGAGCGCGCGACGAAGGACTGACGGCCCGGCTGGTCCCGGGACCGGTAGCCGGGAGTCCTCGTCTTCGCCGTCCGCAGCTTTCCGGAGCGAGTGTCCGAAAGCCACGGGCATCCACAGGTGCACGCCCGGACGGCGAGCCCCGCCGTCCGGGCGTGCACGATCCGAGGCCTGCTGTCGAGCGTTCGCGGCACCGGCACGTGGCCGACGTCGATTTTCCGGGACTTTCTCAACGGGTGGCCAATGCGGCCCGGACCGCCCGTTCGACCAGGATCGGCACGAACGCGTGGATGCGGGCGCCGGCGAACCGGGCGCGTTCGCGGTCCACCATCGCGTGCAGCCGCGGGCGGGCCACGTTCGTGTAGTCCCGGCCCAGGCGGTCTTCGAGCTGGGCGAGATGGGTGTCGAGCTGCTCGGAGGCCATCGTGTCCAACGTGCTCATCGCGCACCTTCCGGTCGGCGGTCGTACGGACAACATGCCCCGTGAGACGACCGGGAGATGAACCCGAGGTGAACAAGAAGAATTCACTTTCGGCAGCCGGTGGCCGGGTGGTGCTCACGACGGAGGTTGCCGGGACGGAACTCCTCAGGCGCCGCCCTTGCGGCGGCGGGGCGCGGCCGAGCGCGGCGGGGCCGCGCGCATGTGGTCGCGGACCGGGGCGAGCAGGGCGGCGAGGTTCTCCACGTCGGCCCGCGAGAGCGGCTCGAACAGCAGGCCGCTGACCACCTCGACGTGGCCGGGGAGCACCTTCGCCAGCAGGGCGCGGCCGGCGTCGGTGATGGTGACCGTGACGCTCCGCTCGTCGTCCGGGGAGGGGGCGCGGACGACCAGGCCCGCCTTCTCCAGCAAGCCCGCCTGGTAGGTCAGGCCGCTGCGGCTGTAGACGACGCCGTCGGCGAGGTCGGTCATGCGGTGGCTGCCCGTCGGGGTGTCCCCGAGGCGGGCCAGGAGCTGGAACTGGACGTAGCTGAGGTCGCCGGCTTCGCGCAGCTGCTGCTCGACCGCGTGCCGCAGCAGGCTGGTCACCTCGATCAGGTCGAAGTAGGCGCCGAGCTGCACCGGGTCGAGGGACGGCATGACTCGAGTCTACTGCTTCGAATTCGAACGTTGCCGCCCGGTGAGCACCGGTGAGCACCGGTGAGCCCGGTTGGGCACCGCCGGCCGTGGCGATCGGGTCGCCGCCTGGCCCAGGGTCGACGCATGGGCATCCCCGCCTGTGCCGCAGCGCCGGCTTCGGCGCCGTGGCGCACGTCACTTGCTTCGAATTCGAAGCACGGGTAGCGTTGCCCGCAGTTGCTTCGAACTCGAAGCAAGCGGTCCGAAGGAGAGATTCCGATGAAGGCAGTGCGTTTCCACGAGTACGGCGACCCCGCTGTCCTGCGGTACGAAGACGTGGAGCTCCCCGCGCCGGGTGCCGGGCAGGTCCGGATCCGCGTGGCCGGGACGTCGTTCAACTCCGTCGACGGCAACATCCGCGGCGGCTTCATGCAGGGGCCGATCCCGGTGCGGCTGCCGCACACTCCCGGCCTGGACGTCGCCGGCACGGTCGACGCGCTGGGCGAAGGAGTGGCGAGCTTCGCGGTCGGCGACCGGGTCGTCGGGTTCCTGCCGATGGACAAGCCGGGTGCCGCCGCGGAGTACGTGCTGGCCCCGGCCGAGGTCCTCGCGGCGGCGCCGCAGAGCGTCCCGCTGGCCGACGCCGCGGCGCTGCCTCTGGTGAGCCTGACCGCGTACCAGGCCCTGTTCGACCACGGCCACCTGACCGCCGGGCAGCGCGTGCTGATCAACGGGGCCGGGGGCGCGGTCGGCGGTTATGCGGTGCAGCTGGCCAAGAACGCCGGTGCCCACGTCATCGCCACCGCCAGCCCGCGCAGCACCGGCGCGGTCGGGGAAGCCGGCGCCGACGAGGTCGTCGACCACACCGCCGGCAGTGTCACCGACGCGGTCACCGAGCCGGTCGACGTCGTGCTGAACCTCGCCCCGGTCGCCCCCGAGCAGCTCGCCGCGCTCGTCACGCTGGTCCGCCCCGGCGGCTTCCTGGTGAACACGACGGTGTGGATGCCCGCGCCCGGCGACGAAGAACGCGATGTCCGCGGCATCGACCTGTTCGTCCGCGGCGACGCCGGCCAGCTGGCGAAGCTGGTGGCGCAGGTCGACTCCGGCGAACTGCGCGTCGACGTCGCCGAGCGGGTGCCGCTGGCCGAGCTCGCAGCGCTGCACGCGCGCGCCGCCGAAGGCGCGGTGCACGGCAAGGTCGTCGTCGTCCCGTCCGCCGCCTGATCCGGCCGGCCTGACCATGACACTGAACCTGGACCCCGAAATCGCCGCGGCGCTGGCCCCGATGGCCGGCGCCCCGCGACCGGCGGCCGGGGACGTCGCGGCGCGGCGCGCGTTCTGGGAGCCGGTCATCGGCGCGGCGGGAACGGCCCAGCCGATCCCGTCCGACGTCAGGACCACGGACTGCGCCGCGACCGCCGTCGACGGCGAGCGGATCGCGATGCGCTGGTACGCCAAGGAAGGCGCCACGCCGGGTCCGGCGGTGGTGTTCTTCCACGGCGGCGGCTACCTCTTCGGCCACATCGACCTGTTCGACGGCCCGGTCGCCCGCTACGTCTCGGCGAGCGGCGTCCCGATGCTGTCGGTCGAATACCGCCGCGCTCCCGAGCACCCGTTTCCGGCTCCGCTGGAAGACGCCTACACGGCGCTGCGCTGGCTGCACGACCACGCCGGGGAACTCGGGGTGGACCCCGCCCGCATCGGCGTGATGGGCGACAGCGCGGGCGGCGGCCTGGCCGCGGCGGTCTCGATGCTCGCGCGCGAGCGCGGCGGCCCGGCGATCGCCCGTCAGATCCTTGTCATGCCGATGCTCGACGACCGCACCCCCGCCCCCGACGAGCACATCGCGCCGTACCTGGTGTGGTCCTACGACGACAGCCGCACCGCGTGGCCCGCCCTCCTCGGCGACGCCGCGGGCGGTCCGGACGTCCCGGCGACGGCGGCCCCGGCCCGGCTCGAGGACGCGGCCGGCCTGCCCCCGGCGTACATCGAGGTGGGCCAGCTCGACCTGTTCCGGGACGAGGACACCGCCTACGCCACCAAGCTCGGCCGGGCGGGGGTACCGGTGGAGTTCCACCTGCACCCCGGTGTCCCGCACGAATTCGACTCGATCGCGTTCGACGCCGACGTCTCGCGACGCGCGATCGCCGACCGCGTCCGGGTGCTCAAGTCGATCTGAACCCGGAACCGGAGGAGCACTGACCACTGTGGACACGCCGTACCACGTCCGGTCCCGTGACGGGTTTCCGGCTTTCGCGCACCACGACTCGGTTTCCGCGCTGTGGTCGCAGAGGTGGCGTCCGCCGTGCGCGGCCGGGAGCTACCCCTTCACCGACGGGCGCGTCGAGGACTTCGACCCGGTCTTCGCCGAACTGAGCCGGATCTCCGCCGACGACCCGGCCGTCCTGTACCGGCCCGACGACTACGCGAAGCCGTTCTTCCCGGTCGCGGACCGGCTCACCGCCGCCGCGCGGGAAGCGGCTTCGCGCGAAAACCTCCTGGAGGCAAGGGACCTGTACCTGCGCGCGGCGGCGGTGTACCGGATCGCCCGGTTCCCCGTAAACCGGTCGCCGCTGAGCCAGGAGGCCTGGGAGAAAGGCAAAGCCGCCTACGAACAAGGCGGCCGGCTGCTCGACCCGCCGAGCAACCCGGTCGAAATCCCGTTCACCCACGCCGATCCGGCCGCCGGCGACCACGGCACCGCCATCCCCGCCCACCTCCGCCTGCCCCGGGGCCCGGCACCGGCCGGCGGGTGGCCCGTTCTGCTGTTCATCTGCGGGCTCGACGCCTACCGCACCGACCACACCCCGCGAACGCAGGCCCACGTCGACCGCGGCTTCGCGACGATCAGCTTCGAAATCCCCGGCACCGGCGACTGCCCCGCGGCGGCGAACGACCCGGCGTCGCCGGACCGGCTGATGAGCAGCGTCCTCGACTGGGTGGCCACCGCCGCGGCCGGACACGGGCTCGACGCGGGGCGGGTCTTCGCGCGGGGCATCAGCACCGGCGGCTACTACGCCCTGCGCCTCGCGCACACCCACGCGGACCGGCTGGCCGCCGTGGTGGCCCAGGGCGGCGGTGGCCACCACATGTTCGACGCCGCCTGGATCCACGCCCAGAACCGGATGGAATACCCGTTCGCACTGGCCGACGCGCTGGCCCACAAGTTCGGCTACCGCGACCCGGACCCGGCGGCCGCGGTCGCCCGGTACGCCGCCGAAGCCGGCAAGTTCAGCCTCGCCGGATCCGGTGTCCTGGACCGGCCGTCCTGCCGCCTGCTGGTCATCAACGGGATGGAGGACTCGATCTTCCCGATCGAAGACAGCATCCTCGCCGCCACGCGGGGCGGCAACAAGGACCTCGTCGTGCGCGGGAACCGCGGGCACATGGGCAATCCCGGCGCCGAAGAGATCGTCTACGCGTGGCTCGACGAGGCCCGCGACGTCGGCTCCGGTTCGCGGCGGTCTTGACCGGTGCCGGAGCGCGGCGCGGCCGGCTGCCGCAGGAGCTGCTCGGTCAGGCGTGCCCTGGCCAGGGCCAGGTGGCGCCGGTAGGTGCCGTAGGGCACACCGAGCCGCCGGGCCGCGGCCTTGTGGGTGCGGGAAGCCGTGAGGTACGTGGTGGTCAGCGCTTCATGAGCTTTGACACCGGCGGGATCGACCGGGAGCGCGTCGAGGGCCACCGTGATGGCCGCCCGCAGATCCGCGACCGGGTCGGTGGAGTCCGGCCGGACGAGGTGGGAGTGCAGCAGGACACTGGTGGCGAATTCCCGCGGGCGGTGCCAGGTGCGCAGCGCTTCGAGCACCGCGTCCCCGAAGGCGGCGGACGGCGGTCCGGCGGCGGGGCCGCCGGCGGGCCAGGTCGCCACCGGGGCGGCGCTCGTGCGGGCGCGGTGGCGGGCCCAGTCCGCCACGCTCTGCCGCCGCCAGTCGCGGCCGAAGACGTGCAGCCGGCGCCCGCCGACGGTCACGGTCGCGACCTCGGGCATCCCGGCTTCGGTCAGGTACCGCCCCCACCGCCGGCCGTCTTCGAAGACGCTGAAGGTCACCGCGCGGCCGTGGACCCGCATTTCCTCGCCGATGGTGCGCCGGCTGACCAGCTCCATCAGCGGCGACGGCCGCTGGTGGCCGCCCGGTTGCACCGCGAAGCGGCGGATCCCCAGGTGCTCGCCCGGCCGCAGCGGCGCGACGGTGTTCACCAGGTCCCAGACGGCGGCGAGGACCGGGTCCGCGGCGGTGTCGCCGGGCAGCGGCGTGTCCAGGCGGAGGACGGCCATGAACCCGGCGGGCGCGGGGGAGCCCGTGTAGCGGTAGACGCGGAAGGCTTCCGGCTGGCGGTCCAGCCAGTGCGCGGCCGCGGCCGCCGAGGCGGGCCCTTCGATTTCCTCGGCCAGGCGCAGGACGTCGGGCACGTCTTCGGGCCGCAGCGCTTCGTCCTCGACGTGCGGGTGCTCGCGGAAGTTGTAGAGGTCGTCCGTGCCGCCCGGGTCGCGGAAGAGGAACATCCATTCCGCGACCCGCTGGAGCGCGTCGGCTTCGGTGGCGGCGCGGACGGCCTGCAGGCCGGCGAGGGAGACGCGGGCGCGGATGTCGTCGTGGCGTTCGGGATCGCGCCAGCGCAGATCGGCCGCGAGGGTCGCGCGGACGGCGTCGTGCGGGTGCAGTCCTTCGGGCGTGGTCTCGATGTAGGGCAGCTGACGCAGCCAGGAGAACACCTCGGCGGCGTCCTCGTCGCCCAGGACCGACCGCAGCAGCGGCTCGCGGGTGACGTAGGCCTGGGCGACGACTTCGAGGGCCCGTTGGTGCACGGCGCCGGGCACGTCGCCGACCAGCCGTTCGACCAGGGTGGTCAGCACGTCGCCGGTCGGCTCCCAGTGCGCGTCCGGCGGGGTGGGCGCGGAGGCGGCCAGGGAGAGGGCGAGCGGGCTGCCGCCGGCGAAGGCGACGAAGGTGCCGCGCTGCCCGGCGGGGACACCGCGGGCGGCGAGCAGGGCGCCGGATTCGGCCGGGTCGAGGGGTTTCAGCGCCAGGGCGGTGAACAACTGCGCCCACCCGGGGTCCAGCGACCACTCGGCGTCGGGGGCGAGGCGCCCGGCCAGCACCACGGTCACGTCGTCGGCCAGCCGCGGGAGGAAGGTCTCGCGCAGCCACGGCTCGAGTGGCCGGCACCGTTCGAAGGTGTCGATGAGCAGGACCGTGCCGGGCACGGTGCACGCCGGCGCGGCGGCCTCTTCGAGCCGGCGGGGGTCGGCGTCGAGGAAGCGGGCATCGATGCGCACGACCGGGCGGCCGGCGAGGTCGGCCTGCCGGGCGGCGTAGCGCACGAGCGAGGACTTGCCGATGCCGCCGGGGCCGTGCAGGTAGGCCACGAGCGGAGCGTCCGCCGCACCGGAGATCATGCGGTCGAGGACGGCCCGCTCGCGTCCCCGGCCGACCAGCGCTTCGGCGCGCGCCGCGGCCAGCCGGCCCGCCAGTCCCGTGCTCAATCCGCGCTCCTCTCGCCGCTGACGTCGATCATGGCCGAACCGGGCGGCTCGCCGCGAGTGCCCGGAATCGCTTGTGACGCGAGGATCATCGCAGGCGGCCAACACGTGGATCAGGCCACGACCGCCCGGGTGAAGGTGCCGACGGTCTCGCGGACGCAGGTTTCCAGGTCCGGCGGCAGGTCGCCGTTGGACTGCTTCGCGGCCGACCGGACAGTCAATGGTCCGCGGGCGTGTAGCGCCAGAACGACCTCGCCAGGACGGCCCCGGCCAGCACGAGCACCGCGCACGCCAGTGCGGGCGCCGACCAGGCCACGGCGAGGGGGAGCGCCGAGGCCATGATCCCGGCGCGCAGGTCGCCGAGGCGGGGACCGCCGGTGACGACCACGGTGTACACGCCCTGCAGCCGGCCGCGCAGCCGGTCCGGGACGGTGGTCTGCAGGATCGTCTGCCCGGTACACCGCGCTGACGAGGTCGGCCGCGCCGGCGACGACGAGCAGCGTGACCGCGAGCCACAGGGCCGGGGCGAGCCCGGCCAGCGCGACGGCCGCGGCCCAGACCGCCACCGCGGCGGCGAGGGCGACGCCTTGGCGCCGCACCCGGCCGATCCAGCCGCTGGAGAGCCCGGCGAGGACCGAGCCGGCCGCGATCGAGGCGTACAGCAGGCCGACGCCGCCGTGCCAGCGCGTCTCGGCGGCCTGGGGGAACAGGGCGGTCGGCATGGCCAGCACCATCGCGGCGATGTCGACCAGGAAGGACACCAGCAGGACCTGCCGGCCGGCGAGGAAGCGCAGGCCGTCGACGACCGAGCGCAGGCCGGGGCGGCCGAGGGGAGCCGACGGCGGCAGCGGCGGGAGCCGGAAGGTGGCGTAGAGGGCGGCGGTGAACAAGATCGCGTCGGCGCCGTAGGCGTAGCGGAACCCGTTCGGCAGGCCGAGCAGGACACCGGCGACGAGCGGGCCCAGCACCTGGCCGATCGTGGACGCGGTGTAGGTGAGCGAGTTGGCCGCGGGCACCAGCTCGCGCGGGACGAGGGCCGGGGTGATGGCGCCGCGGACGGCGGACGAGACGGCGAAGCCGCCGGACTGCACGGCGACCAGCGCGAGGATCAGCGGCACCGACCCGGCCCCGGCGACGGCCTGGGCGAGCAGCGCGAGGGTGACCGTCCAGGTGAGCGCCGCGGAGGCCAGGTACAGGCGCCGCCGGTCCACGGCGTCGGCGACCGCGCCGCCGTAGAGCCCGAACACCAGGATCGGGACGAGCCCGGCCAGCCCGGCGAGGCCGACGTCGAACGACGAGTGCGAGAGGTCGTAGATCTGCACCGGCACGGCGACCTCGGTCACCACCGTCCCGACCACCGCGGCGCCCTGGCCGGCGAACGTCCGGCGGAACACCGGGATCTGCAACGGCCGCGTGTCCATGGCGACGCGGCGGAGGCGGGAACTGGTCGTCATGCGCTCACGGTGGCAGCGACGCCGGGCTCGCACTTCCGATAATCTGTCGACTTGTGTCAGAAAACCGCCACGAGCACGCGGCCGGCCACGTCATCGAGCGGCACCGGCACGACGAGCACCAGCTGGTGTACGTCATCCGGGGCGTCCTGGCGGTCCAGACCGACCGCGGCGCGTGGGTGGCCTGCGCCGACCGTGCCGTGTGGATGCCCGCCGGCACCTGGCACGAGCACCGGGTCTACGGCGCGTCCGAGGTCCTCACGCTGATGTTCCCGGGCCGCGACGCGCCGCTGGACGGCACCGCGCCCACGGTGATCGCGGTCAGCGCGCTGCTGCGCGAACTCCTCATCGCCACCACCGAACCCGGCCTCGGCGCCGCCGAAGCCGCGCGGCTCCACGCGGTGCTCCGCGACCGCCTCCGCCGCGCCCACGACCGGCCGCTGACGTTGCCCGTGGCCCGCGACCCCCGGCTGGCCCACGCGTGCCGGCTCGTCACCGACGACCTCAGCCGGCCCCGCACGACGGCGTGGCTGGCCCGGCGCACCGGCACCAGCGAACGCACGCTGTCCCGGCTGTTCCGCGTCGAGTTCGGGACCACCTACCCGCAGTGGCGCACCACGACCCGCGTGTTCCACGCGATGGTCCTGCTGGCGGAGGGCGCCAGCGTCACGCAGACCGCGCACCGCTGCGGCTGGGCCACGCCGAGCGCGTTCGTCGAAACGTTCACGCGCACCATGGGCCGGACACCCGGCAGCTACCGGGCCACGCAGCTCCCGGACGCCTCTTGAGCCGTCACGGTTCGATCACCACCCGGCCCTCGTCGGTGACGACGGCGTCTTCGGTGTAGCAGTCCAGCGCGGGCCCCTGAGGGTTGACGTCCCCGTCCACGAGACGTATCCGATCGGCCCGCGCGACAACCCGGACCGGCGACCTGGCGAACCGAGATCGGCTGGCCGGTGCTCCGGCTCACGTCCGCGCCCTGATCTTCCGTGCCGGCGGACCACCGCGCGGTGTGGGAAGGTCCGGGGGTGGAGCTGAGTGCGGCGGAGTTCGATCGCTGGTACGCGGAGCGGGTGGAGTCGCCGGCGGCCGACGAGCTGGTGCGGCGGGTGCTGGGTCTTCCGCCGGGCCTGCAGTCCACCAGCCTGCTGAGCGGGGCCGCGCTCGACGAGGTCGTGGCGGAGCTCGCGCTGCGCGAGGGTCAGGTGCTGCTGGATCTGGCGTGCGGTCGCGGCGGCTACGGACTGGAGATCGCGCGGCGCAGCGGTGCCCGGGTGGTCGGGGTGGACTTTTCGGCGGTCGCGATCGAGCAGGCGCACCGCCGGGCCCGGGAGCTGGGACTGGCGGAGCGGGCCGGCTTCCGGGTGGGTGAGCTGACCGGCACCGGGCTGGGGGCGGCGTCGGTCGACGCGGTGCTCGTCGTCGACTCCCTGCAGTTCGCCGAACCGAAACCGGCCGCGCTGCGGGAATGCCGCCGGGTTCTGCGGCCGGGTGGCCGCGTGGTCGTCACCTGCTGGGAAGCCCTGGACGCCGCGGACGAGCGGTTGCCACCGCGGATGCGGGAAATGGACCTGGCCAGGCAGCTGCCGTCGGCCGGCTTCGTGGACGTCGAGGTGACGGACAAGCCGGCGTGGCGAGCGGCCGAGAAAGCGCTGTGGGAGGCGGCGCTTTCCCTCGACGCCGGCGGCGATCCGGCGATGCAGTCCGTGCAGGAGGAGGCCCGGCGGATCCTGCCCGCCTTCGGCGGATCCCGACGTGTCCTGGCCACGGCAACCGCACCGCGCTGACCCCGCAGCCGAACCCACGGGCACGAGCCGGGTGGCGGCCGTCACGGGAGGAGCGGGGTGTCGCGGGCCGGCGACACCCCGCGGATCGGTCAGACCGGCAAGAGGTCCAAGGTGCGGTCCCGCTCGTTGAGGGGCACGACGATCAGGTCGGTCACGCCGGCGTCTTCGTAGCGCTTCACCGCGTCGAGCACCGTGGTCTCGTCCCCGATGACGAGGGTGTCGGCCGGGGTGGCGAGTCCGGCGCGGTCGAGTGAGGCGCGGTAGGCGGGCATCTGGCCGACGGCGGTGAGCTGCTCGGCGAAGCCCGCGCGGGTGCGGTCGGGGTCCGGGCTCAGCACCGTGACGGCTTGGGCCACGATGCGCGCGCCGGGGGCCGTGCGGGGGGCGATGTGCCCGGCGACCATGTCCGGCGTCACCCAGGCGGCCGCCACCCCGTCGGCGAGGTCGTGGGCCAGCTCCAGCATGCGGGGGCCGAGCGCCGACAGCAGGAGGCCGGGCGGCGGGGCGCTGACCTCGAGGCGGGTGTCGACGGTGAAGAACTCGCCGTCGAAGCGGACGGGCCGGCCTTCGAGGAGGGGACGCAGCACGGTGAGGTACTCACGCGTGTGCCGTAGCGGGGACGTGTACGGGAGGCCGAGCTGGTCCCGGACGTACCAGGCGTGGCTGGGGCCGATGCCCAGGGTCAGACCGCCGGAGGCCGCTTGGAGGGTGAGCGCTTCGGTCGCGGTCGTCACGGGGTGGCGGGGGTAGGTGGCGACGATGGCCGTGCCGGTTTCGGCGGGCCGACGGCCGAGGGTCGCCAGCAGGGTCAACGGGTCCCAGCCGCCGGGGTTCTGGTTGGTCCAGAAGCTGTGGAGGCCGCGGTCGGCGGCGTCGGCCGCGGCGGACACCACCTCGGCCGGGGACGGGGGACTGATCAAGCCGGTGCCGATGTGCATGCCTCGATCCCAGCCGGGAAAGCCCGGCCGAACCAGCCCCACTTAGACTGCTCAGCGATCACTTTTTGTCATCGTGCCCGGGAGGGGAGGGGACGTGGAACTGCGCGCGCTCCGGTACTTCGTCACCGTCGCCGAGGAGCTGCACTTCGGCCGGGCCGCCGAGCGGCTCGACATCGTGCAGCCCGCGGTGAGCCACCAGATCGCGCGGCTCGAACGGGACCTCGGCACCCGGCTGTTCGACCGGTCGCCGCGGCACGTGCGGCTCACCCCGGCCGGGGAGCGCGTGCTGGAGGCCGCCCGCGAGACCCTCGCCGCCGCGGCACGCGTGCGCGTGGTCGCCGGCGAACCCGCTGCGCACCTGCGGATCGGCGTCGCCTCGGGTCTCACCCCGCGGCTGGAACGCGCCGCGCAGCTCCTGCTCGACGGGGACCGGCCCGCCCAGGCCTCGCTCGTGGACCTGCCGGTCGCGGCCCGGCTCGCGGCCGTCCGGAGCGGTGAGCTGGACCTGGCGCTGGTCCGCGGTCCGGTGGAGGCGGACGGCGTCCGCGTGGTCCGCGCGTGGTCCGAGCCGTTGCTGGCGGTCGTGTCCGAGGAACACCCGGCGGCCGGCTCCCCGGCGGTGCGGCCGGCCGATCTCGACCCGGCGGCCCTGCGGCTGCCCGCCCGCGAGGAGGACCCGGCCTGGCACGACGCGGTCGTCGCCGCCTGGCACGGCGCCGGCGGCGGACCGGGGGGCCGGTCGGGTGGCTCGGTGCTCACCGTCCTGATCGAGGTCGGCAGCGGACACGGCGCCTGGACGGTGCTGACCGCGGAACAGCTGAGCGGGTTCGCCGCGCGCCGGGTCCGCGCCAGGCCGCTCGACCCGCCGCTGAGCATCGACGGGCACATCGTCGCGTCGCTGAGGACGCCACCGGTCTGCGTGTCCTCGTTCGTCCGGGCGTTCACCGACAGCCCGGACACCGCGAGTGCCGGCTCCGCGAGCGCGTCGGCGTAGCCGCGGAAGACCGGGGTACCCGGCCGCGATGATGGAACGTGCCGGAATGGTGACCAGTACCCGGGCGATGACGGCGGAAGCCGACATCGTCCTCAACACCGCCTCCGACGCCACCCGCGCCAAGGCGTGGCTGCCGGAGGGCGGCTCGGGCGACTACCACGTCGATCTGCGGGCGGACGAAGGCCGGGTGGAGTGGCGCACCGACGGCTGGGCGGGCGACTTGCGGGTGACCGGCGACGGAACCGGGGCCAGCGAAGCGGAACTGCGGGCGAAGGTCGACGACGACGCCGACACCGACGAGGTGCGCGAGCGGCTCGATCGTGCCCTGGGCGCGCTGGCCGACGAGGTGGACCAGAACTTCAACGTCAGCTGACCGGCCGCGATCGCGCTTGCGGGGACGGGGGCCCGGCGTGAAGGTGGTGCGCAGCCCGAAGGGGGAGGACACCGAGTGACCCAGGCGATGCGCCGCCCGCCGGGCCTGGACGACGGGCCCGTCTACCTCGACTACAACGCCACGACGCCGGTCGATCCGCGCGTCGGCGAAGCGGCGATGCCGTTCTGGACCGGGCAATTCGGCAACCCGGCCAGTGCTCACCCCTACGCGTGGGAACCGAGGAAGGCGCTCGGGACCGCGCGGGCGCAGGTCGCCGATCTGGTCGGTGCGCGGCCGGAGGAGATCGTGTTCACCGGGTCGGGGTCGGAGGCGAACCTGCTGGCGCTGCGCGGCGCGGTGCTCGCCACCGGTGCGCGCCTGGTCGTCCAGGCGACCGAGCACCCGTCCGTGCTGGAAACGGCCCGCGCGCTCGAGCGGCTGCACGGCACCCGCGTCACCGTGCTGCCGGTCGACCACCACGGCCTGGTCACGCAGGACGCGCTGGCGGCGGCGTTGCGCACGGACGCGGACCGCACGGTCGTGTCGATCATGGCGGCGAACAACGAGACCGGTGCGCTGCAGCCGGTCGCCGAACTGGCGGAGCTGGCGCACCGGTACGGCGCGCTGGTGCACTGCGACGCCGCGCAGGCGTGCGGGAAGATCCCGGTGGACGTCGGACGCCTCGGCGTGGACCTGCTGACGGTGGTGGGGCACAAGATGTACGCCCCGCGCGGCGTGGCGGCGCTGTTCGTGCGGGACGGCGTGACGCTGGAGCCGGTCGTCTACGGCGGCGGCCAGGAACGCGGCCTGCGCGCGGGAACGGAGAACGTGGCGCTGGCGGTGGCGTTCGGCACGGCGGCCCGGCTCGCGGCCGAGGACGTCGCGGCGGATCGCCTGGCGGCCCTGCGCGACGAGCTGCACCACCGGCTCGCCACGGCATTGCCCGGCCGTGTCCGCCTCAACGGCCCCGCGGCACCCGGCCGGCGACTGCCGAACACGCTCAACATCAGCATCGACGGCACCCGCGGCCACCAGGTGCTCGAAGCCGCCCCCGCGATCGCGGCGTCCACCGGCTCGGCGTGCCACAGCGGCGTGCACACGGGGTCGCCGGTACTGGCGGCAATGGGCTTGGGCTCCGAGCGAGCCCTGGCCGCGCTGCGGCTGTCCCTCGGCCGCTGGACCACCGAGGCCGACATCGACACGGCGGTCGGCGCCCTGGTCTCGGCCGCGTCAGGCGGCCGATGAGCGACGGCATGGCCACGGAGGACGAAGTGCTGCCGACCTTTCCTCGGAGACCGGTTCGCGTTGCCGACGTTCGGCGTTGGGCGCGGGGATCGTGCGGCGTAGCCTTTCCGCTATGCGGATCGGCGAGCTGTCCAGGCGTACGGGCGTGAGTTCCCGCTCACTGCGGTACTACGAAGAGCAGGGCCTGCTGACCAGTTCCCGCTCCGAGGCCGGGCAGCGGCACTACTCCGACGCCGAGGTCGAGCGCGTGGCCCTCATCCGGCAGCTGTTCGACGCCGGCCTGTCCAGCCGGGTGATCGCGGCGGTGCTGCCGTGCGTCGAAACGCCGGGGGACGCCGGGGTCGTCGACGAGGCGTTCGCCACCATGACGCGCGAGCGCAACCGGATCGACGCCGAGATCGCGCGCCTGGTCGAAGCCCGGGACGCGCTCGACCAGGTGATCGCGGCCAACAACCGGCACCGGTCGGCGCTGGCCCGGTCGGCCTGAAGCTGTGATCCGCGCCTCAGCCGGTTGCCCCTGACACCGGTGTGAACGGTGACGATGGCCGCAGGAGCCCGGAACCACCGGGCGGTCATCCGGAAGGCAGCGAAAATGGGACAGGCGTGGGGTTTCAGGAGTTTCGGCGGGCCCGAGGTGCAGGAGTCGTTCGAGCGCCCCGATCCCGCCCCCCGGCCCGACGAGGTGCTGATCCGGGTCGACGTCGCCGGCGTCAACCCGCTCGACCACCTGCTGCGCGCCGGGCTGGTGCCCGGGCTCGACGGCGGGCGCCCGTTCCCCCGCGTGCTGGGCATGGAGGCGGCCGGCACCGTGCTCGCGCTCGGGGAGGACGTCGACGGGCTCGAGGTCGGGGACGCGGTCTTCGGCTTCGCGCTCACCGGCGGCGGCACGTACGCCGAGACGACGGTGTTGTCCGCGGCGAACACCGCGCGCATCCCGGAGGGCCTGTCCGCGACCGTGGCGGCGACGCTGCCGGTGGCGGGCACGACCGCGGTGGACGCGCTGGACCAGCTCGGCCTCCCGGACGGCGCCGCGATCCTGGTCAACGGGGTGGGCGGCGGGGTCGGGCTCGCGGTCGCCCGGCTGGCCGCGGCGCGGGGGCTGCGCGTGCTCGGCACCGGCAGCGCCGCCAAGCGCGAGCAGGCCGAATCCCTCGGGGTGCAGTTCGTCGACTACACGGCGGAGGACGTCGTCGCCGCGGTCCGCGCGCTGGTTCCGGGCGGCCTCGACGGGATCGTGGACCTCGTCGGCGGCACCGCGCTGCGGACGGTCGCCCCGCTGGTCCGCGAGCCCGGCAACGTCATCGCCGTCGGTGACCAGTCGGTGCCCGAGCTGGGTGGCCGGTTCGTCGAGCGCCGCCTCGACCGCGACAACCTGGCGCGCTCGGCCCGGCTGGCCCTCGACGGAGTCCTCGCACCGGTGATCACCGCGGTCCACCCGCTGTCCGACGCCCCGGCCGCGCTGGCCACCGTCGAGAACGGCCACGCGGCCGGCAAGGTCGTCATCAAGGTGGCGTGACCGCCGGCCCGGTTCGCGCTCGACCGGGACGCTTTGGCGGACCGGGCCCGATCCTGATTGACTCGGGGCCGAGCACCGACACGATCTTTGGAGGACCCATGCCCGTATCGAAGGCCCACGCGAACTGGAACGGCGACATCCCCACCGGATCCGGGCAGTTCACCGCGGGCGGGGGCAGCATCAGCGGCGGCGTCACCTACAAGTCCCGCTTCGAGGACGGCCCCGGGTCCAACCCGGAGCAGCTCATCGCCGCGGCCCACGCGTCCTGCTTCTCGATGGCCCTCGCGAGCACCCTGGCCGGCGCCGGTTTCCCGGCCGAGTCGATCGAGACGGACGCGGCGGTGACGTTGCGGCCGGTCGACGGAGCGCCGACGATCCTCAAGATCGAGCTGACGACGCAGGGCCGCGTCGCCGGCGTCGACGAGGCGCAGTTCCGCGAGTACGCCGAGCAGGCCAAGGCGAACTGCCCGGTCAGCCGCGCACTGGCCGGGGTGCCCGAGATCACGCTGCAGGCGACGCTCGCCGGCTGAGCCGCGGCCGGGGGCCGGCTGTGACCGACGTCAAGCCGGCCCCCGGATGCACCGCCCGGCCACGACGCGTTGCACAGGGGTGATGACCGCATCGCAGACCCGCTCCCGCCGGTGGACCCCCCAGCACGTCGTCGTCACCCGGTCGGCCGCCGAACGCCCGCACGCCGCCGAGATCGTCGCGCGCTGCGAGGCCGCCGGGGTGGGTGACATCGAGTTCCTGCGCTCCGACCGGATCACCGGCCTGCGCGGCAAGGACGAGCGCGCCACCTACGTCCGGGCGAAGTCGACGCTCGCGGTGGTGGTCAGCCCGCCGTCGAAGCGGAAGCTCCAGCCCATTCCGCCCAGCGCGGACTGGCGTCTCGACCTGGCCGAGGGCTGTCCCGCGCACTGCCAGTACTGCTACCTGGCCGGTTCCCTGTCCGGTCCGCCGGTCACGCGTGTGTACGCCGACCTCGACGACATCCTCGCCGGGATGGACGCCTACGTCGGCAGTGGCGGCGTCACGTCCGGCACGGCCGCGCGTGCGCACGAGGGCACGACGTTCGAGGCGTCGTGTTACACCGACCCGCTGGGCATCGAGCACGTCACCGGCAGCCTCGCCGCCGCGGTCGCGCACGTGGGCACCCACGGCTTCGACGGGCCGGTGCAGCTGCGCGCGACCACCAAGTTCGGGGCCGTCGAGCCGTTGCTCGGCCTGCCGCACGGCGGCCGGACGCGGATCCGCGCCTCGGTCAACGCCGCCGGTGTCGCCGGCCGCTTCGAAGGCGGTACCGATCCCGTGGCCGCCCGGCTCGCCGGGCTCGGCCGGCTGGCTCGCGTGGGTTACCCGGTCGGGCTGACGATCGCCCCGATCATGCCCGTGCCCGGCTGGCGGGACGAGTACGGCGCCCTGCTGGACGCGGCGGCCGCGGAGCTCGACGCCGTGCCGGGGCTCGATCTGACCGTCGAGTGCATCACGCACCGGTTCACCCCGGGCAGCCGCGAAGTGCTCACCGGCTGGTACCCGCGCACGAAGCTGGAGATGGATCCGGAGCAGCGGTCCCGCAAGTTCGGCAAATACGGTTCGGTGAAGTACGTCTACCGCCGCGAAGACATGCACGAGCTGCGTGCGTGGTTCGACACCGCACTCGAACGGCGGCTTCCCGCCGGCCGGGCGCTGTACTGGACCTGAGTGCCGCGCCGAAGAAACCCGGCCGTGCCGGGAAGTCCAATGAGGACACAGCCGGTCCGGTGGCGCTTCCGGGCTCTCTCAGGGTCCTCACAGAGGTGGGAGCGGATAATCCCGCGTTCGGCCGGTTCGCCGTCAACCGGCCATTCGGCGGTGCCGGAAAACCGGCGATTCTTTGCTTTCCCGGAAAACGACGTCGACCGGAATCGTGTGGCGGCGGAATGCGACTTTGGTGGGTGGAAGGAAAATGTCGCACCGTCGTAGTCTGACGACGCGCGCTCTCCGCACCGGTGTGTCATCGTCCCATCCCACGAGCATGGAGATGACCCATGTCCACTGCCCATCCGGCTTCCCGGATCCGGCGCGGCGGCACGATCTGTGCCGCCGCGGTGCTCGCCGCCGGGATCGCCCTCACGCCGACCTCCGTGGCGATCGCCGCCCAGCCCCTGACCGCCCAGCCCTTGAGCGTCCAGCCCCTGACCGCCCGGGCCGCGACCGCGCTCGGCGAACGGCTCACGAGCGGTCTCGGTGACCGCACCGTGGGCGCCTACTACGACAACGCGCACTTGGTCGTCACCGTCACCGATGCCGCGGCGGCGGATCAGGTGCGGGCGGCCGGTGCCGAACCGCGGCTGGTGCCCTTCCGCCGGTCCGAGCTCGCCGCGGTGACCGGCCTGCTGAACCGGTTCGACCGCATTCCCGGCACCGCGTGGCGGATCGACCCCCGGACCGGCCGGGTCCGCGTGACCGCCGACCCCACGGTCACCGGTGCCGCGCTGGCGAAGCTGACGGCCCAGGTGCGCGGCTTCGGCGCGAAGGCCCGCCTCGAGCGCACCGCCCGGTTGCGTCCGCTGCTCAGCGGCGGCGACGCGATCTGGGGGCAGGGCCTGCGCTGCTCCCTGGGCTTCAACGTGCACGATTCGAGCGGCAACCCCGGCTTCATCACCGCCGGGCACTGCGGCGTCGCGACGAACGACTGGTGGGCCGATTCCTGGAGCTACGAGCACATCGCGAGCACCCAGTGGGCCGACTTCCCGGGCACGGATTACTCCTACGCGGCCTACGACCCGGGGGCCGAGGGGCCCAGCGCGGTGAACACCGGCCAGGAGATCACCGGCGCCGGTGACGCTTCGGTCGGCGAACCGGTGACGCGCAGCGGTTCCACGAGCGGCGTCCACTCCGGCACGGTCACCGGCCTCGACGCGACGGTCAACTACGAAGAAGGCTCGGTGTACGGCCTGATCGACACCGACGTGTGCGCCGAGCCGGGCGACAGCGGCGGCGCGTTGTTCGACGGCGCCACGGCCATCGGCCTGACCTCCGGCGGCAGCGGCGACTGCACCTCCGGCGGCGAGACGTTCTTCCAGCCGGTGCCGGCCGTGCTGCAGGCGTACGGTCTCAGCCTGCCGTGATCGACCGGGCTTTCCCGCCGGTCCGTCGGCGGGAAAGCCCGGGGAACACCGGCGCCGGGCCGTCGACGGCCCGGCGCCGCGGGTCAGCAGTCGACGTTCCAGCTGGCGTTCACCCGGCTCACGAACGACCGCCGGCTGCCCGCGCCCAGCGCCGCCGAACGAGTCGGGTAGCAGTCCAGCACCGCCGTGAACCCGGTCGCCCGCAGCACGTGCTCCACCGCGCGGCCGCCACCGGTCACGACCCGCAGCCGGGTGGCCCCGGCCGCGTCGTGCGTGAGCCGGATCGAGCGCGCCCCGGCGGCGGACAGGAACGACAGCCCGGAGAGGTCCAAGATGAGTACCTCGCGCTCTTCGGCCAGCGCCTCGAGCACGGCGCCGGACAGTCCCGGTGCCGTTCCGGCGTCCAATTCCCCCCCCACAACGCCAGGGCCGCGATTCCGGTGCTGGTTTCCGAGCGCACGATTCCCAGGCGCTCCGGTTCGAACGAATGTCCCACCGCCCACCTCCACGACCCCGGGCGGCTACCCCCGGGAGCGCTCCGCGAAACGGGTTCGCCTCGGCGGCAACCGAAAAGCCTCCGGGCGCCGGTGGCGGGCGGACCAGACCAATGACGAGACATGATCGCCGGTGTGCCTTGACTGGCCGCCGGGCCGGGGACTGTGCTGGCGAAGTCCGTCCTGTCCGCGCGCCCGGGGAGACCTGCCATGCGCCCGTACCACCGCGACTCGACGCACCACCGCGACTCGACGCACCACCGGGACTCGACGCACCGCCGGCTTTTCCTCCTGGTCCTGGCCGCACTGCTCGCCGCCGCGACACCGGTGGTGACCGCGCTGCCCGCCACCGCGGCCACCACCGCGGCCACCACCACGATCGCCGTCGACGGCGGCAGCACCGGACGCACCTTCGACGGCGTCGGCGCGATCAGCGGCGGCGGCGGGAATTCCCGGCTGCTGATCGACTACCCGCCCGCGCAACGGGCGCAGATCCTCGACTACCTGTTCAAACCGGGCTACGGCGCCGCCGTGCAGCTGCTGAAACTGGAGATCGGCGGGGACGCGAATTCCACCGACGGCGCGGAACCGAGTCACCAGCACGTGCGCGGCGAAATCAATTGCCACGCCGGCTACGAATTCTGGCTCGGCGAGCAGGCCGTCGCCCGCAATCCGGAGATCAAGCTCGTGGCGCTGCCCTGGGCGGCGCCGGGCTGGGTCGGGGGCGGGAACTTCTGGTCGCAGGACATGATCGACTACGACATCTCCTGGCTGGACTGCGCCAAGCAGCACGGACTGACGATCGGCTACCTCGGCGGCTGGAACGAACGCGGGCACGACAAGACCTGGTACGAGAACCTGCGTTCCGCGCTGGACGCCCGCGGCTACGGTGCCGTGCAGATCGTCGGGGACGACACCGGCTGGAGCACCGCCGACGACATGCTCGCCGACGGCCGGTTCGCCGCCGCCGTCGGCGTCGTCGGCTCCCACTACCCGTGCGGCTACCTCTCGGACGCGACCGCCTGCGCGTCGTCCGCGAACGCCGTCGCCACCGGGAAACCGTTGTGGGCCAGCGAATTCGGCTCCCAGGACTTCAACGCCGGCGCGGCCGCCTACATCCGCACCATCACGCGCGGTTACCTCGACGGGCAGCTGACCGGCTTCCTGGACTGGCCGCTGATCGCCGCGCTGTCCGCGAACCTGCCCTACAGCACGGTGGGCCTCGCCACCGCGAACACGCCGTGGTCCGGTGCCTACCAGCTCGGGCAGAACCTGTGGGCCAACGCGCAGGTCGCCCAGTTCACCCGGCCCGGCTGGCGGTTCCTCACCGGCTCGGCCAGCGGCTACCTCGGCGGGAACCGCGCGAACGGCAGCTACGTCTCCCTGAAGTCCACCGACGGCACCGACTACTCGACCATCTACGAAACCACCGGCGCGACGGCCGCCCAGACGGTCGACGTGACCGTTTCCGGGAACCTCGACGGCGGCACGGTGCACGTCTGGTCCACCGACCTCGCGTCCGGCGACGCCGCCGACTACTTCGTGCGGCAGAACGAGGTGACTCCGTCGTCGGGGAAGTACTCGCTGACCCTGCGGCCGAACCGGATCTACTCGGTCACCACGACCACCGGCCAGGGCAAGGGCACCGCGACGAGCCCGGCCGCCGGGACGCTGGGCCTGCCCTATTCCGACACCTTCGAGGGCTATCCCACGCGCAGCGCCGCCAAGTTCTTCTCCGACATGCAGGGCGCGTTCGAGGTCCGCCCGTGCGCCGCCGGCCGCGGCGGGCAGTGCCTGCAGCAGGTCGCCCCGGTCCGGCCGATCGAGTGGCAGGACGACAGCGACGCCTTCACCCTCGCCGGCGATCCGCACTGGAGCAACTACACCGTCAGCACCGACGTCGACCTGCAGCAGACCGGCACCGTCACCCTGCTCGGCCGGGCGAACACGCAGAATCGGCCGCAGAGCCACCAGGCCGCCTACCAGCTGCGGGTGGCCGACACCGGCGCGTGGTCGATCGCGAAGAACAGCAGCGGTGGCGTGCTCACCACGCTCGCGTCCGGCTCCCACGCGGCGCTGGGGTTGAACGCCTGGCACACGGTCAAGCTCGGCTTCAGCGGCAACCGGATCACCGCGAGCCTCGACGGCTCCGTGCTCGGCGCCGTCACCGACACGGCGTTCACCACCGGGCTCGTCGGCGTGGGTGTCGTCGGCTACCAGACGAACCTCTTCGACAACTTCACCGTGACGCCGAATGCCGGCGGTGACTTCGGCGGCATCCTCAAGGGCCGGGAATCGGGGATCTGCGCCGACGTCCCCGCGGCGAGCCAG
This sequence comes from Amycolatopsis sp. cmx-4-61, assembly GCF_046548775.1. Classification (NCBI taxonomy): domain Bacteria; kingdom Bacillati; phylum Actinomycetota; class Actinomycetes; order Pseudonocardiales; family Pseudonocardiaceae; genus Amycolatopsis; species Amycolatopsis sp. cmx-4-61. Next base: position 4,120 of record NZ_JAEBEI010000017.1, on the reverse strand, counting down.
GCCGACGGCACCGCCGTCGCGCTGTGGGACTGCACCGGGGGAGCGAACCAGAGCTGGACCGCGACCCCGGCCGGGCAGCTGACGGTGTACGGCAGCAAGTGCCTGGCCGGTGGCGCGGCCGCCGGGACGCCGGTGGTGATCACCGGCTGCGACGGCTCCGCCGCGCAGCAGTGGACCGTCGGCGCCGACGGCTCGGTCGTCAACTCCGGATCCGGCCGGTGCCTCGACGCGGACGCCCACGGCACGGCCGACGGCACCGCGCTGCTGCTCTGGGACTGCACCGGCGGCGCCAACCAGAAGTGGGCCCGCGGCGACACCGACGGCATCCTCGAGTCGGCGGAGTCGGGCAAGTGCGCCGACGTCCCGGCGGCGAACCAGGCCGACGGCACGGTGCCGGCGCTGTGGGGGTGCAACAACGGCAGCAACCAGGCGTGGACGTCGACCACGAGCAACCAGCTGAAGGTGTTCGACACCAAGTGCCTGGAAACCGCCGGCGGCGCCACGGCCGACGGCACCGCGGTGCAGATCCACAGCTGCACCGGTGCCGCGACGCAGCAGTGGCGGGTCCAGTCCGGCGGCGCGGTGGTCAACGTCGGCTCCGGCAAGTGCCTCGACGTGCAGGGCCACGGCACGGCCGACGGCACCCCGTTCGTCATCTGGCCCTGCACCGGTGCGGCGAACCAGCGGTGGTCCCGCAGCTGAGCGTGCGGTGACCGGCTCGACGGGCAGGCGGATCGGGGCCGTCGGCCGGTCGCCCCGGCGGTCCACCGCACCAGCTCGGCCCCCCGCCGTGCACGCTCTCCGGCTCGCGGTACAGATCGCCTTCCGCCGTCACTCTGGCACCACGGTCACCGCCGTCACCGCGCGGTGCGGCTCCGCCGGCCCGAGCGGGTTCCCAGGCTCTCCGTCCAGTACACGGGGGGCGGCGTAGCCGCGCAACGGCGGGGTACCCGCCCGTTGTGATGGACACGGTAGAAAGGCCTGGTCGCCGGGGGCGCCGCGATGACGGTCGGCGAGTGGGTGGCGCAGCGCCTGATCGACCGGTCGCGTCAGTCCGGCGGCTCCTCACGCGGCGAAGCGCTGGGGTGCCGGGCGTCTTCGTCCAGGAACTGGGTGGGATCGACGTCGAGGTCGGGGACCTCCGGGGTGCCGGGGGAGACCGGTTGATCGGGGCTGAGAGGGTGCGGAGATCCGTCCATGGCCGGTGCCTTTCCCGTGGTTTCCGTGCGTCCGTCGCCGGGGCCGGGTGGATAGCCACGGGCGACCGGTCGAAACGCGGGCCCGGCGAACGGGGACCGTCCGGTTCGCCGGGCTGCCCGGTACCGTGACGACAAGCAAGCCGACCACAAGCAAGCGGACCACAAGCAAGCGGACCACAAGCAAGCGGACCACAAGGGAGCGACCGGGGTACGTCCTTCCGCTCCGGTGCGAGCGCGACACGGACCCGGAATTCACGGATTACCTGCGGTGGTTGCGCGCCCGGGCGGAAGTCGTGGTCGTCGACGGCTCGGCGCCGCCGTGGTTCGACCGGCATCGGCGAGCGTGGGGGCACCTGGTAACCCACCTTCCGCCGGACCCGGATCTGCGGTGCGCCAACGGGAAGGTGGCGGGGGTGCGCACCGGGCTGCGCCACGTCCGGGCGCGCCGGGTGGTCATCGCCGACGACGACGTCCGGTACGACGAGCGCGCCCTCACGGCGGTCCTCGGCGCCCTCGGCGAAGCCGACCTGGTCGTCCCGCAGAACTACTTCCGGCCGGCGCCGTGGCACTGCCGGTGGGACACCGCGCGAAGCCTGCTGAACCGCGCCCTCGGGCACGACTACCCCGGCACGCTGGCCGTGCGCCGCGCGACCTTCCACCGGCTCGGCGGCTACGACGGCGACGTGCTGTTCGAGAACCTCGAACTGATCCGGACCGTGCGGGCGCGCGGCGGCACCGTGCGGTACCTGCGGTCGCCGCTGGTGCGGCGGCTGCCTCCGGACACGCGGACGTTCCTGTCGCAGCGGGTGCGGCAGGCCTATGACAGCCTGGCCCAGCCGTGGCGGCTGGCCGCCGAGCTGGCGATCGTCCCGGCTTCGGTGGTGGCGCTCCGGCGCGGCGCGCTCGGCCGGTGCCTGGCCGCGGCGGTGCTCGTGGCGGAGGCGGGACGCCGGCGAGCCGGTGGTGCTGCGGTGTTCCCCGCGGACAGTGCGTTGTGGACGCCGTTGTGGCTCGCCGAGCGGGGGTGTGTGCAGCTGGCTGGCCGTGGCGAGCCGGCTGCTGCGCGGCGGGGTGCCCTACCGGGGTGGCCGGCTCAAGGTGGCCGCGCACCCGGTCGCCCGGCTGAAGGCACCGCGGGGTTTTCCCTCGCGGGGCGCGGGTACTTGCGGCGGATGGCAGGAAGACGCGACGAACTCCAGCAGATCGCAGCCGACAAGTTCGGGTGGGCCCAGCTGACCGACGAGCAGCTGGCCGCGATGGAGCAGGTGATGGCCGGGCACGACGTCCTCGCCGTGCTGCCCACCGGGGCCGGGAAATCCGCGATCTACCAGGTGCCCGCCCTGCTGCTGGACGGTCCGACCGTGATCGTGTCGCCCCTGATCGCCCTGCAGAACGACCAGATCGAAGGCATCGGGGAAAGCCGCGCCCCGGCGGCCGTCGCCCTGAACTCCACGCAGCGCGCGGCCGAACGCAAGCGCGCGTGGGAGTTGCTGCGGGCGGGCGAAGCCGAGTACCTGTTCCTGTCCCCGGAGCAGCTGGCCTCCGACGAAGTGCTCGACGCGGTCGCCGAACTCGGCGTCTCGCTGTTCGTGGTGGACGAAGCGCACTGCGTCTCGGCGTGGGGCCACGACTTCCGGCCGGACTACCTGCGCCTGGCGCCGGTGATCGAGCGGCTGGGGCACCCGCGGGTGATCGCCCTGACGGCGACCGCGGCGCTGCCGGTCCGCACCGACATCGTGGCCCGGCTGGCGCTGCGCGACCACCGCGAGGTGCTCGCCAGTTTCGACCGGCCCAACCTGCGCCTCGGGGTCGATCCGCTGCCGGACGACGACGACCGGCACCAGGCGGTCCTCACCCGGACGCGGGCGCTGACGGCGGATCCCGCGACCCGCCCCGGCCTGGTGTACGTCACCAGCCGCAAGGACGCCGAAACCTACGCGGGAGAGCTCGCCGCGGAAGGCGTCCGCGTGGCGGCCTACCACGCCGGGATGAAGGCGGCCGACCGCGAACGGGTGCACGAGGAGTTCCTGCGCGACGACCTCGACGTCGTGGTGGCGACCTCGGCGTTCGGCATGGGGATCGACAAGGCCGACCTGCGGTTCGTGCTGCACGCGGCGGCCCCGGAGTCGCTCGACACGTACTACCAGCAGATCGGCCGCGCCGGCCGCGACGGCGAACCGGCGGAAATCACGCTGTACCACCGGCCGCGGGACCTGGGCCGGCAGAAGTTCCTTACCGCGGCGAAGGCACCGGAGCAGGCGTTGGCGGAGGTGGCCACCACGCTCGCCGCGCAGGACACGCCCCTGAAGCCGGCCGAGCTGGGCAAGCAGGTGGACGTCTCGGCGGCCCAGCGCACGCGGGCGGTGAACCTGCTGGAGGAGACCGGGTCGGTCGGCGTCACCGCCGACGGCCGCCTCGAATACCGCGATCCGGAGGTGGACCCGGGACAGGCCGTGGAGCGGGGTGTCGCGGCCGCCGAAGCCCACCAACGGCTGATCCGGTCCCGGATCGAGATGATGCGCGGCTACGCCGAGACGACCGGCTGCCGCCGCCAGTTCCTCCTGGGCTACTTCGGCGAGCAGCTCGAGCAACCCTGTGGCACCTGCGACACCTGCATCGCCGGCACCGCCGAAGCGCTGTCGGCCGGGGATGGTGCCTTCGCGGTCAACAGCGTGGTCGAGCACGGGGAGTGGGGCCGCGGCATCGTGATGTCCACCGACGACGACACCGTGACCGTCGTGTTCGACGACCACGGCTACAAGACGCTGTCGACGCCTGCGGTCGTCGAACACGGCCTGCTCACCACCGCCGACGGGGGTTGACCGGTGGTGTTCAGCGGGTGGGGAGGTCGATCTCGGTGTGGCGGTCGGCGAGGGTGCGGGCGAGTTCGGCGAGTTTGATGTTGAGGTCCTGGGATGTTC
>NZ_JAEBEI010000016.1:0-260345 GCF_046548775.1 Amycolatopsis sp. cmx-4-61 | reverse complement strand
AATGGAAGCACAGTAATGTGTTGTCGAGTTGACTGGTACTAATAGGCCGAGGACTTGCCTACAAAGATGTTACGCATCCACTCTACGGTTCTGAAACACCACACCAGCAGACGGTGTGTGTTGTTTCGGAGTGTTTCGGTGGTTATAGCGTCAGGGAAACGCCCGGTCCCATTCCGAACCCGGAAGCTAAGCCTGACAGCGCCGATGGTACTGCAACCGAAGGGTTGTGGGAGAGTAGGACACCGCCGAACTTACCTTCCGTACGGCCCGTTAGGATAGCCAGTTGGCTGCCCTAGCGGGCCGTACGCGTATGTCCAGGACAAGATTTTTTCATGGCAGGAGGCCAGGTGTCCGAGTTCGGTCGACGAGACTCAGCGGATGATGGGTCAGGCCGGTCGGCACGCCGGGACGAAGGCTCCCGGGGCCGGTCGGACGGACCCCGGAAGAGCCAGGGCGGCGCGCGGCAGGACCGCGGCGGCCGCGACGGTGGCTACCAGGGACGCCCGCGCCGTGACGACCGCGGTGCCCGCGGCGCCGGCAAGCCCTTCCGCAGCGGCGACGGTCCCCGTGACCGCGATCAGCGCGGAGGATACGCAGGTCAGAGCGGCAGCGGCAGTGGCGGGCGCGGCTCCGGCGAGCGCGACGACCGCCGCGGCGGTTACGGCAGCCGTGACTCCGGCGGCCGGCCGGGCGGTGGCCGCTTCTCCGGCGGCGGCCGTAACGAAGACCGGGGTACCGGCCGGTACGAGGACCGCGGCAACAGCCGTTCCGGAACCCGCGGCGACAACCCCGGCCGTAGCTTCGACGACCGCGGCGGCCGCCCCCAGGGCAAGTCGTCGTACGGCGACCGCAAGCCCCGGTGGGAGAACCGCCGCGACGACAACCGCGACAACAATCGCAACGACAACCGCGACGACAACCGCCGCGACAACCCGCGCGGCGGCTACCAGCGCCGCGATGACGACCGCGGTTCGCGGCCCGGCGGGTTCCGGTCCGACGATCGGGGTCGCCGCGACGATTCGCGCGGCTCCCGGACGGGTGAATTCCGTTCGGGTGACCGCGACCGCCGCGACGATTCCCGTGGCAGCTACCAGCGGCGTGATGACGACCGTGGTTCCCGTCCCGGTGGGTTCCGGTCGGATGACCGCAATCGCCGCGACGACCGTAGCTCTCGCACGGGTGGCTTCCGCTCGGACGACCGGGACCGCCGCGACGATTCCCGTGGCAGCTACCAGCGGCGTGACGACGACCGCGGCCCCCGCACGGGCGGCTTCCGCTCGGACGACCGGGACCGTCGCAGCGACTCCCGTGGCAGCTACCAGCGCCGCGACGACGACCGTGGTTCGCGGCCGGGTGGCTTCCGCTCGGACGACCGCGGCCGCCGGGACGATTCGCGGGGCGGTTACCAGCGCCGCGACGATGACCGCGGCCCCCGCACCGGTGGGTTCCGGTCGGACGACCGTGGCAGCGACCGCCGCGACGATTCGCGGGGTGAGCGCAGCAGCTTCCAGCGCCGCGACGACGACCGCGGCCCTCGCACGAGCGGTTCCCGTTCCGACGATCGCCGCGATGAGTCGCGGGGTGAGCGCGGCACCTACCAGCGCCGCGACGACGACCGCGGTTCGCGGCCCGGCGGGTTCCGGTCCGACGACCGCCGGGATGACTCGCGCGGCGACCGTGGTGACCGTAGTGACCGTGGTGACCGCGCCGGCGGTGGCAAGCGCTTCGACAACACCCGCAGCACGGGTGCCGACCGGCCCCGTCGGGAGCCGCGGCCCAAGGTCGGTGCGGCGCTCGACGACGAGGCGCTCGCCAAGGAACTCCTCGAAGCTCCCGAGCTCCCCGAGGACGTCGAGTTCTCCGACCTCGACGAGGACGCCCGCCGCGAGCTGAGGACGCTGCCCAAGGGCCTCGCCGAGACCGTCGGGAAGCACCTCGTCGCCGCCGGGGGGCTGATCGACAGCGATCCCGAGGCCGCCCTCGAGCACGCCAAGTACGCCAAGGCCAAGGCCTCGCGCGTGCCGATCGTGCGGGAAGCCCTCGGCCTGGTCGCCTACCACGCGGGTAACTGGTCGGAGGCCCTCTCCGAGCTGCGGGCCGTCCGGCGGATGACGCGCAGCGACGAGCACATCGCCATCATCGCCGACGCCGAACGCGCGCTCGGGCGCCCCGAACGCGCCCTCGACCTGGCCAAGGAAACAGATACCGCGAAGCTGAACAAGGCGACCCAGGTCGAGCTCGCCATCGTCGCGGCCGGCGCGCGGCGGGACCTCGGGCAGCTCGACGCCGCCGTCGTCTCCCTGCAGGGTGACGACCTCAAGGCCGAGAAACGCGACCCGTGGAGCGCTCGTCTCTTCTACGCCTACGCCGACAACCTCGCGGCTGCCGGGCGCAAGGACGAAGCCGTCCGCTGGTTCCTCAACGCCGCCGAGGCCGACGCCGAAGACGAGACCGACGCGGCCGAACGCGCCGCCGAGCTGGCCAACGAACACGACGACAAGGACGCCGAAGAAACCGATGAGTGACGCTCTCCTCGCGGCCTACGACGCGGTCCTCTTCGACCTCGACGGCACCGTCTACCACGGCACCCGGGTGATCCCGGGTGCCCCGGAGGCGGTGCGGGCCGCGCGGGAGCACGGCACGCCGGTCCGGTTCGTCACGAACAACGCCTCCAAGGCACCCGACGAGGTCGTCGCGCACCTCACCGGCCTCGGCATGCCCGCCGGGACCGATGAGGTGCACACCAGCGCCCAAGCCGGTGTGCAGCTGCTCACGGAACGGCTCGACGCCGGTGCCGAGGTCCTCGTCGTCGGCACCGAAGCGCTCGCCGCGGAGGTGGCCGGGGCCGGGCTGAAGCCGGTGCGGGAGAACGGCGACGGCGTCCAGGCCGTCGTGCAGGGGCACTCGCCGGACAACACCTGGGCCGCGCTGGCGGAGGCCTGCCTGGCCATCCGCGCCGGCGCGCTGTGGGTGGCCTGCAACGTCGACGCGACGCTGCCCAGCGAGCGGGGCCTGCTGCCCGGCAACGGCTCGATGGTCGCCGCGCTGCGCACCGCCACCGACGTCGAACCCCTGGTGGCCGGGAAACCGCAGCCGCTGCTGTTCGAGACCGCCGCCCGGTCGGCGGGCGCGGAGCGGCCGCTGGCCGTCGGGGACCGCCTCGACACCGACATCGCCGGTGCGGTCGCCGCGGGCATCGACTCCCTGGTCGTGCTGTCGGGCGTCGCGACGCCGAAGCAGCTGATCGAGGCGGTGCCGGCCGAGCGGGCGACGTACCTCGCGAAGGACCTCACGGCGCTCATCGAGCCGGCCGACAACCTCAAGATCGGCCCGCGGCCCGGCTGGACCGTGACCGTCGAGAACGGCACCTTGACGGCGGACGGCGACGGCGATGACCTGGACCTGCTCCGGGCGCTGTGCCACACGGCCTGGGAGACCGGTGTCACCGAACTCGGCGAGCGCGCCCGAGCAGCACTGTCCTGACTGAACCTTCCCCGGCCGAGCCCCGGACCCCGGCCGGGGGGACAAGCCCCCTGGACCCCCCAAAGCCCCTGATACCGTCTGCACTGTGCAGGACCACCCCTTTCCCGTCCCGGGCCCGCCGCCCGGTGCGTTCGCGCAGCAGACCGACCCGCGCGCCGGCATCGACGAAGCCGTCGCCGGGCTGGACGACCTGGACGCGCTGCCGCTCGCGGAGCACGTCGAGCGCTTCGACGCCGTGCACACCGAGCTGACGGTCGCCCTGTCCAGCATCGACAAGGTCTGATCGGCGTGCCCAAGCGGGCCCGCCTCGACGCGGAACTGGTTCGGCGCGGCCTCGCCCGGTCGCGTGAACAGGCCTCGGCCCTGATCACCGGCGGCAAGGTCACCGTGCGGGGCATGGTCGCGACCAAACCCGCCACCGGCGTGGAATCCGACGCCCCCATCGTCGTCAAGGACGAAGACGACCCCGGCTGGGCCTCGCGTGGCGCGCACAAGCTGCTCGGCGCCCTGGACGCGTTCACCGGCCTGTCCGTCGAAGGCAAGCGCTGCCTGGACGCCGGCGCCTCCACCGGCGGCTTCACCGACGTCCTGCTCCGCAACGGCGCCGCGACCGTGATCGCCGCCGATGTGGGTCGTGGCCTGCTCGACTGGCGGATCCGCACCGACGAACGTGTCGTGGTCATGGACCGCACCAACGTTCGCAACCTCACGCCCGACGCCCTCGGCGGGCCGGTCGACCTGGTCGTGGGGGACCTGAGCTTCATCTCCCTCAAGCTCGTACTGCCCGCGCTCGCCGCTTGCGCCCGCGAAGGCGCCGACCTGGTGCCGATGGTGAAACCGCAGTTCGAGGTGGGCAAGGACCGCCTCGGCAGCGGCGGCGTGGTCCGGGACCCCGAACTGCGCGCCGAGTCCGTGCTCACCGTCATCGACGAGGCCGCGAAACTCGGCCTGGCGCTGCGCGGGGTGACCGCCAGCCCGCTGCCCGGGCCGTCCGGGAACGTCGAGTACTTCGTGTGGCTCGGCAAAGCCCACGTGGCCGAGTCCACAGTGGACGCGGTAGACAGGTCTGAGGCCGAGCGGCTCGTCCGGACCGCCGTCGAGGAAGGGCCCGCATGACCACCGAACGTGAAGTGCTCCTCCTGGTGCACCCCGATCGTGACGCGACGGGCGAAGCCGCGCGCGAGGTTTCGGCCCGCTTCGCCAAGGCCGGCATCCGGATCCGGGTGACCGAGCACGACGTCTGCGCGCTGATCAACCCCGAGGAGCACGGCGTCGGCGCGACCTGCACCGTCGTCGACCCGGACGACAACCCCGCCGACGGCGTCGAGCTGGTCTTCGTCCTCGGCGGCGACGGCACACTGCTGCGCGCGGCCGAGATGGCCCGCCCCGCCGGGGTGCCGGTGCTCGGCGTGAACCTCGGCCGCGTCGGCTTCCTCGCCGAAGCCGACTCCGATGCGCTGGCCGACACCGTCCAGCGGGTCGTCGACGGCGACTACCAGGTCGAAGAGCGGATGACCATCGACGTCTCGGTCACCCACGACGGTGAAGAGGTCGCCCGCACCTGGGCGCTCAACGAAGCCAGCGTCGAAAAGAGCACCCGGGAGCGGGTGCTCGACGCGTTGATCGAGGTCGACGGCCGTCCGGTGTCCGCCTTCGGCTGCGACGGTGTGCTCTGCGCCACACCGACCGGCTCGACGGCCTACGCCTTTTCGGCGGGCGGCCCGATCATCTGGCCGGACGTCCAGGCACTGCTGGTGGTGCCGAGCAACGCCCACGCGATGTTCGCGCGGCCGTTGGTGGTCTCCCGCGACTCGGTGATCACCGTCGGGATCGACCCGGATGGCTCGTCCGCGGTGCTGACCTGCGACGGGACCCGGCCGATCGACCTGCCGCCGGGCGCGCGGGTGCGCGTGACCTGCGGCACGACCCCGGTGCGGCTGGTCCGGCTGTGGGACGGCCCGTTCACCGATCGGCTGGTGCAGAAGTTCTCGCTGCCGGTGAAGAGCTGGCGCGAGCGCCACGCCCGCCCCTGCGAATAGCTGCCGCTGAACGCATTGTTCGAACATATCGGCGACGCGCGGGTGCCCGGGCGCGCAGAGTGTCGGTGGTGGCCGCTACCGTAGGCGGCGTGCTGGCCGAGATGCGCATCCAGGGCCTCGGAGTCATCGAGGACGCCCTGCTGGAACTGCACGCGGGCTTCACCGTCGTGACCGGTGAGACGGGTGCGGGCAAGACCATGGTCGTCACCGGGCTGCACCTGCTGTCCGGGGGCCGCGCCGAGGTGTCCAAGGTCCGGACGGGAATGCTGAAGGCGTTCGTCGAAGGGCGGTTCACCTACTCCGGGGTCGAAGGGGCCGAGCGGATCGTCGCCGATTCGGGCGCGGACGTGGACGAGGACGGCAGCGTGATCGCGCTGCGCGCGGTCGCTGTCGACGGGCGGTCCCGTGCCCACCTCGGCGGCCGGTCGGTGCCGGTCGGGGTGCTCGCGGAGCTGTCCGAACAGCTGATCGCGGTGCACGGGCAGAACGACCAGCTGCGGCTGCTGCGCCCGGCCGAGCAGCGCGCGGTGATCGACCGGTTCGCCGGTGACGCGGTCGCCAAGCCGCTGCAGGCCTACCGGGAGGTCCGGGCCGAGTGGCTGGCGGTGATCGCCGAGCTGACCGAGCGGTCGACGCGCTCGCGCGAGATGGCGCAGCAGGCCGACCTGCTGAAGCACGGGCTGACCGAGATCGACGCCGTCGCGCCCGAACCGGGCGAGGACGTCGAGCTCACCGACCAGATCAAGCGGCTGGCGGCGGTCGACGAGCTGCGCGCGGCGGCCACCGAGGCGCACATCGCGGTGTCCGGCTCCCCGGACGGCGACCCGGACGCCCCGGGCGCGGCCGGGCTGGTCTCCGAGGCGCTGCGGCGGCTGTCGACGGCGGAGGACGCCGTGCTGCGCGAGCTGGCGCCACGGCTGGAGGAGGCGTCGGTGCTGCTCGCCGACGTCGGGGCCGAGCTGGGCACCTACGTCGAGACGCTGGACGCCGACCCGGCGCTGCTGGAGAAGGTGCTGGCCCGCCAGTCCGACCTCAAGCGGCTGACCCGCAAGTACGCCGCGGACGTCGACGGCGTGCTCGCCTGGGCCGACGACGCCCGGCGCCGGCTGGCATCGATGGACACGTCCGAAGAGGCGCTCGCCGAGCTGGCCCTGCGGCGCGACCAGCTCGCGATCCAGCTGGCCACGCACGCGGCCGAGGTGTCGGCCGCGCGCGAGACGGCAGCGGCCGAGCTGGCGGCGGAGATCACGCGCGAGCTGTCCGGGCTGGCGATGGGCCAGGCCGCCATCGAGGTGACGGTCGAGCAGCGCCCGGCCGAACACGGTGACACGCACGCGCTGCCGATCGACGGCCGCGCGGTGCACGCGGGCCCGGACGGCGTCGACGACGTCGAGCTGCTCCTGCGGGCCCACGACGGCGCGCCGCCGCTGCCGGTGCACAAGGCGGCTTCGGGTGGTGAGCTGTCGCGCGTGATGCTGGCGATCGAGGTGGTCCTGGCGCACGCGGACACCGTCCAGACCCTGGTGTTCGACGAGGTCGACGCGGGCGTCGGCGGCCGCGCGGCGGTCGAGATCGGCCGGCGGCTGGCCCGGCTGGCCCGGACCCACCAGGTCCTGGTGGTCACGCACCTGCCGCAGGTGGCGGCGTTCGCCGACCAGCACCTGGTGGTGGACAAGGGCCACAGCGGCGGTGTCACGCGAAGCGGCGTGAAGAACCTGAGCCAGACCGAGCGGGTCAGCGAACTGGCCCGGATGCTCGCCGGCATGGACAACGAGACGGGCCGCGCGCACGCCGAGGAGCTGCTGGCGACCGCGGAGAAGGACAAGACCGAGTTCGAGCCGAAGAAGAAGCGCGCGGCGAAGAAGAAGTAGCGCTGGGGCACCCGGGGCGCCCCAGCGGGCGCCGTCTCAGCAGGCGTCGGGGTCTTCGACACCCGGCGGCGGGGTGAACAGCTGCTCGAAGGTCTGGTCGACGAGCTCCAGCACGTTGCCGAACGGGTCCTCGCAGAAGCAGAACCACGATTCCGGCCCGACCTGGTGGATCTTGCTGCGCTGGCGGCCACCGAACAGCGTGATGCGGGTGGCGGTCTCCGCGACCTTTTCGACCGTGAAGCAGATGTGGAAGACGCCGGTGCGCCAGTAGTCGAAGTTCTCGACGCGGCGCTCGGCGACCGGGCCGGTGAACTCGAACAGCTCGATCCCGGTGCCGCCCGGCATGGCCAGGTGCGCGATCCGGGCGCTCTGCCACCCCTCGCCGTAGATGTCCGACGCGGGGCCGCCGCCGGGCGCGTCGCTGCTGATCGCGAACGGGCCGAGCAGCAGCTTCAGGCCGAAGACGTGCTGGTACCAGGCGACCGCGCGGTCGAGGTCGGTCACGGACAGGGCGGCGTGGTTGAAGCCGGTCCGCAGCGTAGGGCGCGGCGGGCCCTCGAGCGCGGCGAGGCGCGGCGCCGGGATGTCGGGCAGGGTGGGAACGACCGGCACCGCGCCGGTTCCGGCAACGCCGGCATCGCTGGACAGCATGGGCGAACTCCTGGGTGGCGTGGAAAACGTGGCACAATGCGATCGCCCCCACGGAAGATGCATTGCACAGCCGTCGGCTGTGCGACCCAGTATCCGGGCTACTCGCGATTAATCTTCCTGAGAATTGTGACAGCGTTCCGATACGGCTCGGAAACCCACAGTCACCACGCTGCGGCGAACGGCCCAGCCGCGCCTTTCGCCTGTTGGGAGCGCGGTCCGTCAGTTTCCAACAGGAATTCCTGAAGGTGGCAGGCAACGACGAAGAGGCTTTGTTAAATGAATGGTAAATGACTCGGAGAAATCGAGTACCCGCCGGTGAAATGATCGAATGCCGGTCAGCTCTCGAGGTCGGCGTTGATCCGCCCGAACACTTCCGCCAATGTCCGCGCCTCTTCGCGGCTCACGTGCTCGGCGAAGAAGCGCTCCACGCCGCGGACGTGGGTGGGCCACGCCTTCTCCAGCGCCGCGAGACCCGCCGGGGTCAGCACCACCTGCGTGGCGCGGCGGTTGGCCGGATCCACCTCACGGCGGGCGAACCCGGCGCGCTCCAGACCGTCGACCAGGCGGGTCAGGCCGCTCGTGCTGTGCACCAGCGCGTCGGCGAGGTCCTTCATGCGCAGGCGCCGGCCGGGGGCCTCCGAGAGCTGGACCAGTGCGTCGTACGTCCGGTGCGGCAGGCCGTGCTCGGCTCGCAGCTGGTTGTCCAGCACCCGCAGCAGCAAGGCCGACGAGCGCAGGAAGCCCCGCCACGCGGCGTCGTGTTCCCGGGACAGGCTCACGCCGGAATAGTACTCGTGCGGACAGTTGTTGTGCGGACTGTTCGCTCGCGAAGAAAGGATCCCCGATGCGCGCGGTGGTACTGCGAGAACCCGGGCCGGTCGAGAACCTCGAGCTCACCGAGCTCCCGCTGCCCGAACTGAAGCCCGGCTGGGTCCGGATCGCGGTTAGAGCGTTCGGCCTCAACCGGTCCGAGCTGCACACCCGGCTCGGGCTGGCCGAAGGCGTCACCTTCCCGCGGGTGCCCGGGATCGAGGCCGTCGGGGTCGTCGACGCCGATCCGAGCGGACGTCTCGCCGAAGGACAGCAGGTCGCCACCATGATGGGCGGCATGGGCCGCACGTTCGACGGCGGCTACGCCGAATACACGCTCGTGCCCGAGAACCAGGTCATCCCCTTCCGCTCCGCGCTGCCGTGGGAGGTCATCGGCCAGGTCCCGGAGACGCTCCAGACGGCGTACGGTTCGCTCACCACCGGCCTCGACCTGCGGGACGGCCAGACGCTGCTCATCCGCGGCGGCACGTCCGCGCTCGGGTTCGCCACCGCGACCCTGGCGAAGGACCTCGGCGCCACGGTCTTCGCCACCACCCGGCAGCCCGGCAGGCTCGAGACCCTGCGCGAACACGGCGTCGACCACCCGCTGCTGGACGACGGGAACGTCGCCGAGCAGGTCCGCAAGATCGCGCCCGAAGGCGTCGACGCCGCTCTCGAACTCGTGGGGACGCCCACCCTGCCGGACACCCTGAACGCCACCCGCGTGCACGGGACCGTCTGCTTCACCGGCATGTTGTCCGACGAGTGGACGATCTCGAATTTTTATCCGATCGGCTACCTTCCCGCCGGGGTGCGGTTGACCGCTTATGGTGGTGAGGCGGACGACCTGCCCGCCCCCGTCCTCCAGCGCCACCTCGACCGGATCGCCGGCGGCGAAGCGAGCCTCGGCCCGGTCAAGGTCTACCCGATGGCGGAGATCCGGCAGGCGCACGACGACCTGGAGCACAACCGGACGGCGGGCAAGCTCGTCGTGCTGACCGGCCGAGCGGAGGAAGCCGCCCCGTGATCCTGCCGCCGCCCGCCGACGTCGAAGCCGAGCTCGCCGCCGCGCGGCGGGACGGCGACCTCGACCGCTACCTCGGCCTGCTCGCGGGCGAGGAGCTGTTCGTGCCGATCCGGCGGGCGGACGCCCGGAGCATCCTCGACGAGCGGGCGGAGACCTTCCCGAACGTCTACTTCGAGACCGGCGGCGACGAGTTCCTCCAGGTGTTCAGCCGTGGCGCGCTGCCGGACCTCGGCCCCGACGTCGTGGCCATGAGCGGCTCGCTCGACTGGGCGGTCGACGGCGTCGGGCGGCACGAGCGCGTGGTGTTCAACCGCGGCACCCGCAGCGAGTGGCGGCTGCCGGGCGCGACGCTGCAGCCGTGGCTCGACGCGCACGCCGGCGAGGTCACGCCGCTGGAGGAGCAGGTCGAGCGGCTGATCACCGCGCCGTACGGGCACCTCGAAGGGCCGATCGCGCACGCGCTGGCCTGCGGGGCGCACCTGGCCGTGCTCAACGCGGCGCCGTGGAACCTGCTCGACGGCCGCTACCACGACTACGTCGCCGAGGTGCGCAGCCTGCGGGACTGGTGGGGCGTGCCCGACCCGCCCGCCTGGCGCGCGACGATGACCGGCCTGATCGGCGACGGCTACGCGCTCACACCCGGCAACCTCGTCCTCATGCTGCGCCTGCGGTTCGCCGCCGAGTACGGGCTGCCGGGCGCCGAGTTCGAACCGCTGACCTGGGCGCGGCTGGTGGACCGGTGGTGCGTGGAGAACAACGCCGAAGACCAGGCCGACGAGCTGCGCGACACCGTCCGCCGGGTGTCGCGGTACGAGCGGCGGCTGCGCGCCGACGGCCTGGTCGACGCGGACGGGTGCGTCACGACGGCGTTGTCCTGGGACGTCGGCCGCGCGATCACCATCGCCCGCGGGGGTCTGGCGGCCGGCTACTGCGACGCGCTGAGCGCCGAGCTGATGGTGCTCGAAGCCGGGTCCCTGGCCCGCCGCTACCACCAGTCATGGGCCGACCTGTCGGCGGGCTACGTCATGGGCCGCGTGCTGCACGGCGGCGAAGACGAGTTCGGCGAGTGGTACCCGGCGGCCGTGCGCGTCCACCACCAGCTCCTTCAGGACCCGGCGAGCCCCTGGCTGAACCTGGACTTCGGCTCGCTTTCGGAGGAGTCCGACGCCTGACCCGCCCGGGGGAGGGCGACGCGGCTCACCACAACGAGTCACGGGGGCTACGGCGTGGCGTACCTCGTCCCACGAGCAAATTTGTCACCATCGGCCACATGAAGCTCACGGGTCTGCTCACGCGGAATCAGGAACCCCTGCCGGGGATCACCGGGGTCGCCCGGGTGGACCGCCGCACCCGGGAGCTCCTCCGCCGGATCAGTCCCGGCGACATCGTCGTGCTCGACCAGCTGGACCTCGACCGCGCGACGGCCGACGCCCTGGTCGAGGCCGAGGTCGCGGGCGTGGTCAACGCGTCGCCGTCGATCTCCGGCCGGTTCCCCAACATGGGGCCCGAGATCCTCGTCGCGGCCGGCATCCCGCTCGTCGACTCGGTCGGCGGTGAGCTGCTGCGCTCGATCAAGGACGGCACGAAGCTGCGGCTGCACGACGGCGTCGTCTACATCGGCGAGCGGCAGGTCGCCTCCGGCATCCTGCAGACCGCCGAGAGCGTCGCCGACCAGATGATCGAGGCCAAGGCCGGGATGTCGACGCAGCTGGAGGCGTTCTCGGCCAACACCATCGAGTTCCTGCGCCGCGAGCGCACGCTGATCCTCGACGGCGTCGGCGTGCCCGAGCTGAAAGTGCCGCTGCGCGACCGGCACGTGCTCGTCGTCGCGGGCGGCAACGGGCACGCCGAAGACCTCAAGAAGCTGAAGAAGTACATCACCGAGCACCGCCCGGTGCTGATCGGCGTCGACGCCGGCGCGGACACCCTGCGCGTGCAGGGGTACCGGCCCGACGTCATCGTCGGCGACCCCACCGGCATCGGCACCCCGACCCTGCGCGGCGGCGGCGAAGTCGTGGTGCCCGCCCAGCCCGATGGGCACGCCCCCGGTGTCGAGCGCATCCAGGACCTCGGTATCGGCGCGGTGACCTTCCCGGCGTCGGGCAACGCCGAAGACCTCGCGCTGCTGCTGGCCGACGCGCACGGCGCGACCCTGGTCGTCACCGTCGGTTTCCAGGCCACGCTGCGCGAATTCCTCGACCACGGCCGGTCCGGCTCGAACCCGTCGACGTTCCTGACCCGGCTCAAGCTCGGCACGAAGCTCGTCGACGGCAAGGCGGTGGCGACGCTGCACCGCAACCGGGTGTCGATCGGCGCGGTCGTCCTGCTCGTGCTCGCCGCGGTGGTGGTGGTCGCCGCGGCGCTGCTGGTGTCCGACGTGGGCTCGGTCTACCTGGACTGGCTCAAGCACACCTGGAACTCGTTCGCCGCCTGGGTCAAGGGACTGTTCACGTGATTTCGCTGCGGTACCACGTAGTTTCCATCGCCGCCTGCTTCCTGGCGCTCGCCGTCGGCGTCGTGCTCGGCTCGACCGCGCTCAACGGCACGCTGCTGTCCGGGCTGGCGGGGGAGAAGAAGGACCTCGGCAGCCAGGTCGCCGACCTGGAGGCGCAGCGCAACGCGCTCAGCGCCCGGCTGGCCGACGCGGACGCCTTCGCCGGCTCGATGGGCCCGAAGGTCGTCGCCGGTGCGCTGGACAAGCGGTCGGTGGTCCTGGTGACCACCGCAGACGCGCGCCCGGCCGACCGGGACGCGCTCAAGCAGCTGATCGGCCAGGCCGGCGCGGCGGTGACCGGCGAGGTGCAGCTGACGTCGGCGTTCGCCGACCCGGCGAAGGCCGACCAGCTCCGCGACGTCGTCACGCGGCTGCAGCCGGCCGGCTCGAAGTTCCCGACGGCGGGTGACTCGGGCACCCTCGCCGGCGCGCTGCTCGGATCCGTGCTGTTGCTGGACAAGACCACGGCGAAACCGCAGTCCTCGCCCGAAGAGCTGGCGGCGGCGCTGAGCGGCCTCACCGACGGTGGGTTCGCCAAGGCGGGCCCGGACGTCAAGCCGGCGCAGCTGGCGGTGGTGCTGACGGGCGCCGAGGCGACCGGCGACGGCGCCGGCGACCGAGCGGCGACGATCGCCCGGTTCGCGACGCAGCTCGACCGCAGCGGCGCGGGCACGGTGCTCGCCGGTGACGCGGGCTCGGCCGACGGCACCGGCGCGCTGGGCGTGGTCCGCGCGGACACCTCGGCGACGTCGATTCTGTCCACCGTGGACAACGCGGACACGTCGGCGGGCCGGGTGAGCGTGATCCTGGCGCTGAAGGAACAGCTCGACGGGGGTGCCGGGCGGTACGGCATCGCCGGCAATGCCCAGGCCCCCGCCCCGGGCGTCACCGCGCCGGCCGGGAACTGATCCCGGCCGGCGCGGTTTCAGCTGACGGGCTCGAACAGGTGGGAGGCGTTCTCCCGGGAGAGGGAGCCCAGATCTCCCGCGCCACCGGGGTTGTAGGTGACGTTGGAGCCGCCGTAGTTGCTGTTGTAATACACCTTCACCACGTAGATCCTGGTGTTGTTCTTCGCCGATCGGGCGTTGTTCTTCACGCACTGCCCCTGACCGGCCCCCGGCCCTTTGAACTCGTAGCAGCCCGGCTGGGTGCTGCCGTAGTTCGGGATCGACCCGCTGAAGTCCGAGACGGATCCGGTTTCGCCGGGGCCGTAGTACAGGCAGAACTCGCCCGTTTCGCAGATGCCGTTGCGGGCCGTCGCCGCGTTCGCCGCCGGTGCGGCCGTGGCGAGCGAGGCGACGGCTCCGCCGACGGCGAGCAACGCCCGGACAAGGTGCTTCCTCACTGTGACCTCCCGAATCGTAGTGCGCTGCCGTGACCACACTCCGGCCGTCGTCCCGGTTGAGGGCCGCCGGTCGTGATCACCCGAACGGCCGAGTCACCGCAGCGGCGGGTCGAGCGGGAAGCAGGACACGCGCACCGGCCAGGTGTCGCCGCCCGCCGGCTGGGGCATCTGCTTGAGCGCCGCCGCCGCCGCGGTGTCGTGGGCTTCCTCGGCCGCCGCGTGGAAGATGTCCGCCGCGATCGACTGGTCGAACACGCCGATCTGCTGGTGCGGCCAGGCCGCCGCGCCGTGCAGCGCTCCCGGGATCAGCTGGTCCACGACCGTTCGCAACGTGACGCCGTTCGGCGCGCGGTACTTCCAGACGTCGACGCCGAGGTTCTTCCCGATCTCCGCCAGCCGGCCCCACGCCGTGAGGTTGAAGTTGACGTAGTGCCACGACATCGTGCGCGACAGTTCGAGCGGCTGGCTGCCGTCGGCGGCGAACTGCACCGGGAACCGCTTCTGCTCGGCGTCCCGCACGATCTTCTTCGCGTCGGCACGCTTGCCCAGGTACGCCGAGACCGCGGCGTTCTGCATGTCGAGGAACGTGCCGTGGTTGTTGGTGGCGGCCAGTTCCAGTTTCGCCTGCGGGCTGGTCTGCATCCAGTCCAGGTACTGGGTCAGCCACGCCTTGATCCCGGACCGGT
Organism: Amycolatopsis sp. cmx-4-61; assembly: GCF_046548775.1. Taxonomy (NCBI): domain Bacteria; kingdom Bacillati; phylum Actinomycetota; class Actinomycetes; order Pseudonocardiales; family Pseudonocardiaceae; genus Amycolatopsis; species Amycolatopsis sp. cmx-4-61. The sequence continues at coordinate 245,939 of NZ_JAEBEI010000016.1, read as the reverse complement.
CCTTGCCGCTCCAGCCCGGCGCGCCGCCGTCGAGGAGGGCGAACGCGTCCACCAGCTGGCTGAACGACTGGGTCGAGTCGATGATCCCGGTGCCGCTGACCGTGGTCTTGCAGGGGATGAGCTGGGCGTACGTCATGTTCGGGTTCATCTTGGTGGCCGGGTCGAGGAACCAGGTCCGGATGTCCAGCGCCGCCCGCTTCGCGTACTTCGCGTCACCGGTGTAGTACCAGGCCAGCGAGAGGTAGTACATCGCGTCCCACGCCCACATCCGGTAGGTGTGGTCGGTGATCGCGTCCGCCTCCGGGTTGCGCTGGCCGTCCTTGCTGACGTACGGGCAGCCCTGCGGGTTCTCCGGCGTCTTCGGCTGGCTGGCCCACCAGTACGGCGCCTGGCTCAGGTAGTCGTGCTTGTCGCCGCTCGGCGGCGCCGACGGCTTGTCCACGACCGACCACGGCCCGGCGGTCAGCGCGGTGTTCGCCTTGTGCAGCACGGTCTTCAGCGCGCTGCGCTGCGCCGCCGTGGCGTGGCCGCTGCGGATCGCCTGCCGGATGGCCGCGAGCTTGCTCCCGTCCGTGACGACGGTGTGCGGTGGCGACGCGGCCACCGCCGTCCCGCTCACCGGGACCAGGAGCATGCTCGCCGACAACGCCAGCGCGCCCAATACCCTTCGCACCTCGACCGCCTTCCCCGGGGACGGCAAAGTCCCCACTCGTCACCGGGCGGCGGTACGGCTGCCGGGATTCTGGCTTCCCCGGCGGGCCGGTGTCAATCCGTGGGCCAGGTGCGGCGCTTGGCGAGCGGACGCGCGTACGAGCCCGCGCGGCTCGTCGTCAACCCCAGTGCCACCAGGGATTCCGCCAGCCGGACCGCGGCCGCGACGCCGTCGATGACCGGGATGTCCAGCATCGTCGCGATCTTCCGGTCCAGCCCGGTCATCCCGGCGCAGCCGAGCACGAGGACCTCGGCGCCGGCGTCCCGCGCGCGCCGGCCGGCGGTGAGCAACGCCGACTCCGTCCGGCGTTCGTCGGTCAGCTCCAGCACCCCGAGCCCGGCGCCGGTGACCGTGACGCAGTTCTGCGCGACCCCCGCCGCGTGCAGGCTGTCCTCGATCAGCCCGCACGTCCGGTCCAAAGTGGTCACCACGCCGTAGCGGCGGCCGAGCAGGCAGGCCAGGTGCGCGGCCGCTTCGGTGATGTCGACGACCGGGACGTCCAGCAGTTCACGCGCGCCCTCGCGGCCGTGTTCGCCGAACCCGGCGAGCACGACGGCGTCGAACGGTTCGTCCAGCCCCCGCAGCAGGTCGAGCACGGCCGCGGCGGACAGGAAGCTGTCCAGCCAGCCCTCGGCCGACTCCGGGCCCCAGCGCGGCGTGCGGGCGAGGATTTCGGTGCCGGGGCTCGCGGCCGCGCGGGCCCCGGCTTCGATCTCCTTCGTCATCGCCTCGGTGGTGTTGCAGTTGGTGACGACGATCTTCATCGGTGCTTCCTCGACACCGCGAAGTACAGGGCCGCTGAGGAAGCCGTGCCGATGAACCACGAGTACGGCGCGGCCGGCGCGAAGAACGGCACGAGGGCGATGACGGCGGACAGGGCCGCGGTCGGGAAGAACGTCACCAGTGCGCGCGGGTTCACGCGCGGGTAGCTCCCGCCGTCGACGAACAACTGGGCGACGTCGACCTTGCCGCGCCGGATGAGGTAGTAGTCGACGATCATGATCCCGAACAGCGGGCCGAGGAACGCGCCGAGCCCGCCGAGGAAGTAGTTGACCACCGCCGGGGACGAATACAGCTTCCACGGCAGCACGCACAGGGCGGCGACCGCGCTGATCATGCCGCCGACGGTGAAGCTGATCCGCTTCGGCCAGATGTTGGCGAGGTCGTAGGCGGGGGAGACGAAGTTGGCGACGATGTTGACGCCCATGGTCGCCACCGCGAAGGTCAGTGCGCCGACGATCAGCACCGGCGTGTTGTGCACCTTCGCCAGCAGCTCGGCCGGGTCGGTGAGGGCCTCGCCGAACACCTGCATGCTGCCCGCGGTGACGACCACCGACAGCAGCGCGAACGCCGTCGAGTTGATCGGCAGGCCCCAGAAGTTGCCGCGCCTGACCGTCTTCTGGTCCGGGGCGAAGCGGGAGAAGTCGCAGAAGTTGAGCATGAGCGTGCCGTAGGTGGCCAGGATGAGCCCGGCCGCGCCGAACCACTGCCGGATCTGCTCCCCGGTGGACAGCTGCTTCGGGCTGCTGGTGAAGGAGATGTGCCAGTGCCCGGCGGCCAGGATCCAGACGGAGAGGGCGATCATCACGACCCAGATCGCCGGGCCGCACCAGTCCTGGAACTTGCGCACCGACTCCATGCCGCGGGTCAGGATGAGCGCCTGGACCGCCCACAACGCGACGAAGCAGATCCAGCCCAGGGCGTGCAGGCCGAGGAACCCGTGCTGGGTCAACGGTTTCAGGCCCGGGTCGATGGTCAGCACGAGCAGCGTGATGGCGACACTCGCCAGGTAGGTCTGGATGCCGTACCAGAAGATCGCGATGACCGCGCGGATCAGCGCGGGCAGGTTGGCGCCGAACGTGCCGAAGCTGATCCGCGCCACGACGGGGAACGGGACGCCGGTGCGCTGGCCGATCCGGCCCATCAGGTTCATGCCGGCGTAGATGACGACGAACCCGAACAGCAGCGCGGTGAACACCTGCCAGGCCGACAGCCCGAGCACGAAGAGCCCGGCCGCGAAGGTGTAGTTGCCGAGGTTGTGCACGTCGGACATCCACAGCGCGAAGATGTCGTAGACCTTCCACCGGCGTTCCTGCGCGGGGCCAGGTCTTCGTTCCAGAGCCGCGGGTCGGGTGGGGTGGTGGTCTCTTGCGAGGGTTCGGTGAGCGGGGCGGCGGTCATGCGGGCCCTCCGATCGACGTGGGAGCACGGCGATTTGGGATACCAAACTTTGGAATCCCAAATATCACTCTCGGGTCCAGCCGAGTCAACCCTCCGGCCGATAAACTCGGGTAACGACGTGTTACGGCGGTGTTGAGAGAGGGGTCCGGTGAACGAGCGGCAACCGCTGGCGGCCACCCGGCAGCGGGTCCGCGAGGAGCTGCGCGAACGGATCCTGACCGGGCGGCTGCGCCCCGGCGACCGGCTGGTCGAGCGTGAGCTGGCCGACGACCTCGGCGTCTCCCGGGTGCCGGTCCGGGAGGCCATCCGCAGCCTCGAGGCGGAGGGCTTCCTCGTCGTCCAGTCGCCGCGCCGGGTCGTCGTCCGGCAGTTGGCGCGGGTCGACGTCGAGGAGCTGTTCGACGTCCGGGAGGCCCTCGAGGGGCTGGCTGCCGGGCTGGCGGCGGCCCGCGCGGGGGCGGCGGAGCTGAAGCGGCTCGAGCGCGTGCTCGCCGACGCCGGCCGGGCGACCGCCCGCGGCGACGCGGCCCGGATCACCGTGCTGAACTCGCGCTTCCACGACGAGATCGTCGCCATCGCGGGCAACGCACTGCTGACCACGATGCTGCAGCCCCTGGAGGGCCGGCTCCGCTGGCTCACGAGCCAGAACGAGCACTGGACCGAGCTGCTCGACGAGCACCGCCGGCTGTACGAGGCGATCGCGTCGAGGGACGCCGAACGCGCCAAGGCGTCCGCGGTGGAGCACGTGCGTGTGAACCGCGAAGTCACGCTGCGTTCGCTTTTCGGGGAAGAGCCCGGCGAGCGGCCCGCGGGCTGAGGCTCCGCCGCTTTGGTGCCGATTGTCCCGCGCGCCCGCTTTTTCAGCCATTCGCACCAGCGGTGACGCGACTTTGGTCTGTGTCACACCGCCGAACGGCGGCTTACCGTCGTCGGTCACCGGTTCTCGCCGACCGTGTCCCCGCCTTCCCGGAGGTTCACTGTGCGTAGCGCGACAGTCTTCGCCGCCGCCTTCACCCTCGCCCTCACCGTCACCGGCGTCGCCGAGGCGGCCCCCGCCGGCCACGGCCACGCCCAGCGCGTCTGCTCGGTCGCACCGGCCGGGTTCGCGGCCTGCAACGCCTGGATCAACACCGACACCACCGCCGCACTGGCGGCGACGCCGTCCGGGCTCGGCCCGGCCGACCTGCTCTCCGCGTACAACCTCGGCTCGCTCGCGGGCAGCGCCGGTGCGGGCCGCACGATCGCCATCGTGGACGCCTACGACGCTCCGACCGCCTTCGCCGACGTCAACGTCTACCGCGCCCAGTACGGCATTCCCGCGCTCGCGTCCTGCACGCCGTCGTCGGTCGACGCGAGCACCACGCCCTGCTTCGCCAAGGCCGACCAGAGCGGCGGCACCAGCTACCCCCGCAAGGACGGCGGCTGGGCCCAGGAGATCTCCCTCGACCTCGACATGGCGTCGGCGATCTGCCCGAAGTGCAACATCCTGCTGGTCGAGGGCACCTCGTCGAGCTTCGCCGACCTCGGCACCGCAGTGAACACGGCCGTGCGGCTGGGCGCCGAAGTGGTCAGCAACAGCTACGGCGGCAGCGAGTTCTCCGGCGAGGCGAGCTCCGAAGGCCAGTACTTCAACCACCCCGGCGTCGCGATCACGGTCAGTTCCGGTGACTCCGGGTACGGCGTCGAGTTCCCGGCCGCGTCGCGGTACGTCACCGCGGTCGGCGGCACCAGCCTGAAGAGGGCGTCGAACACCCGCGGCTGGAGCGAGACGGCGTGGAGCGGCGCGGGCAGCGGCTGCTCGGCCTACATCACCAAGCCGTCGTGGCAGACCGACAGCGGCTGCGGCAAGCGGACCGTGGCCGACGTCAGCGCCGTCGCCGACCCGGCCACCGGCGTGGCGGTCTACGACAGCACCGCCTACCAAGGCCGCTCGGGCTGGCTGGTGTTCGGTGGCACCAGCGTGGCCGCCCCGCTCGTCGGCGGGGTCTACGCGCTGGGTGGTGTCAGCGGCGTCACGGGGGCGAACACCGTGTACTCCCACACGTCCTCGCTCTACGACGTGAGCGGCGGCAGCAACGGCTCGTGCGGCGGCAGCTACCTGTGCACGGCGGTCACCGGCTACGACGGCCCGACCGGTCTCGGTACTCCGAACGGGGCCGCTGCTTTCTGATTTCCGTTACCCGGGGCCACCAAGCGAGCGTCGTCACGCCCGCTTGGTGGCCCTTCACGCTGAGCACTAACATGATCACCGTAGCGACGCATCCCGAGCGGGAGTGGCATATCCGACACGCCCCATGAGCTCCGCCAACAGGCGCTTCCCAGCGGCTTCATGGGAAATTCACAGAATGGGTGGCAAGTCTGAGAACGTGAACCACGCCGACGACGGTGCCGGATCGGCGGCACGATGACCACTGCCCAGGCCACGCTCGAGGCTCCCGCCCGCTCCGCGAGACCGGGCGGCAAAGCGCCCTACCTCCACCAGATCGACCTCTTCCGGTTGATCACGTTCGCCTGCGTCATCCTCATCCACGTGGTGGGCGCGACGAACTTCGCGCAGGACGTCGGGGCCAACGCCGTCGAGACGCCGTTGCACTTCACCCGCGAGGCGTTCTTCGCGCTCACCGGATTCGTGCTCGTGTTCCAGAACCGCCGCCGCGAGTTCACCGCGGGCGACTTCTGGCAACGGCGGCTGCCGCTGGTCGCGACGCCGTACCTGGCCTGGTCGATGTTCTTCTGGGCGTACTCCCTGGTGACCGGGACGCAGCAGCCGGGCTCGCTCGAGGCGTCGATGCGCCTGCTGCTCAAGGACCTCGTCACCGGCGGGGCCTGGTACCACCTGTACTTCCTGCTCGTGACGATGCAGGTCTACCTGCTCTTCCCGGTGCTGATGAAGGTGCTGCGGGCGACCCGGGGCAAGCACAAGTGGCTGCTGCTCGGCAGCGGCCTGGTGCAGGTCGGCGTGACGCTGTTCATGACCTACCAGCCGCTCGGGGTGAGCTACGAGACGATCACCCACCTGTACGGCACGATCCTGCCGTACCAGTTCTACACGCTGTTCGGCGCCGTGGTGGCCATGCACTTCGAGACCGTGCACGCCTGGGCGGGACGGCACCGGCTGCTGCTCGGCGCCGTGCTCGTCGCGGTGCTGGCCGGCACCGAGTGGTACTACTTCCGTACCATCCACAGTGGAACGTTCCCGCAGGTGGCCAGCGATCCGTTCCAGCCGTACCTCATCCCGTGGTTCCTCGCCGTCATCGCGGCGATCTACGCGTTCGCCACGCGGTGGGCGGCGCGCCGCCGGGAGGGCAGCCGCGGGGCGCGGCTCGTGTCGTGGGCGGCGAACCGGTCGTTCAGCATCTTCCTCGTGCACCCGCTCGCCCTGGCGCTGCTCGGGCCGGTGATCCCGCACGTCGCGGAGCGGTTCGGCGCGCCGTGGCTCAGCGTGCTCATCTACCTGGCGACGATCGTCCTCACCGTCCTGATCGTGGAGGTCCTGCGGCGGCTTCCCGGGAGCCGGGCGCTCACCGGGCGCCCGCGGCTGCGGCCGGCGCGGGTCGCGGCCTGAGGTCCCCCGTGCGGGTGGCCCGGGGCGCGAAACGCGGGTCGGGCGAGTCACCGCGCGCGGATCCGCGCCCGTGGGATATGCTGGCGGCCCGTGGGACTTCAGTCACGGGCAACCAAGTACGTCTTTGTCACCGGAGGCGTCGCCTCCTCTCTGGGTAAGGGACTCACGGCTTCCAGCCTCGGTCAGCTCCTTACCGCGCGCGGGCTTCGCGTCACGATGCAGAAGCTCGACCCCTATCTCAACGTCGACCCCGGGACGATGAACCCGTTCCAGCACGGTGAGGTGTTCGTCACCGACGACGGCGCCGAGACCGACCTCGACATCGGCCACTACGAGCGGTTCCTCGACCGCGACCTCGACGGCAAGGCCAACGTCACCACCGGCCAGGTCTACTCCGAGGTGATCGCCAAGGAACGCCGCGGCGAGTACCTCGGCGACACCGTGCAGGTCATCCCGCACATCACCGACGAGATCAAGGCCCGGATCACCGCGGCCGCCGACCCCGACGAGACCGGCCAGTCGCCAGACGTCGTCATCACCGAGGTCGGCGGCACGGTCGGCGACATCGAGTCCCTGCCGTTCCTGGAGGCCTGCCGCCAGGTCCGCCACGACGTCGGCCGCGACCACTGCTTCTTCCTGCACGTCTCGCTGGTGCCGTACCTGGCGCCGTCGGGCGAGCTCAAGACGAAGCCGACCCAGCACTCGGTCGCCGCGCTGCGCAACATCGGCATCCAGCCGGACGCGCTGGTCTGCCGGGCCGACCGCGAGATCCCCGAGGACCTCAAGCGCAAGATCGGCCTGATGTGCGACGTCGACACCGAGGCCGTCATCGCCTGCCCGGACGCGCGGTCCATCTACGACATCCCGAAGGTGCTGCACCGCGAGGCGCTCGACGCCTACGTCGTCCGCCGCCTCGGGCTGCCGTTCCGCGACGTCGACTGGACGGTGTGGGGCGACCTGCTCGACCGGGTGCACAACCCGAACGAGATCGTGCGGATCGCCGTCGTCGGCAAGTACATCGACCTGCCGGACGCCTACCTCTCGGTCACCGAGGCCCTGCGTGCGGGCGGGTTCGCCCACCGCGCGAAGGTCGAGATCGTCTGGGTCGCCTCCGACGACGCGCAGACCGCGTCCGGGGCCGCCTCCGTGCTGTCCGATGTGGACGGGGTGCTGATCCCGGGCGGGTTCGGCATCCGCGGCATCGAGGGCAAGGTCGGTGCGATCGAGTACGCGCGCACCCGGGGTGTCCCGCTGCTCGGCCTGTGCCTCGGCCTGCAGTGCATGGTCATCGAGGCCGCCCGGCACCTGGCCGGGATCACCGACGCCGGCTCGTCGGAGTTCGACGAGAACACCGAGCACCCGGTGATCTCGACCATGGCCGACCAGCGTGACGTCGTCGCGGGGGAGCGGGACATGGGCGGCACCATGCGCCTGGGTGCCTACCCGGCGAAGCTGAAGCCGGGTTCGCAGGTCGCGAAGGCCTACGGCACCACCGAGGTCTCCGAACGGCACCGGCACCGCTACGAGGTCAACAACGCCTACCGCAAGCAGCTTTCGGACGCGGGCCTGGTCTTCTCCGGCACCTCGCCGGACGACCACCTGGTCGAGTTCGTCGAGCTGCCCGCGGACAAGCACCCGTTCTTCGTGGGCACGCAGGCCCACCCGGAGCTGAAGAGCCGCCCGACCCGGCCGCACCCGCTGTTCAGCGCGTTCGTCAAGGCCGTGGTGGACCGCAAGGTCGCCGAGCGGCTGCCGGTCGAGCTGCCCGAGGCCCCGGTGGCGGCCCGATGAGCGCGCCGGGCGAGCACGAGTTCAGCGTCGCGGCCAGCCGGGACGTCCACATCGGACGCGTCGTCGGGCTGCGCATCGACGACGTCGTGATGCCGGACGGGGACACCGCGGTCCGCGAGGTGATCGAGCACCTCGGCGCGGTCGCGATCGTCGCGCTGGACGACGAGCAGCAGGTCACGCTCATCCACCAGTACCGGCACCCGATCGGGCGCCGGCTGTGGGAGCTGCCCGCCGGGCTCATCGACCACCTCGGCGAGGACCCGCTCGGGACGGCCAAGCGCGAGCTGGTCGAAGAGGCCGGCCTGGCCGCGGACGACTGGGTGACCCTGGTCGACGTCGCGGCGTCGCCGGGCTTCACCGACGAGGTCGTGCGGGTCTTCCTGGCCCGTGGTCTGTCCGAAGTGGACCGCGAGGTGCTCGGCGAAGAGGAGGCGGACCTGGTGATCCGCAAGTTCCCGCTCGCCGAGGCGGTCCGGATGGCCCTGGCGGGCGAACTGCTGAACGGCGCCACGGTGTCCGGGGTGCTGGCCACGCACGCCGTGCTCACCGGCGTGGCCGAGGCCCGCCCGGCGGACGCCCCGTGGGCGGACCGCCCGACGGCGTTCGCCAAGCGCAAGCAGTCCTGACCAGCGCCCCCCGACCCGAGCGCCCCAATGTGGCCTTCGGTGCGTCAGACGCACCGAAGGCCGCCTTGGGTGCGTGTGACGCAACCAAGGCCACATTGGGGCGCTCGGGTCAGGGGCGCTCGGGTCAGGGGCGCTCGGGTCAGGGGCGCAGCGGGCGGCCTTCGGCGTCGGAGCCGCCGTTGACCAGGAGCACGATGCCGTCGATGATCGGCCACAGGATGCCGACCCCGGTGCAGAACGTGGCGAAGAGCTGGGCCAGGCCCAGGCCGGTCTGGCCGGTGTAGAACCGGCCGACGCCGAAGGGCAGCACGATCTGCAGCACCCCGGCCACCGTCTTCGACCGGTGCGAATACGCCACGGGCCCGTACGGCGCCGGTGGCGCGTACGGGTCCGGCAGCGGTGGCCCGTACGTCGGGAGCTGCGCGGTGGCCTGCGCGTACGGCGGCGCCGGCATCGGGCTCGGCGGCGGTCCGAAGAAGCCCGGGTGGGGCGGCGGCAGGTCGCGGAACAGGGGCCGCAGGTCGCCCAGCGTCGTCGCCGCGTAGGCCTCGGTCACCCGCGTCTCGTACTCGTCCGGGGTGATGCGGCCCATGCCGAAGTGATCGGCGAGCAGCCTCGCCGCCTCCTCACGCTCGGCCGTGCCGATGCGGAGTTCTTCGGACCCCATGGATCCAAGGTAGCCGAGCGGGGTTTCTGCCGGGTCACGAGCGTCCGGCGGCCTAAGGTGACGGCGTGGTAGCCGCGGGCAGCACCGACGGCGTGATCGCCGCGTACCTCGACCACCTGGTCGTCGAACGCGGGACGGCGCGCAACACCCTGGACAGCTACGCCCGCGACCTGCGCCGGTACGCCGCGCACCTGGACGCCCTGGGCGTCGCGAAGATCGCCGACGTCACCTCCGCGCACGTCACCGCCTTCGGGGCCGCCCTGCGCGAGGGCGACGACGAGCACCAGCCCCTGGCCGCGTCGTCGGCCGCCCGGGCCCTGGTCGCCGTGCGGGGCCTGCACAAGTTCGCGCACGCCGAGGGGCTGACCGAGCACAACCCGGCCCGCGAGGTCCGGCCGCCGACGCCGGCGAAGCGGCTGCCCAAGGCCCTGCCGGTCGACGACGTGCTGCGGCTGCTCGAGACCCCGCCCCCGGACGGCGAGCGCGCGCTGCGCGACCGGGCGCTGCTGGAGGTGCTCTACTCCACCGGCGCCCGGATCTCCGAGGCCGTCGGGCTGGACGTCGACGACGTCGACGCCGCCGACCGCACGGTGCTGCTCGACGGCAAGGGCGGCAAGCAGCGGCTGGTGCCGATCGGCCGTCCCGCGCTCGCCGCGCTGCACGCCTACGCCGTCCGCGCCCGCCCGGCGCTCGCCGCGCACGGCCGGGGCACCGCGGCGCTGTTCCTCAACGCCCGCGGCAGCCGGCTGTCGCGGCAGAGCGCCTGGCAGGTCCTCAAGGACACCGCCGAACGAGCGGGCATCAAAGCCGTCGTGTCACCGCACACGCTCCGCCACTCCTTCGCCACGCACCTGCTCGAAGGCGGCGCCGACGTCCGCGTCGTCCAGGAACTGCTCGGCCACGCTTCGGTGACGACGACCCAGGTGTACACGCTGGTCACGGTGAACACCCTGCGCGAGGTCTACGCGACGGCGCACCCGCGGGCGTTGGGCTAGCCGGCCCCGGAGCCATCCATGTCCCCGCCGCCGCCCTCGACGGAGGCGCTGCGCGCCGCTGTGTTTTTCCCGAAGGGCCTTCCCAGCCTGCACCGACGGTCGAGTGACATTGCCCCGTCGAGTCCGGCGCGTTGCTTTGCCGGGGCTCCGACTCCGGACATAGGCTGCGGCGGACGCGACGAACAAGGAGCCTTCTCGCCATGTCGACACCGAACCAGCCGGCCCACCCGGCCGAGTCCGCCGGGTCGGCGGCGGCGAACCTCAACGACGTCAAGATCGCGACGCCGGAACTCCACGACGGCGACGAGCCGCCGGAGCGCAACGGCAAGAAGGTGAAGCTCGAAGGCATCGGGCCGACCGGCCGCCCGATCCGCGAGCACCCGGATCCGGCGCCGCTGGACAAGCACGGCCCGGCCAAGATCATGGCCATGTGCAACCAGAAGGGCGGCGTCGGCAAGACGACGTCGACCATCAACCTGGGTGCCGCGCTCGCCGAGTACGGGCGCAAGGTGCTGCTCGTCGACTTCGACCCGCAGGGCGCGCTCGCCGTCGGCCTCGGCATCCAGCCGCACGAGCTGGACCAGACGGTCTACAACGCCATCATGGAGCGGTCGGTCAGCGCCACCGACGTGCTGATGAAAACCCGCGTCGACGGCGTTGACCTGCTGCCGAGCAACATCGACCTGTCCGCCGCCGAGGTCCAGCTCGTCGCCGAGGTAGGGCGCGAGCACACGTTGTTACGGGTCCTTCGTCCGGTCATGAACGACTACGACTATGTTCTTGTCGACTGCCAGCCCTCGCTCGGCCTGCTCACGGTGAACGCGCTGACCGCCGCGGACGGCGTGATCATCCCGCTGGAGTGCGAGTTCTTCAGTCTGCGAGGCGTCGCCCTCCTGATCGACACCATCGAGAAGGTGCAGGAACGCCTCAACCCCAAACTGGACATCGTCGGGATTCTCGCCACCATGTACGACCCGAGAACCCTGCATTCGAAGGAGGTCATGGCTCGCGTGGTGGAGGCATTCGGCGAGACCGTGTTCGACACGGTCATCAACCGCACCGTGCGGTTCCCCGAGACGACGGTCGCGGGTGAGCCGATCACGACCTGGGCGCCCAAGTCGGCCGGCGCGGCGGCGTACCGTCAGCTGGCCCGCGAGGTGATCGCTCGGTGAGCAGGCGCGCTTCCCTGCCCGGAGCGTCGGAACTCTTCAGGATTACGACCAGCACCGCCAGCCCCGCCCTCGATCTCCCTCCCCAGCCCCCGGCCGAGCCCACCGAGCCCACCGAGCCCGCCGCGAAGGCGAAGCCCGCGGGCAACGGCCGCGCGGAACAGCTCGCCCGCAGCGCGGCCCCGCACGGCTCGGGCCGGACCAAGCACGACGCGAAGATCACCGTGTACGTCTCCGGCGACGAGCTCGTCGCGATGGAGCAGGCCCGGCTGACGCTGCGCGCGAAGCACGACCTGGTCGTCGACCGCGGCCGGCTGGTCCGCGAGGCCGTCGCGGTGCTGCTGGCCGACTTCGACCAGAACGGCGAGGAGTCGGTGCTGGTGCAGCGGCTGCGGGTGGTCGGCTCAGACGGCGGCGAAACCGAGGGCTGATGGACGAGCCGGAACCGGCTCCGGAGGAACAGGTTCCCGAAGTGCACCAGACGGTGCACGGCGGGATGATCCCCGAAGGCGTCAACACCGAAGAACTGAGCACGTCGAAGTTCAAGGTGCGGCTGGCCAACTTCGAAGGGCCGTTCGACCTGCTGCTGCAGCTGATCTCGCAGCACCAGCTGGACGTCACCGAGGTGGCGTTGCACCGGGTCACCGACGACTTCATCGCCTACACGCGCGCGCTGGGCACCGACTGGAACCTCGACGAGACGACGGAGTTCCTGGTCATCGCGGCCACGCTGCTGGACCTGAAGGCGGCCCGGCTGCTGCCGTCGGCCGAGGTGGAGAGCGAAGACGACCTGGCGCTGCTCGAAGCCCGCGACCTGCTGTTCGCGCGGATCCTGCAGTACCGCGCGTACAAGCAGGTGGCCGCGCTGTTCGGCGAGCTGGAGCAGAACGCGCTGCGGCGCTACCCGCGGTCGGTGGCGCTGGAGGAGCGGTTCGTCGGACTGCTGCCCGAGGTGATGCTGGGCGTGACGCCGCAGAAGTTCGCCGACATCGCGGTGGCGGTGTTCCGGCCGAAGCCGCCGCCGACGGTGTCGATCGCCCACATCCACATGGGCCGCATTTCGGTGCGCGAGCACGCGGCGATCCTGCGGGTGATGCTGGCCGAACGCGGCCAGGCGACGTTCGGGGAGCTGGTCGACGACTGCGAGCACACGGTGGAGATCGTGGCGCGCTTCCTGGCGCTGCTGGAGCTCTACCGCGAAGCGACCGTCCAGTTCGAGCAGACCGAGGCACTGGCCGAGCTGCACGTCCGCTGGACGGGCGGCTCGAAGGAAGAGGCCTCCGCGGCGGCCGAGCTGGACCGCGCGTTCGGAGACGAAGAGGAGTACGGGTGAGCCCGGAGAACGACGAGCAGGTGTTCCCGCCCCAGCCGCCGGTGGGCGAGCCGGTGGAGGCCGCGGCGGAGCTGGCCCTGGAGGAGGCCCTCTCGGGCGAGCCGGTCACCGAGGACGGCGCACCCGAGCAGCCCCTGGCCGAGGAGCCCGAAGGGGCACTTTCACGGGAAAACGCCCATCTTGGGGCGGAGCTTTCCCGTGAGAGCGACGCCGCCGCGGAGCCTGAGCCGGAAGCGTCCAGCGAGCCGGAAGCCGGGCCCGGGGATCCCGAGTCGGACCTGGTCGCCGCTGGGGACGCCGACTCCGTGCCGGACGTCACCTCCGACGAAACCCTCGAAGCCGCGCTCGAGGCGCTGCTGCTCATCGTCGACTCGCCGGCGAGCGAGGAACTCCTCGCCGACACCCTCGGCCAGCCGAAGTCCCGGATCGTCGTCGCCCTCCGCACCATGGCGCAGAAGTTCACCGACCGGGCGTCCGGGATCGACCTGCGGCGCGTCGGCGAAGGGTGGCGGTTCTACACTAGGGACGTCTATGCCCCGTTCGTGGAGAAGCTCCTGCTGGACGGCCAGCGGTCGAAGCTGACCAGGGCCGCGCTGGAGAGCCTCGCCGTGATCGCGTACCGGCAGCCGGTGACCCGTGCGCGGGTCGCCGCGGTGCGTGGCGTGAACGTGGACGGCGTGATCCGGACGCTCCTCGCGCGCGGCCTCATCGAAGAGATGGGGACCGATCCCGAGACGACCGGCACGCTGTACGTGACGACCGAGCTGTTCCTGGAGCGACTGGGGCTGTCGTCACTGAACGACCTGCCCCCGATCGCTCCGCTGCTACCCGAAGTGGACACCATCGATGACATCCAGTGAACACCCCGACGGCGTCCGGCTGCAGAAGGTGCTCTCGCAGGCCGGCGTCGCCTCGCGGCGCGCGGCGGAGGACCTGATCGTCGCCGGCCGGGTCGAGGTGGACGGCGAGGTCGTCACCGAGCTGGGCCGCCGCGTCGACCCGGACAACGCGATCATCCACGTCGACGGCACCCGGGTGAACCTGCGCGACGACCTCATCTACCTCGCCCTGAACAAGCCCAAGGGCGTGCACTCGACGATGTCGGACGACCGCGGCCGCCCCTGCGTCGGCGACTACCTGCGCGGCCGGTACGAGGAGACCCCCGGAGTCGTGCACGTCGGACGGCTCGACGAGAACACCGAGGGCCTGCTGCTGCTGACCAACGACGGCGACCTCGGCCACCGGCTGATGCACCCGTCCTACCGGGTGCTCAAGACCTACCTCGCCGAAGTCGACGGCCTGGTGCCGCGCGGGCTCGGCAAGGAGCTGCGCAAGGGCTGGGAGCTGCCCGACGGCATCGTCAAGGTCGACCAGTTCCGCGTGAAGGACATGCACTCCGGCAAGTCGCTGGTGGAGCTGGTCATCCACGAGGGCAAGAAGCACATCGTGCGCCGCCTGCTCAAGGACACCGGGCACCCGGTGCTGAAGCTGGTCCGCACGGCGGTCGGCGACGTCCAGCTCGGCAACCAGCGCGTCGGCTCGATCCGGCGGCTGACGAAGACCGAGGTCGGCGCGCTCTACCGCAACGTCGAGCTCTGACTCACGGCGGTGAGGAAGCCGTCGAGTGTCTCGTCGCCCGGACGGTCGTACTTCACGGCCAGTTCGGCGTGGGAGACGACGGTGGGTGCCCAGCCGTGGCGGCGGAGCCAGTCCGGCGCCTCTCCGCCGAGACCGCCCAGCCACAGGCGGGTGACCCGCTCGGCTCCCGGGGTGGCCTTGGCGCGGGCGAGCAGGCCGTCCCGCGTTTCGGCCGACCGGTGTTCGAACGACACCCGGCTGCCCGGCGCGGACAGCCTGGTCACGGTCGAAAGCAGCTCTTCGGCGTCTTCGCGGCTCAGGTAGACGAGCAGGCCCTCGGCCAGCCACGCCGTGGGAACACCGGGATCGAACCCGGCGGCGCGAAGCGCTCCCGCCCAGTCGCCGCGCAGGTCGGCCGGGACCACGACGCGCTCGCACGACGGCACCGCGTCCTGGCCGGCCAGGACCTCGTCCTTGAAGGCGAGGACCTCCGGCAGGTCGAGCTCGAACAACCGCACGCCCGGCGGCCAGGCGAGCCGGAAGGCGCGCGCGTCGAGCCCGGCGGCGAGCACCACCACCTGCGGGCACCCGGCGCCCAGCAGGTAGTCGTCGTAGAACCGGGTGCGGATGGCCACCTGCTCGGCGAAGAGCGCGCCGAGGCCGCCCCGCGGGGTCTCGCCCGGCGCGATGGGCAGCAGGGAGCTCCCCGCAGCGTGGAACGCGGCCGCGTACGGATCGTCGAACAGGCGATCCGGGCGGCGGCTTTCGTACGCGCGCAGCGCGGCGACACCGACGGCGGTGACGCTCACCGCGGGCAGGGACTCCGTCATGCTTTTCAACGTACGCCCGACTTTCCGCCGTGGCGGGCGGGTGCGCCGGTTCGCTAGCGTGACGGGCATGCGACTCGGGGTGGTGTGCGGGGTCCTGGCGGTGCTCCTGGCCGGTGCGGTGGCCCCGGCGGCCGCGGCGCCCGCGGCGAGCGAGCCGGTCCACGACTACGCGAAGGCGATCCGCGAAACCGTCTGGGTCGACCTCGGCCGCGACGGCGACGGCGACGGCCGCTCCGACCGCGTCGCCGCCGACATCATCCGCCCGGGTGACACGGCTGCCCGCGTTCCGGTGATCATGGACGCGAGCCCGTACTACTCGTGCTGCGGACGCGGCAACGAGAGCGAGCTGAAGTCGTACGACAGCGCCGGCAAACCGGTGAAGTTCCCGCTGTTCTACGACAACTACTTCGTGCCGCGGGGTTACGCCGTGGTGCTGGTCGACCTGGCCGGGACGAACCGCTCGGCCGGCTGCGCGGACGTCGGCGGCCCGTCGGACGTCGACTCGGCGCGCATGGTGATCGACTGGCTCAACGGCCGGGCCACCGGCTACAGCGCCAAGACCGGCGGCAGCGCGGTGACCGCCGGCTGGACCACGGGCAACGTCGGCATGATCGGCAAGTCCTACGACGGCACGATCGCCAACGGCGTCGCGGCGACCGGCGTCGCCGGGCTCAAGACCATCGTCCCGATCTCGGCCATCAGCTCCTGGTACGACTACTACCGCTCCGACGGCGCGACCTTCGGCTTCAACCCGGACGGGCTCGCGCGCACGGTCGAAGCGCGCAACAGCGGGCAGAACTGCTCGGCGCAGAACCAGGCGCTCGCCGCCGGCGCCACCGCGAACGGCGACTACGGGCCCCTGTGGGCGGCGCGGGACTACGCCGCGAGCGCGCGGAACGTGCGGGCCAGCGTGCTGCTGTCCCACGGCGTCAACGACCTCAACGTCAAGACCATCCACTTCGGACAGTGGTGGGCCGGGCTGGCCGTCGAGAAGAAGATCTGGCTGGCGCAGACCGGGCACGTCGACCCGTTCGACTACCGGCGGGCCGGCTGGGTCGACCTGCTGCACCGGTGGTTCGACCACTACCTGCTCGGCATCGACAACGGCGTCCAGAACGGGCCGCAGGCCAGCGTCGAGCGGCAGCCGGACCAGTGGGCCGACCAGAGCGCGTACCCGGCGGCCGGTGCGGTGGCGACGACGTTGCGCCCGGGGGCGTCCGGCACGCTCGGCACTTCGCCGGCGTCCGGGACGGCGTCCTTCACGGACAACCCGAGCGCGGGCGAGGACACGTGGGTGACGAACCCGGGCAGCGCGGCGCTGACCTACTCGACCGGGGCCCTGCCGTCCGACGTGCAGGTCTCCGGGACTCCGTCGATCACCGTGACGGCGACGCCGAGCACGTCTTCGGCCCGGCTCTCGGCGCTGCTGGTGGACCTGGGCGCGGCGACGATCCGCAATTTCGCGGGGAGCGGCGAGGGCATCAAGACGGGCACGTCGGAGAACTGCTGGGGTTCGTCGACGACCGGCGACGACGCCTGCTACCGGATCACGTCCGCGGACGTGAAGAAGGTGAACTACACGATCCTCAGCCGCGGCTGGGCGGACCTGGCGAACTACGCCTCCCTCTCGCAGGAGCGGCCGCTGACGCCGGGGACGGCGTACACGATGACGTTCCGCCTGGCGTCGACGGACCACATCGTGCCCCGCGGCCACGCGCTCGCGCTCATCATCGGCGGCACGGACGGCAGCTTCCTCAGCGGCCCCGCCCAGCCGGGCCGGGTGACGCTGGACCTGGCCCGCACGTCGGCATCGGTCCCGCTGGCCGGCGTGGTCCCGGCCGCGGCAACCCACCCGGCCGCCACCGGCGGCGCGTTCGTGCCGTCGGCGGGCCGGGCGGACCTGCGCTGAGGCCCGCGACTCCGGCTCCTGCAAGCGCCCCAATGTGGCCTTCGTTGCGTCCGACGCACCCAAGGCGGCCTTCGTTGCGTCAGACGCACCCAAGGCCGCCTTGGGGCGCTTGACGTAGCGGGGGATCTGCGCGAGCCCGCCTAGTTCGCCTCGGCCGCGGCCGCCTTCGTGGCCGACTTGCGTTGCAGGGCGCGGACGACCGGCTCGACCACCCGGGCCGCCGTCGGGCCGAGGATCGCCATCAGCAGCACGTACGCCGTGGCCAGGGCCGCCAGTTCGCCCGTGACCGCGCCCGCCGTCACCGCCAGGCCCGCGATCACGATGGAGAACTCGCCGCGGGCCACCAGTGCCGCGCCCGCGCGGGCGCGGCCCAGGCGACCGATGCCCTGGCGGCGCGCCGCCCACCAGCCGGTGGCGACCTTCGTCAGCGTCGTCACCACCGCGAGCACGATCGCCCAGCCGAGCACCGGCGGGATCGACGCCGGGTTCGTGTTGAGCCCGAACACCACGAAGAACACCGCCGCGAACAGGTCCCGCAGCGGCTCGAGCATGCGCGTCGCGTTCTCCGCCGTCGAACCCGAGATCGCGATGCCGAGCAGGAACGCGCCGACCGCGGCCGACACCTGCATCGCCGACGCCAGCCCGGCCACCAGCAGGGCGGCCCCGAGAACCTTGAGCAGGAACACCTCGCGGTCCGGGCTGTCGACGGCGGCCGAGACGTACCGGCCGAACCTGAGCGCCACCACCAGCACCACGGTGATCACCAGCAGCGAGATGCCGACGGCCTCGAGGCCGCCGAGCAGGGACACCCCGCCCAGCACCGCGGTGAGGATCGGCAGGTAGAGCGCCATGGCGAGGTCTTCGAACACGAGGATCGACAGCACCACCGGCGTCTCGCGGTTGCCGAGCCGGCCGAGGTCGCCGAGGACCTTGGCGACGATGCCGGACGACGAGATGTAGGTGACGCCCGCCATCACCATCGCGCCGACCGGGCCCCAGCCCAGCAGCAGCGCGACGGCCGCGCCGGGAGCGGCGTTCAGGACGATGTCGAGCAGGCCCGCCGTCCACGAGCGGCGCAGCCCGGTGAACAGCTCGGCCGCGGAGTACTCGAGGCCCAGCAGCAGGAGCAGCAGCACGACGCCGATTTCGCCGGCCAGGTGGGTGAAGCCGCCGATGTCGGTCAGCGGGATCAGGCCGCCGGAGCCGAAGCAGAGACCGCCGAGCAGGTAGAGCGGGATGGGGGAGAGGCCGATCTTGCCGGCCAGGCGCCCGAGGGCGCCCAGCCCGAAGAAGACCGCCCCCAGTTCGATCAGGGACAGCGCGGTGTGGTCCATCGGCCGCTCAGCCGTACTTGAGGATCTTGACGGCGGCTTCGAGGCCCTCGCTCGTGCCGACCGCGACCAGCAGGTCGCCCCCGGTGAACGTGAAGTCCGGCGTCGGCGACGGGTGCACCTGCCCGGCCCGCGCCACGGCGACGACCGAGACGCCGGTGCGGGTGCGCATCGCGGTGTCGCCGAGCGTCCGGCCGTCGAACGGGCCGGACGGCGTGATCGGCAGCTGCCGCGTGCTGATCCCCGGCAGGTCGCGGTGCTCCTCGGTGAGCTGCGCGACCAGCTGCGGGGCGCCGAGCAGGTTCGCCAGCGCGCCGGCCTCGTCCGCGGTGAGCGGGATCGAGGCGGCGCAGGCGTCGGGGTCGTCCGTCTTCGACACGATGAGCTCGATGTGCCCGTCCCGCTGGGTGACGACACCGATGCGGCGGCCGGTACGGGTGGCGAAGTCCTTGCGGACCCCGATGCCGGGCAGGGGGGTTACTTCGACGTTCACCCGGCCCACGGTAACCCACGTGTCCGTTTCGCGGCGTTCAGCCGAGCAGCAGGAGCAGGGCCGCGACGACCATCACGGCGGCGGTCAGGCCGTGGACGCCGAAGGCGACGGCCTTCTTCCCGCGGTGGCGCAGGATGATCAGCATGTCGAAGACGGGCCAGACGGCCGCGGTCAGCATCATCCAGCCCAGCGCGTGCGGGTCGCCGTAGATCATCAGGGCGATGGGGATCAGCCCGGCGCCGACGTCGCGGCCGCCCTTGACGTTCAGGAAGGTCTCGGCGTTCTCCGGAACTGCGTTGAAGCCGAAGCCCGCGGCGGTCTTGTTCGGCGCGAAGAGGTAGCTGAGGCCGATGTAGATGATCCCGAGCGCGACGAGCGCGGTGAGGACGTAGCCGGTGACGATCATGGGTTCCTCCAGGTTTTCTAGCATCGCTAGGATTGCTAGCAACGCTAATCTAGCGACGCTAGTTTGTCTAGCGGTGCTAGCATGTGACGTATGACCCAGGGACAGCGGCGGATGCGCGACCGGACCGAGCGAGCGCAGCGGATCGTCGCCGCGGCGCGGGAACTCGCCGAGGCGGAAGGGTGGGACGCGGTCACTACCCGGAAGCTCGCGGCCCTGATCGAGTACAGCCAGCCGGTGCTCTACAGCCACTTTCCCGGCGGCAAGGACGCGATCATGGCCGCGGCCGCGCTGGAGGGCTTCGCCGAGCTGGCCGCCGTGCTGGCGGAAGCGCGCGAAGGCGGCCTTGCCGGTGTCGTCCGGGCCTACGTCGGGTTCGCCGAGGCCAAGCCGGCGCTGTACGACGCGATGTTCACGCTGGCTTCGGAGCTGCCGTTCGCCCAGGACGACACCCCGGCGGTGATGAAGGCGAACTTCGCGGAGCTGCTCGCGGTCATCGAGCCGGTGGCCGGGCGGCAGGACGCCGGCCCGTTGACCGAGGTGTTCTGGGGCACCTTGCACGGCCTGGTGACCCTCGACCGCGGCCGCCGGCTGTCCCCGGCTCACCGTGACGAGCGCCTCGCGCTGGTGGTGGCGCGCTTCGGCGCGCGGGCCGACTGATCTCCTCCGCGGCCCGACCGGCAGAATGGAGGCGAAGCCGAACGGGACGAGAACGCGAGGAGAGTGCCGGTGACGGGAGCCCTACGTGGTGTGGTCGCGCTGGACGGCCCGTCGGGGACCGGGAAGACCACCGTCGCCCGCAAGCTCGCCCAGCGCCTCGGCGCCGGCTACCTCGACACCGGGGCCATGTACCGGATGGTCACCCTCGCCGTGCTGCGCGCCGGCGTCGACCCGGCCGACGCGAACGCGGTCGCCGCCGTCGCCGACCAGGCCGAATTCGCCATCGGCACCAGCCCCGACCGGCCCGAGATCCGGCTGGCCGGTGCGGACGTCGCCGCCGACATCCGCGGGCCCGAGGTCACCAAGGCGGTTTCGCCGGTCTCGGCCGTGCCGCACGTGCGCGAGCTGCTGGTCGCCCGGCAGCGGCAGATCATCGAAGACGTCGTGGCGCACCGTGGCGGGATCGTCGTCGAGGGCCGGGACATCGGGACGGTCGTCGCGCCGGACTCGCCGCTCAAGGTCTACCTGACCGCCTCGGCCGACGTCCGCGCGTCGCGCCGCAGCACCCAGGACACCGCGGCCGGGCGGCAGTCTTCGGTCGCCGACGCCCTGGCCAGCGTCGAGCGCCGCGACCACCTCGACTCGACCCGCGCGGCCTCCCCGCTGCGCGCGGCCGACGACGCCGTCCACGTCGACACCTCGGAACTGTCGATCGACCAGGTGATCGTCGCCCTCAGCGAGCTCGCCAGCCACCGCGGCATCCTCGAAGGCTGCAACGCCGAGGTAGCTCGATGACTGATGGCTCTGGGGCCAAGCCCCAGACCCCGGCCGGGGGGCAAGCCCCCCTGGACCCCCCGAAAGCGAGGTGTGACGGACTCCCCGAGGGATCCGTCGGCAGGCTCCACGACGCCGGGCGGGTCTTCGCCCGGTACTATCTGCGCTCGGCCTTCCGCATCCGGGTGCACGGCCGCGAGCGCGTCCCCGCCACCGGGCCGCTGCTCGTGATCGCCAACCACAGCTCCATGATCGAGCCGCAGCTGATCTTCGGAATGCTTCCGCGGCGTTCGGCGTTCCTGGTCAAGGCCGAGATGTTCGGCGGGATCGTCGGCAAGTTCCTGCTGGCGATCGGGCAGATCCCGCTCAAGCGCGGCGAGATCGACCGCAAGCCGCTGCTGACCGCGGTCGGCGTCCTGAAGGACGGCGGTGTCGTCGGGATCTTCCCCGAAGGCACCCGCGGTTCCGGGGACGTCGGCACGGCCGAACGCGGTGCGGCCTGGCTGGTCCGGGCCTCCGGCGCGACCGTGCTCCCGATCGCGACGCGGGGCACGCTCAAGCCGGCCGGCGGCGGGCGACGGTTCCGGCCGCGGGTGGACATCCTCGTGGGCGAGCCGTTTTCGCCGAAGGTGGGACCCGGGAAGACCGGGCTCGACCAGGGCACCGAAGAGCTGCGCGGTGAGCTCGCGGCGCTCGTGAAGACTTTGGACGACTGGCGTGCCGAACACGGATTCGGTGCGGTATAAGGGAAACAGGGTAGTAATGGCAGTGTATGACCCCGCCTCCGCGGGAAAGAGTGCGTCGGCGGAGTACGACGGCGTCGGCGAAGTCGACGGCACCTGGTCGGACGAGACCGAATTCGCCGCGCTCGACGCGCAGATCGAGGCGGCGGAAGCGGCCGAGGAGGCCGCGCTCGCGCAGCCGGTGCTCGCCGTCGTCGGCCGCCCGAACGTGGGCAAGTCGACGCTGGTCAACCGCATCCTCGGCCGGCGGGAAGCCGTCGTGCAGGACGTGCCGGGCGTGACCCGCGACCGCGTCGCCTACGACGCCTACTGGGGTGGCCGCAAGTTCACCCTGGTCGACACGGGCGGCTGGGAACCGGACGCGACCGGGCTGCAGGCCTCCGTCGCCGCCCAGGCCGAACTGGCCATGCAGACCGCGGACGCGGTGCTGCTGGTGATCGACGCCTCGGTCGGCGCCACGGCCACCGACGAAGCCGTCTCCAAGGTGCTGCGGCGCTCGAAGAAACCGGTGCTGCTGGCGGCCAACAAGGTCGACGACGACCGGCTGCTCGCCGACACCGCGTCGCTGTGGTCGCTCGGCCTCGGCGAGCCGCACCCGGTCAGCGCGCTGCACGGCCGCAGCTCCGGCGACCTGCTCGACGCCATCCTCAAGGCCCTGCCCGAGTCGCCGCGCGAAGGTGGCGCCGTGACGTCGGGCCCCCGCCGCGTCGCGCTGGTCGGCAAGCCGAACGTGGGCAAGTCCAGCCTGCTCAACAAGCTGTCCGGCGAGGAGCGCTCGGTCGTCGACTCGGTCGCGGGCACCACCGTCGACCCGGTCGACTCGCTGGTCGAGCTGGACGGTGAGACCTGGCGGTTCGTGGACACGGCGGGCCTGCGCAAGCGCGTCAACTTCGCCGCGGGCGCCGAGTACTACGCCTCGCTGCGCACCAAGACCGCGATCGACGCGGCCGAGGTCGCGATCGTCCTGCTGGACGCGGCCGAGCCGCTGTCCGAACAGGACCTGCGGGTGCTCACCATGGTCGTCGAGGCCGGCCGTGCGTGCGTGCTGGCGTTCAACAAGTGGGACCTGGTCGACGAGGACCGCCGGCACGCGATGGTCCGCGAGCTGGAGCGCGGCCTGGTCCGCGTGCCGTGGGCGGAGAAGGTCAACATCTCGGCGCTGACCGGCCGTTCGGTGCGCAAGCTCGCGCCGGCCCTGCGGACCGCGCTGAAGTCGTGGGACCAGCGGGTGCCGACCGGCCAGCTCAACGCGTGGCTGTCCGACCTGATCGCGGCCACCCCGCCGCCGGTCCGGTCCGGCAAGCAGCCCAAGGTGCTGTTCGCGACGCAGGCCGGTATCCGCCCGCCGACGCTGGTGCTGTTCACGACCGGCTTCCTCGAAGCGGGCTACCGCCGGTTCATCGAGCGCAAGTTCCGCGAGCAGTTCGGCTTCACCGGCAGCCCCGTCCGGGTGAACGTGCGGGTCCGCGAGAAGAAGGCGAAGCCGAAGGTCGGCGGAAAAGCCACCCGAACCCGGTGATTTCCGGCACGTTTTGGTCGACACGCGTGATTGGGAAGCCGACACGCGTGATTGGAGGGTCGACACGGCGAATCCACGGCCGGACGCCGTGTCGACCCCTCAATCACGCGTGTCGACCTTTCAATCACGAGTGATGACTCTCTGAGCACGCGTGGTGCCCTGATCATCGTGAGGTCTGACACGCGAGCGTGATCCTGGGGATACCTTTCGGTGATCTGCGGGTATCGTGAAAGGTCGTTGCGGGCGCCTCAACCGGAGAGCAAGCCCGGTATGAGGCTCCCGAAAGGTGAGTGGTGGGCTTGCGCGCCCATGGTTCGTCTCTGCACGTCTTCAGCACGGTCGAGGTGGCAGTCCGATGACCGTCACCATCGAACCCACCGGATCCACCCCCGAGGTCACGCTCGCCGACCGCGCGCTGTTCCGGTCCGGCCTCGGCGCGGGTGAGCGCACCCTCCTCGACGTCCTCACCGCCACCGCCGAGCGGCACCCCAACGCCGCCGCGATCGACGACGGCACCACCACCCTCACCTACCGGCGGCTCCTCGACGAGGTCGACGCCTACGGGCGCCGCCTCCGCGGCCACGGCGTCGGCCTCGGCGACCGCGTCGGCATCCGGATCTCCTCCGGCACCGCCGAGCTGTACATCGCCATCCTCGCCACCCTCTCCGTCGGCGCCGCCTACGTGCCGGTCGACGCGGACGACCCGGACGAGCGCGCCGAGCTGGTCTTCGGGGAAGCCCAGGTCGCGACGATCGCCACCGACGGCGAGATCCACGTCCACAGCACCCCGAGCGGCCGCGAAGGCCGTCCCGGGCCCGCGGACGACGCCTGGATCATCTTCACCTCCGGCTCCACCGGCAAGCCCAAGGGCGTCGCCGTCACCCACGCGAGTGCCGCCGCCTTCGTCGACGCCGAGGCCGAGCTCTTCCTCGCCGACGAGCCGATCGGCCCCGGTGACCGCGTCCTGGCCGGGCTGAGCGTCGCCTTCGACGCCTCCTGCGAAGAGATGTGGCTGGCCTGGCGCCACGGCGCCTGCCTGGTCCCGGCGCCGCGCGCGCTGGTCCGCACCGGCGTCGACCTCGGCCCGTGGCTGGTCGCGCAGCGCATCACCGTCGTCTCGACCGTGCCGACGCTGGCCGCCCTGTGGCCGGCCGACGCGCTCGAGGACGTCCGGCTGCTCATCTTCGGCGGCGAGGCGTGCCCGCCGGAGCTCGCCGAGCGCGTCGCCGTCGAAGGCCGCGAAGTCTGGAACACCTACGGCCCGACCGAGGCCACCGTCGTCGCCTGCGCCGCGCAGCTGACCGGCGAGGGCCCCGTCCGCATCGGCCTCCCGCTCAACGGCTGGCAGCTCGCCGTGGTCAACGACGAGGGCGAGCCGGTCGCCATGGGGGAGACCGGCGAGCTCGTCATCGGCGGCGTCGGCCTGGCCCGCTACCTCGACGCGGCCAAGGACGCCGAGAAGTTCGCGCCCCTGCCGTCGCTGGGCTGGGAGCGGGCCTACCGCTCGGGTGACATGGTCCGCGCGGAAGAGGAAGGCCTGCTGTTCCTCGGCCGCCTCGACGAGCAGGTCAAGCTCGGCGGCCGCCGCATCGAGCTGGGCGAGGTCGACGCCGCGCTGCAGGCCCTCCCGGGCGTGCAGGGCGCGGCCGCCGCGATCCGCCGCACCAAGGCCGGAAACCAGGTTCTCGTCGGGTACGTGGTCCCCAGCGCCGCTGTGTCGGATGCCGCCTCCGCGGGAAAGAGCGCGTCGGCGGTTTCGGATGCCGCCTCCGCGGGAAAGAGTGCGTCGGCGGTTTCGGATGCCGCCTCCGCGGGAAAGAGTGCGTCGGCGGTTTCGGATGCCGCCTCCGCGGGAAAGAGTGCGTCGGCGGTGTTCGACCACGACCAGGCGGCGACGCGCCTGCGCGAGCAGCTTCCCGCCGCGCTGGTGCCGCTGCTCGCCGTCGTCGACGACCTGCCGACCCGCACCTCCGGCAAGGTCGACCGCGCCGCCCTCCCGTGGCCGCTGTCCACAGTGGAGGCTTCCGGGCTGACGCCGACCGAGACGTGGCTCGCCGAAGGCTGGGCCGAGATCCTCGGCGTGTCGGTCGACAGCCCGAAGGCCGACTTCTTCACCCACGGCGGCGGCAGCCTGACCGCCGCGCAGGTGGTCGCCCGCATCCGCACCCGGCACCCGCAGGTGTCGGTGGCCGACATCTACGCCCACCCCAAGCTGGGCGCGCTGGCGGCGATGCTGGACGCGTTGAGCGGGCAGGCCACCGAACGCCGGGACGTCACCCCGACCAAGCGCCGGGCCGGGGTCATCCAGACGCTGCTGATGGTTCCGCTGATGGGCCTGGTCGGGCTGCGCTGGGCGACGCTGGCCGCCGCGCTGTCGAACGTCCTGTCGCTGCTCGGGTTCGCCTGGGCGCCGACGCTGAGCTGGGCCTGGATCGGCCTGGCCTGGGTGGTGCTGTTCAGCCCGGCGGGCCGGATCGCCATCGCCGCGGGCGGCGCACGCGTGCTGCTTTCCGGTGTCCGCCCGGGCACCCACCCGCGCGGCGGCAGTGTCCACTTGCGACTGTGGACGGCCGAGAAGCTGGCCGAGTTCTCCGGCGCGGACAGCATCGCCGGCGCGTCCTGGATGACGACGTACGCGAAGGCGCTCGGCGCGCGGATCGGCAAGGACGTCGACCTGCACTCGCCGCCGCCGGTCACCGGCTTCCTCAAGCTGGGCCGCGGTGCCGCGATCGAGCCCGAGGTCGATCTGACCGGCCACTGGGTCGACGGCGACGTCGTGCACATCGGCAAGGTCCGCGTCGGCGCGGAGGCCCGGGTGGGTGCGCGCAGCACGCTGTTCCCGGGGGTCCGGATCGGCAAGGGTGCGGAGATCGCGGCCGGGTCGACCGTCCGCGGCGCCGTCCCGGCCGGGCAGCGCTGGGCCGGTTCGCCCGCCGCGCGCGTCGCCAAGGACGAGCGGGACGCGCTGAAGTGGCCGTCGAGCCGGCCGCCGCGGTCGCACTTCTGGGCCGCCGTCTACGGGGTGACCTCCCTGGCCCTCGGGTTCCTGCCCGGCGTGGCCGCGCTGGCCGGGGTCGCCGTGCTCGGCTACGCGATCGCCGGTGCTCCGACGCTGCTGGACGCGTTCACCCGCGCCCTGGTCTTCGTCCCGGTCGCGACCGCCGCGTACTTCCTCGCGTACATGCTGCTCGTGCTGGTCGGCGTCCGGTCGCTGAGCATCGGCATGGTCGAGGGCTACCACCCGGTGCACGGCCGCGTCGCCTGGCAGGTCTGGGCCACCGAGCGCCTGATGAGCATGGCCCGCGAAGGGCTGTTCCCGCTGTACGCCAGCCTGTTCACGCCGGTGTGGCTGCGGCTGCTCGGCGCGAAGGTGGGCCGCAACGTCGAGGCGTCGACCGTGCTGGCGCTGCCGAAGATGACCAAGGTCGACAGCGGCGCGTTCCTGGCCGACGACACCATGGTCGCCACCTACGAGCTCGGCCACGGCTGGCTGCACGTCGCCCCGGCCCGGATCGGCAAGCAGGCGTTCCTCGGCAACTCGGGGATGACCGCCCCCGGGCGGTCGGTGCCGAAGCGCGGCCTGGTCGGCGTGCTGTCGTCGACGCCGCTGAAGGCGAAGAAAGGCTCGTCGTACCTCGGGATGCCGCCGCTGCCGGTCCGCCGCGCGGTCGGCGAGGCCGACACGAGCCGCACCTACACCCCGGCGCTGCACCTGAAGGCGGCGCGGGCGCTGGTCGAGCTGTGTCGGATCGTCCCGGTCATGTGCGGTGTCGCGCTGACCGTCGTCGTCGCGTTCGCCCTGTTGTGGACGGCGACGGCGTTCGGCTTCGGCGTCGCCCTGCTGCTGGCCGGGCCCGTGCTGCTGGCCGCCGGCGTGGTCGCGGCGCTGACCGCGACGGTGATGAAGTGGCTGCTGGTCGGGAAGTTCCGCGAGGTCGACCACCCGCTGTGGAGCTCCTTCGTGTGGCGCAACGAGCTGGCGGACACCTTCGTCGAGGCCTTCGCGGTGCCGTGGCTGATCGGCTCGGTCGGCGGCACGCCGCTGCTGACCGCGTGGCTGCGCACGATGGGCGTCAAGATCGGCCGCGGCGTCTGGCTGGAGACGTACTGGCTGCCCGAGGCGGACCTCGTTTCCCTGGGCGACGGCGCGACCATCAACCGCGGCTGCGTCGTGCAGACGCACCTGTTCCACGACCGGATCATGAGCATGTCGAGCGTGACCCTCAACGAAGGCGCGACGCTCGGCCCGCACGGCATCGTGCTGCCGGGCGCGGGAATCGGTGCGCGCACGACGGTCGGCCCGGGCTCGCTGGTGACCCGCGGCGACGAGGTACCCGCCGACACGCGCTGGCTGGGCAACCCGATCTCGGCGTGGCCCGGTAAGTAACGAATGCGGACCAGGCGCGCCGGGCTCACCCGCGGCGTGCGAGCCTGATGCCAGCACGCACGACGAAAGGTTCGCCACGGGTGATTGCGAAGGCTCCGGCTCCCGGCGCGGACACCTCCGGTGACCCCTACCTGCCCGCGCACGGCAACGGCGGCTACCGGACCCGGCACTACGACCTCGCCCTCGACTACAAGGTCGCGCCGAACCGGCTCTCGGCCTCGGCGGTGATCACCGCCGAGGCGACGCAGGCGCTTTCCCGCGTCAGCCTCGATTTCGGTGAGTTCCGGATCAACCGCGTGCTGGTCGACGGAAAGGCCGCGAAGTACCTCAAGCGTGGGGCGAAGCTGCACGTCAAGCCGGCCAAGTCGATCGCGGCGGGTGCGGTGTTCACCGTCGAAGTGCACTACGTCGGCAACCCGCGGCCGGTCGGGAGCCGCTGGGGCGACGTCGGCTGGGACGAGCTGACCGACGGCGCGCTGGTGGCGAGCCAGCCGGTCGGGGCGCCGTCGTGGTACCCGTGCAACGACCACCCCTCGGACAAGGCCGCGTACCGGGTGAGCGTGACGACGGCGTCGCCGTACCTGGTCGCGGCAACCGGCACCCTGGTCGAGCGTTCGACGTCGGCGAGCACCACCCGCTGGGTGTTCGAGCGGCGCGAGCCGACGGCGACGTACCTGATGAGCGTGCAGATCGGCCGCTACGACGAGGTCGAGCTGACCGGCCGCGGCTGGTTCCCCCACACCGGGGTGGGGCTGCGCCGGCTGAGCCTCGGCATCGGGCGTGCGAGCGGCCAGGTGGAGTCGATTTTCGAGACGGTGCCGCAGCGCGCGGCCGTGCCGCCGCGCCTGCGCCGCCTGTTCGACCGCGACTTCGGGCGGCAGGGCCGGATGATGGAGTTCCTGCAGCGGCTGTTCGGCCCGTACCCGTTCGCCGAGTACGTCATCGTGGTCACCGACGACGCCCTCGACGACCCGATCGAGGCGCAGGGCATGGCCATCTTCGGCGCCAACCACGTCGACGGCCGCCGCACCCACGAGCGGCTGGTGCTGCACGAGCTGGCCCACCAGTGGTTCGGCAACAGCCTCACGGTGGCGGATTGGCGCCACATCTGGCTGAACGAGGGTTTCGCTACGTACGCCGAGTGGCTGTGGTCGGAGGAGTCGGGCGGCCAGTCCGCTGCGGCGCTGGCCCATAGCTGGTACGCGCGCATCAAGGCCAGGCCGGCGGACGTCCGCATCGCCGACCCCGGGGTGTCCCGGATGTTCGACGAGCGCGTCTACAAGCGCGGCGGGCTGACGCTGCACGCGCTGCGGGCCGAGATCGGGGACCCGGCGTTCTTCGCGCTGCTGAAGTCGTGGGCCGAGGAGCACCGGCACGGGCTGGTCACGACGGAGCAGTTCGTGGCGGCCGCCGAGGCGCAGGCGGGGCGGTCGCTGAGCGCGTTCTTCAGCCGCTGGCTGTACACGCCGGCGTTGCCGCCGCTGCCGGGAGCCTGACGGGTGCCCGCCGATCAGCGCCGGGTGGCGCCGACCACCCACACCGCGCCGGGAATGCGGACGCCTTCGGGGGTTTCGTAGGGCTCGATCCCTTCTCGCAGCTGTCGCCGCGTCCGTTCGAGGACGTCCGGGGCGAGACCGGCCAGGTTCACGCGCACCGGCCCCTGGCCGAGGATGAACTCGGCCGCGTCGTCGGCGTCCCGGCCGTAGTCCATCGGTGCGGTGACCGGTTCGACCTCGACGGCGCCGAACCCGGCCGCGGCCAGCACCTCGTGGATCCGTTCCGGGTCGACCAGGGAACCCATGCCCCGGGAGGCGGGCGACGGTCCGCGCAGCAGCGGCTTCAGGGCCGCGGTGGCACGGGCGTAGTCGCTGTCCGGGGTGCCGCCCTGCGGGCCGAGGAACGCCAGCCGGCCACCGGGCCGCAGCGCGCGCCGGATGTTGGCGAAGGCGGCCACCGCGTCGGCGAAGAACATCACCCCGCCCCGGCTGATCGCGACGTCGAAGCCGGCGTCGGAGAGGGGTGGACCTGAGCGTCTCCCTGCTCGAACCGGACGTTGCCGATGCCCGCCGCGTCGGCGCGAGCGCGTGCCAGCATCGGGGCCGAGAGGTCGATGCCGACGACGTGCCCGCGGCAAGCCTGCCGCGCGGCCAGCAGCGTGACGTGCCCCGTACCGCAGCCGACGTCGAGGACGCGGTCGTCCGGGGCGATCGCGGCGGCGCGGAAGAGGCTGTCGTTGAAGGCGCCGACGATGGCGTTGTACCGGGCGCGGTGGCGCGCCCAGTGGGCCCCTTCCCAGCCGTTCCAGGCTTCGGCTTGCTGCGTGTTGGCGATCGTCGGCACGGCGGCCTCCCGGGGGCGAGCTACTAGAGTCGAACTCTAGAGTTACACTCTAGCCATGGAACAGCGCAAGAGCGGGCCGAAGGCGCCTCGCAACGCCACGCAGACCCGGGAGCGGATGCTGACGGCGGCGCGCGAGCTGTTCGTGCGCAACGGCTACGGCGCGACGACCCTCAAAGAGGTCGCCGACCGGGCCGGCGTCGCCGTGCAGACGATCTACTTCACCTTCGGCAACAAGCGAGTGCTGCTCAAGGAACTGGTCGACGTGGCGATCGCGGGTGACCTGGCGCCGGTGGCGACGCTCGACCGGCCGTGGTTCCGGGAGGCGCTGGCCGCCCCGGCCGCCGAAGCCCAGTTGCGGCTGCACGTCCGGGGCACACGCGGAATCCTGGAGCGCGTCGCTCCGATCGTCGAGATGCTGCGCGCCGCCGCCGCGGCCGACCCGGCGCTCGCCGCGCAGTGGGACGATGACGTCGACCCGCGGTTCGCCGTGCACCTCGAAGCCGCCCGGTCGCTGGTGACCAAACCGGGCGTGCGGGCCGGGATGACCGCCGGGCACGCGGCCGATGTCCTGTTCGGACTGCTCAGCCCGGAGCTTTACCAGGTGTTCGTCCGCGACCGCGGCTGGCCGGCCGAGCGGTGGGAGGGCTGGGTCGGCGACACGCTGGTCGCTCAGCTGTGCGCCCCGGGGCTCCAGGGTTGATTCATCGGATGTATCTGCCGCTGTCCGGGTGAACCTCTCTGGTTTTTCGGGCACCTCTCTGCAAGTATGGCCGGACGCCGCCGCATGATCTCGCCGAAACGTAGTATGAATTCGGAGGATGCTTCATGGACGCAGTGTCCCGGCGGACGGTGCTCCGCTCCGCCTCGGTGCTCGCGGGAGTCGCGGCCTTCGGGGGTCTCTGGGCCCGCGCGGCGCCTCCCGCGCTCGCGGGCCGGACCGATCCGCACCGGGAAGTCGCCGAAGACGCGCGGATGGTGTGGCGGCGGCTGCCGAAGAGCTGGCAGGACGGCCCGTTCCTCGCCAACGGCTACCTCGGTGCCCAGGTGTACGCCGGGAAGACCCCGAACACGCTCAAGTTCATGCTGAGCCACACCGAGGTGCAGGACCAGCGCATCCAGTGGGAAGCCGGGATCGGGCTGTCCCGGCTGCCCATCGGGTACCTCACGTTCACCCTGGCCGGCGCGATCACCGGCGTCGACTGGACGCTCGACCTCTACAACGCCGAGCTGGGCGGCACCATCACCACCACGCAGGGCTCGGTCGCCTTCTCCGCCGTCGTGCACAACGACCTGGGTGTGCTGCTCGTTTCGCTCACCGCGAGCGCAGGGGAGGCGAAGGCCGCGTGGGCGTTCCAGCCGCTGGAGTCGGCCACCACCCGGACCGTCCGCAAGCCACCCGAGTACGTCGCCAACCCGGCGCCCGAGCTCGGTGACGGCTACTGCGCCCAGCCGATGCTCGCCGGCGGCGGGTACACCACGGCGTGGCAGGAACGCGCCATCGGCACGCGACGGCTCCTCGCCGCCGCCGTTGCCTACAGCTTCCCGGGCACCACGCACACCGCGGACGCGCGCTCCGCCGTCCGGAAAGCGCTTGCCGGTCGGCCGGACGTGCTGCTCGCTCGGCACCGCCGCTGGTGGAACGACTACCACCGGCGCAGCTTCGTTTCGGTGCCCGACAAGCAGGTCCAGCGGTTCTACTGGATCCAGCTGTACAAGATCGCGGCCGCCACCCGCGCGGGCGGGCCGGTCGTGTCCGAATGGGGACCGTGGTTCCCCGAGGTCGGCAACAGCTGGACCGCCGTCTGGTGGAACCTCAACGTCCAGGTCACCTACCCGATCGTCAACAGCAGCAACCACCCCGAACTCGACGCCGTCACCGAAACCTTCCGGCGCGACCACGCGAACCTCGAGGTGTCGGTCCCCCCGGCGTACCGCGACGGCGACACCTACGCCCTCTCACACCCCGGTGACCGGCGGCTGCGCCCCGGCGGGACACGCTCGGTGGGTGTCCCCGGCACGACGTCGAAGACCGACCAGACCGGAAACCTGCTGTGGGGGCTGCACAACGTCTGGCTGGCCTACCGGCACCACCTGGACAAGCGCGTGCTCCGCGACGTCCTGTACCCCACGCTGGCGAAGGCGCTGAACTTCTACCGGCACTTCCTGTTCGCCAGCCCGGACGGGTTGCTCCACCTGCCGCTGACGCGGTCGCCGGAGTACGCCGACGCGCCCGACTGCACCTACGACCTGTCGCTGATCCGCTGGGCCGCGCGCACGCTCGTCGACGCCGCCCGGATCCTGTGCCTCGACGAACCGCGGGTGCCGATGTGGCGGGAGATCGGTGCAAAACTGGTGCCGTACCACGAGGATCCCGCCAACGGCGTGCTGATCGGTGACGGCGTCCCGCTCGCCGCGTCCCACCGGCACTTCTCGCACCTGCTGTGGTTGTACCCGTTGCGGGAGAAGGTCTGGGACCGCCCGGGCGACCGCGACCTCATGACGCGCACCTTCACCCACTGGGCCGCCGACCAGTCCGCCTGGCACGGCTACAGCTACGCGGCCGCGTCCTCGATGAACTCCGTGATGGACGCGCCCGAGGAAGCGTTGCGGTACCTGAAGTTCTTCCTCGACCGGAACATCGTGGCCGACACCGGACTGACCGCCAACACGATGTACCGCGAGGGCGCCAACTTCGCCATCGAGAGCCCGATCACCGCGGCCCAGTCCGTTGTGGACATGCTCATGCAGGGAGCCGGCGGGGTGCTCAAGGTGTTCCCGTCGGTGTCGGCGACCTGGCGAGACGCCTCGATCGCCGGTCTGCGTGCCGAAGGCGCGTTCCTCGTGGACGCCTCCCGCCGCGACGGCACGACGGAATTCGTCCGGGTGCACAGCGAAGCCGGCGAGCCCCTGGTGCTTCAGCACGGGATCGCCGGGGACATCGACGTCCGCGACGAGCACGGGCACCGGCTGCCGTGGCGCCCGGCCGGGCCCGGGCGGATCGCGATCGGGCTGCGGCGCGGCGGTACCGCCGTCGTCACCCCGCGGGGCGGGCGGCCGGACTTCGCGCCCCGGGACGTCCCCGCGCTCGGCCCCGCCCCGGTGTGGGGCCTGCCGAGCTGAGCCGGAGCTTTCGACGAGGAGGTCGGATGGACATCACCCGCAGGACCGTGCTCGGCGGCGCACTCGCCGGGCTGGCCGCAGGCGCGACCGGGCGCACGCCGGCGCTCGCGGAACCGGGGAGCGACGACTTCGGCTGGGCCGGGTTCCTCGGCACCGCGGACCTGCACTGGCGGCGGCTGCCGAAGACCTGGTACGAGGGTCCGTTCCTGGGCAACGGGTTCCTCGGCTCCGGCGTCTACGCCGAGCCCGGGCGGAACGCGATCCGGTTCAACGTCCAGCACAGCCAGGTGCAGGACCACCGGCCGGAGTTCGGCTCGCTGTTCGGGCTGGCCCGGCTGCCGATCGGGTACTTCACGCTCGAACCGGCCGGCGCGATCACCGCGATCGACTGGCGGATGGACCTGTGGAACGCCGAGCTGACCGGCACGATCACGACGGCGGCGGGCAGCCTGAGCCTACGAGCGATCGTCCACACGGCACAGTCGCTGCTCGCCGTCGAGATCCGGCCGTCCGAAGGGGAGCGCGGGTTCAAGTGGGTGTTCCACCCGGCGGCCGCGGTCAGCCCGCGCGCCGATCCCGTGTGGAACAAGCCGCCGCCGGCCGGG
This sequence comes from Amycolatopsis sp. cmx-4-61, assembly GCF_046548775.1. Lineage (NCBI taxonomy): Bacteria > Bacillati > Actinomycetota > Actinomycetes > Pseudonocardiales > Pseudonocardiaceae > Amycolatopsis > Amycolatopsis sp. cmx-4-61. The sequence continues at coordinate 212,208 of NZ_JAEBEI010000016.1, read as the reverse complement.
TACACCGCGAACCCGCCGGTGCAGCTGTCGGCGAGCGGTGACGCGCAGCTGGCCGTCCAGCCGCTGGTGGCCGGCGGCGAGCACGTGACGGCGTGGCGGGAGGTCACGCGCGGCGGCGCACGCACGTTGTACACGTCGGTCGCGTGGTCGCACCCCGAGAAGACGTCGGTGGCCCGGGCGCTGGGCACGGTCCGCCGCGCGCTCCCGTTCGCCGCGCTGACGCAGGACCACCGGCGCTGGTGGCACGACTACTACCGGCGGAGCTTCCTGTCCGTTCCGGACACCCGGCTGCAGAGCTTCTACTGGATCCAGCTTTACAAGGTCGCTTCGGCGGCTCGGCGTGACGCACCGGTGATGGCAACATCGGGGCCGTGGCTGGAGAACACGCCGTGGCCGGCGACGTGGTGGAACCTCAACGTCCAGCTCGAGTACTGGCTGATCCACGGTTCGAACCACCTGGAGCTCGACGCCGTCAGCTACGCGCTGGACAGGTACCGGGCCAACCTGACCAGCCAGGTCGCTTCGCCGTACCAAGCGGACTCGGCGGGTATCCCGCGGACGACGGACATGACGCTGCTCAACGGCGTCTCCAACACCACCAGCGGGTTCCCCGTCGGCGTCCCCGGGCAGGACACGCCGACGCCGGAGGTCGGCAACCTGACCTGGGCACTGCACAACGTCTGGCTGTCCTACCGGCACACCATGGACTCCCGGCTGCTCCGGAACACGCTGGTTCCCTTGCTGCGCAGGGCGATCAACTACTACCTGCACTTCCTCGCGCCGGGCCCGGACGGGAAGCTGCACCTGCCGCCGACGTTCTCGCCCGAGTACGGCGTCAACGCCCCGGACTGCACCTACGACCTTTCGCTGATCCGCTGGAGTTGCCGGACGCTGCTGCAGCACGCTCCGGGCGATCCGCTGGCGCCTCGATGGCGGAACGTCCTGGCGACCTTGGTGGACTACCCCGCCGACGGCAACGGCTACATGATCGGGGCCGGGGTGCCGTTCGCGAAGTCGCACCGGCACTATTCGCACCTGCTGCAGATCTACCCGCTCCACGACGTCACCTGGGAGCAGCCGGAGCACCGGGCGATCATCGAGACGTCGCTGAACCACTGGGTGGGCTTCGAAGGCGCGCTGCAGGGCTACACGTTCACCGGGGCGGCGTCGATCTCGGCGCAGATGCTGCGCGGCGACCAGGCGGCGTTCTACCTCGGCGAGCTGCAGCGGCGGTACATCCAGCCGAACACGATGTACAAGGAGTCCGGGCCGGTCATCGAGACGCCGCTGTCGGCAGCGAAGTCCCTGCAGGACATGCTGGTCCAGAGCTGGGGCGGCGTGCTGCGGCTGTTCCCGGCGGTGCCCACGGCCTGGGGCGACGTCGCCTTGCGGGACTTCCGCACCGAGGGCGCGTTCCTGCTCAGCGCGTCCCGCATCGGCGGGAAGACGCGGTGGCTGAAGGTGCACAGCGAGGCCGGGACGCCGTGCGTGCTGCGGCCGAGCATCGACGGCGAGCTCGCGGTGACGGACGCACGCGGCCGGGCGCGGCGCTGGCGTCGCCTGGCCAACGGGGACGTCCAGGTCGAACTGGGGTGCGGGGAGGAGGCGTTCGTGTACCGGAAGGGGGACCGGCCGGACTTCGGCGTCCGGCCGGTACCGCCGGGTGGGTCCGCCGCGCCGTGGGGACTGCCGTGACCCGTGGTTTCGCTATGGTGCTCTCCGACGAGGGGAGCGTGGATGAGCGAGCCGGGCGGCAGACCGGGGCCCTACCCGCAGTTGCCGCCGCCGAAGCGGCCGTCGGCCACGGCGGTGGTGCTGGTCACCGGGTCGGTCGTGGTCGTCGTGGTGATGGTGCTGGCCTTCCTGGCGTTCGGCTCGCCCGGGTTCCTGCGCAAGCCGGACGGGCAGGCCGACGGTGAGTTCTGGTCGTCGATGGCATCGCCGCTGCCTTCGTCCGGTCCGCCGTCGGTCACGCCCGGCACGCCGGCGGCGATCCCCGGCGAGCGGGCCCCGATGCCGAAGCGCACGAGGCCGTTGGCCGACCCCGTGACGTGCGCGTTCACCCCGGATCCCGGGGCACCGGCGCCGAAGAAGGTCGCGTTGCCGCCGGACGGCCCGGCGCCGTCGACCGGGACCGTCGCCGTGCGGCTGGCGACGACTGCGGGCGACATCGGGCTGAGCCTGGACCGCGCGCTGGCGCCGTGCACGGTGGTGAACTTCCTGAGCCTGGCCCGGCAGGGCTTCTACGACGGCACGTCCTGCCACCGCCTGTCGGTGACGACCGGGCTGCAGATGCTCCAGTGCGGCGACCCGGTCGGCGACGGCACGGGCGGCCCGGGTTACACGATCCGCGACGAGGTGTTCCCCGAGCTGACGTACGGCCGCGGCGTCCTCGCGATGGCCAAGACCACGGCCCCGGACACCGGCGGTTCCCAGTTCTTCCTGGTCTTCGGCGAGACCGACATCCCGCCGGACTACACGGTCTTCGGCAGCATCGACGACCCGGGCCTGCAAACCCTCGACGCGATCGCCCAACGCGGAATCGACCCGGCCAAACCAGGCATCGGCGACGGCAGCGGCCCACCCAAAACCCCCGTCACCCTCACCCACGTCTCTTCTTGACCGTGCAGCAAGAGGCATCACGCGTGATGCCCCTCCGATCACGCGTGATGCCCCTTCAAGTACGGGCTAGGAGGATCCGGAGGGTCGTGAAGAGGGTGGGGGAGAGGGGAGTCCGTTGCCGTTCACCTTCGCGCACCCGGCCGCCGTGGTGCCGCTGGCCCGGTGGCTGTGGCTGCCCGGCTGGTCGCGGGGTCGCTCGCACCTGACATCGCCTACTACGTGCCGCTCCCGGGCGGGGACCTGACTCACGAGCCCGTCGGCCTGGTGAGCGTCGACCTGCTGCTCGGGATGGCGCTGGTGGCGGTGGGGTACGGCGTCCTCGCGCCCGTGCTGGCGCTCGGCCCGGCCGGCTGGCGGGAGCGGGTGCCGCGGCCGGGGTACCGCTTCCCGTGGCCGGGCTCGGTCGTGGTGGGCGCGGCGACGCACCTGCTGTGGGACGCGTTCACCCACACCGGCGGGTTCGCCGTCCGGCACTGGGCGTGGCTGCGGGTGTCCGTCGTGGGGCCGCACCGGCTCTACAACGTGGTCGGGTATGTGTCGTCGGCCGGTGGCCTGGCCGTGCTCGCGGTGCTGGTGGTGCGCTGGTACCGCCGGGCACCACGGGCGGCGCGGGCGTGGCCGGTGCTGCCCCGCACCGGCCGGCTGGTGGTGGCGGCCGGGCTCGGTGCGGGACTGGTGGTGGGCGCGCTGGTCGGGCTGACGGACCCGGTGAGCCGGGTCAGCGGGTACGACTGGGTGCGCTGCCTGCTGATCGGCGCGGTCCGCGGCGCAGTGGTCGCGGTGGCTTGCTACGTTCTCGCCTGGCCCCTGGTCAGGCGCCGGCTGCGGTCAGAGGTCCAGCACCAGGCGGGGTGAGCGCGCGCGGGACACGCACGGGTACATCCGGCCCGCCGCGGCGCCGATGTCGTCGCGGTGCTCCGGTTCGCCCGCCAGGACCACGACCTCGCAACTTCCGCACACCCCTTCCCGGCACGCGGACGGCACCGGGCGGCCCGCGTGGTTCAGCGCGTCCAGGAGCGTCTCGTCGGCCGGAACCTGGATCGTGCCCCCGGACCGGGCGCACTCCACCTCGAACGGCGTATCCGGCCCGAACGTGCGCCGGGTCGGCTCGAAGCGTTCCGTGCGGAGCCGCGGGAACACCGCCTCGGCCGCGTCCACCATCGCCGCCGGGCCGCAGCAGTACACCTCCGCGGCCGGGAACTCCGCCGCCAGCGCCGCGAGGTCCGGGCGCCCGAGCCGCACGCGGTCTCCGTACCGCGCCGAGAGTTCCGCGGCGAAGGGACGGCCCGCGTACGCCAGTGTCACCGCGGCACCGGACGCGACCGCGGCCCGCAGCATCGGCACGATCGGCGTGATCCCGATCCCGCCCGCCACGAACAGGTACTCGGCCGCCGGCACCAGCGGGAAGTGGTTGCGCGGCAGCGAAATCGACAGCGTCCGGCCCGGTTGCAGGAACAGGTGGACGTACTCCGAGCCGCCCCGGCTCAGCGGGTCGTGGCGGACCGCGATGCGGTAGGAGGACAGGTCGGCCGGGTCGCCGCACAGCGAGTACTGGCGCGTCAGCCAGTTCGGCAGCTCCAGATCGATGTGCGCGCCGGGTTCCCACGGCGCCAGCGGGCCTTCGTCGCCGCGCAAGGTCAGCGACACGACGTCGTCGGTGAGGCGCTCGATGCGGTCCAGGGTCGTCTTCTGCATGTCAGTACAGCTTCCGGTAGCCGTCTTCGAGGAGCTGGTCGAGCAGCGCCGGTTCGAGGTTCATCTTCTCGGCCGCGATCTCGCCGGCCGACGGCAGTTCCGCCGCGAGCGCCTGGCTCGCCGGGTCCCACAGGCGTGACCGGATCAGCGCGCGGCCGCAGTGGAAGTACACCTCGGCCACGTCGACGACGATCGCGAACACCGGGGCCTTCGCCTCGGTGCGCATCCGGGCGAGCACGTCCGGGTCGTCGGTGACGTACGCACTTCCGTTGACGCGCAGGGTTTCCCGCATGCCGGGGACGAAGAACAGCAGGCCGACGCCGTCGTTCTCGGCGATGTTGCGGAAGGAGTCGGCGATCTTGTTGCCGGGCCGGTCGGGCAGGGCCAGGGTGCGCTCGTCGAGCACCTTGACGAAGCCGGGGTAGTCGCCGCGGGGCGAGCAGTCGGTGCGGCCCGCGGCGTCGGCGGTGGCGAGCGCCAGGAACGGCGAGTGCGCGATGAAGCGGCGGGCGTGCGGGTCGATGCGGTCGCCGATCTTGGCCTTGATCATCGCCTCGGGCTCGCCCAGCCGGGCCCGCACCTCGGCCACGGAGACGCGGCGCAGCGTGTTTGTGCTGGTCATGGCACAATTATGAGCAAATACTCAGATCTTGACTACTCGCTTTCGGGAGAGGTTGCCGTGCCACCGGACCAGCGCCGCATCCAGCCACGTAAACAGCCGCGGCAGGTGCGCGCCGAGCTGACCCGGCAGCGGATCCTGACCGCGGCTGCTCACGTTTTCGCCGACCACGGCTACGCGGCCGGCACCACCAACCGCATCGCCGAGCGCGCCGGCATCTCGATCGGCTCGCTGTACCAGTACTTCCCGAACAAGGACGCGATCCTCGCCGAGCTGCTGACCCGCCACCTCGACGACGGCACGGCGGCCGCGGCGAAGGTCCTGACCGGCCCGCTGCCCGCCTCGATCGAGGAGGTGTTGCGCGTGTTCGTCCGGCTCGCGGTCGAAGCCCACCGCGACGACCCGCACCTGCTGCGCATGCTGCTGGAGCAGGCCCCGCGGTCGAACGAGCTGCTCGAGCGGATCGGCCGGGTGAAGCAGGACATGGTCGGCCACACCCGCAAGCTCCTGGAGGGCCACCCGGAGGTCCGCGTCGCCGACACCGCGACGGCGGCCCGCCTGGTGATCGCGACGGTCGAGCTGGCGGTCCACGACCTGCTGGCCGAGCCCGACCCGATCGACCCCCGGCGGCTCGAGGACGAGATGGTCGCGATGCTGACCCGGTACGTCAAGGGGTGAGCTGCCGGACGGGCTCAGGCGTTCGCTCGCCGGAGGCGTTCGGCCGCCTGCTGTCGGACGGCCACCCCGCACACCGGGCGGTCGCCGTGCAAAGCTTCCCAGCGGGCGTTGTGCAAGGCCGGCCAAAGGCTCGCCGCCCACGCGATCTCCCGTTCTTCCGGGGTGAACCACCGTCCGCGCAGCTCCTGGTAGGCGATCAGGAACGCCGCCGAGCTCTCGATCGGGGCCAGGGCCGGCGGCGAGGCATTCGCGAACGCGCCCGACGCCGCGCCCACCAGGGCAGCCTCCGGTTGCCACGCCAGGCTGTCCCAGTCGTCGACCGACCGGATCGTCCCGTCACGCCAGCGGAGGTTCTGCGCTTCGAAGTCCGCGTGGCCCAGTGCGCACGGCAGGTCCGCGGCCAGCAAACGCTTGCGCGCCCGGTGCGCCGTCTCGATCACCACGGCCGGCACCACGCTCTGGTCGCGGGCATCCAGGAAGCCGATCGACGGCCACAAACCCGGGTCTGCGTGGTCCCAGCGCACCCACCGCGGATTCGGCAGCGGCGGCGGAACGTCCACGGCGGCCAGCTCGGTCATCAGCCGGGCGAACACCTCCGCGTAGCGCACGGCGACCAACGGGGTGTCGCCCGGCAACGGGCCGCCGCCGGGCCGGAACTCCTCCGCGTGCACGGCCAGAGTGGCGACGGTGGTCATCGAGGTCAGGGGCCGTGGGCACGGGAACCCGTTCGTCGCCAACCGGGCTTGCGCCGCAATACAAGCCGCGGCCCGGCCCGGGTTCGCCCGCGCTTTGACCACGACCTCGCGCCCGTCGGCCAGCCGCAGGCCCACCACGTCCGACAGGGATCGCCGGGCGAACAGCACTCCGGCCGGGGCCGCGCCCAGGTGGTACGTGCACCAACCCGGCAGCCAGTCCACTCAGCGGTCCCTGGCCACCAGGGCCGCCTGGGTGCGGCTGGTCACGCCGAGCTTCGCCAGCACGTTCCCCACGTGCACCTTCACCGTCCGCTCGGCCAGCCGGAGGCGGGCCGCGATGTCGCGATTGGACAGTCCCTCGCCGAGCAGCTCCAGCACGTCCCGCTCGCGGGGTGTCAGCGTGCCGCCGCTGCTCAGGGCCGCCGCCGCGGCCGGGCTCAGTGCCGTCATGCCCTCGTGGGCCGCCCGGATGGCCGCGGCCAGCTCGTCGCCCGAGGCGTCCTTCAGCACGAACCCCGCCGCGCCCGCGCCGAGGGCCTCGCGGATTTCGCGCGGACGGCCCACCGTCGTCAGCATCAGCACCCGGGGGCCGCTGAGCCGGCGCAGGACCTGGAGGCCGTCCATGCCGGGCAGGTACAGGTCGAGCAGCACGACGTCCGCCTCGACCGGCGACACGAGCAGCTGCGGCCCGCTCGCGTACTGCCCGACGACGTCGAGGTCCGGCTGTGCGCCCAGGATCAGCGCGATGCCCTCGCGCACCAGGGCGTGGTCGTCGACGACCTGAACCCGGATCATGCCCGCACTCTACTGTCGGCCCATGCGTCAGTCTTTCGGCACGACGGCGGCCGTCGCCGCGGTGTTCTTCGCCAGCGGGGCGTGGACGCCGCAGCAAGGGTGGGTCGCGGCCGGGCTCAGCGCGGCCCAGCTCGTCCCGCTGCTGTGGGCCCGCCGCGCCCCGGAGCTCGTGCTCGTGGTGGTGACCCTCGCGACGGCCGGACACCTGCTGCTCGACCAGCCGCGCAACACGATGTACGTGCCGGTGCTGCTCGCCCTCTACAGCACGCCCCGGCGGTGGCTCGCGGCCGCCGCGGCCCTCGTGGTCGGCGCCGCGGTGTTGCCGGCGAAGGGCCCGCTCGACGGCACCGTCCTCGCCGTCACGATCTCCGCGGTCGCCTGGCTGCTGGGTGCCGAGCGCCGCCGGGCGCTCGCCGAGCGGGCCGAACGCGCGGCCCGGCGGCTGCACGACACGCTCGCCCAGACCACGGCCGTCATGCTCGTGCAGGCCGAAACGCTGCGCGCGGTCGGCGACCTGACCGACGCCGACCGCGAACGCCTCGACACGCTCCTGGCGGCCGGCCGGGGCGCGCTCACGCTCGTCCGCCGCACGCTGGACGACCTGCGCGACGACGCCGACCGCGCCCCCGACCTCGCGGAGGTGCTGGCCCGGCTGCGCACCGCGGGCCTGGTGCTGGACCGCGATCCGGTGCTGCCCGCGTTGCCGCGGCCGGTGCGGGAGCTGGCCGAGCGGTTCGTCGCCGAAACCGCCGTGAACGCGTTGCGGCACAACGGACCCGGTGTCCGCCTCCGGCTCGACGTCGACACCGGTGCGCAGCTGACGATCACGGCGCGGAACCCGCTGAAGGGGTCGTCGCACGGAGGCGGCGGTTACGGGCTGGCCGGGCTCGCGGAGCAGGCCGCGGCGGACGGGGGAGCGGTGTCGTTCGGGCCGAGGGACGGCGAGTGGGTGGTCAGCCTCGCGCTGCCGGGCGTGCGGGTCCCGTCCTGACCGCGGCTTCCACGGCGGCGAGCTGGGCGGCGATGAGCTCCTCGAACGCCGCGCGGCGGTCGGCCCCGAGCGGCCGGACCTCGCGGGCGAAGTGGGCCAGGGCGGGGAAGCGTTCGGGATCGGCGCCGAGCACCGCGACGCGGAACAGCTCCATGCCCTGCTCGTGTTCCTCGGGGGTGACGGTGCTGACGCCGGCCTCGGAAGCGATCAGCGCGGCGAAGAGGATCGCGATCCGGTGGTAGCGCGCGGGAATTTCCGCGTCCGGCAGGCCTGACGCGCGCAGGGCCTGCAGCGCCTCTTCCATGACCAGCCGGGATCCCGTGCCGCTGGAGGCGTAGCGCCCCCAGACCACGGCGATCTGCGGCTGCTCGCCGAACGCCTTCCGCAGCCGCAGGGCCAACGCCGTCAGGCGCTGCTTCCAGTCCCCCTCGGGACGGTAGCCGTCCATCGCGCCCACGAGGATCCGGTCGGCGAGGGCGCGCAGCAGCTCGGTCTTGGTGCGGAAGTGCCGGTAGAGGCTCGAGGAGTCGGTCCCGAGCTCCGCGGCGAGCTTGCGCACGCTGAACGACTCGGCGTCGCTCCGGCGCAGCAGGTCCGCCGCCGTGTCCAGGATTTCTTCGGTCGTCCAACGCCTTCGGTTCGCCATCTCGTCCCTTCGCCGCCGTCAGCCTACCTCATGCACTTGCTGTTGCACGCGGTGCGTGCATAATGAGGACACTTCCCTTCCGAAAGGAGTCCCCATGGATTACGCGCAGCTGGACGCCGCGCTCGACGCGGTGCACCGGGCCGGCGTCCCGGGCGTGTTCGCCGAGGTACGGGCCGGTGACCAGGTCTGGCGCGGCGCCGCCGGGGTCGCCGACACCGACACCGGCCGGCCCGTCTCCGCCGGGATGCGGCACCGCGTCGGCAGCGTCACGAAGACGTTCACCGCCGCCGCCGTGCTGCGGCAGGTCGAGCAGGGCCGGATCGGGCTCGACACCCCGATCGGCCACTACCTGCCGAAGCTGGTGCCCGGCGAGCGCGGGCGGGCGATCACCGTCCGGATGCTGATCGACCACACCAGCGGGCTCGCCGAGTACCTCCCGTACGCCTACCCGAGCCTCAAGGCGTTCCCGGACCTGGCCGCCACCCGGCCGGACAGCCTCGACGAGCACCGGTGCACGCGGTTCGACCCGGTCGAGCTGATCGCCATGGGCGTCGGCGCGCCGCCGGTCGGTCCGCCCGGCGTGTACTCGAACACCAACTACCTGCTGCTCGGCCGGCTCCTGGCGCACGTGACCGGCGGCAGCGCGGAGGAGTGCATCACCCGCGACGTCATCGACCGCGCCGAGCTCCGCGACACCGCCTTCCCGGCCGGGACGCACGTCGAGGGGCCGCACTCGAAGCTGTACGAATCGTGGTTCGGCATGATCGACCCGCCTCGCGACTACAGCGTCTTCGACATGTCGTGGGTGGGCCCGGCCGCTTCGCTGATCTCGACGGTCTCGGACCTCAACCGCTTCTACGGGCGGTTACTGGCGGGCGACATCGTCTCACCGGCTTCGCTGGCGGAAATGCGGCGGACGGTCCGGATCGTCTCCCAGGAGGGCAAGCTGATCGACTACGGCCTCGGCCTGCACCCGGTGGAGCCGGTGGAGCCGGTGGAGTCGGCGGAGTTCTGGGGCCACGGCGGCACGGTCTGGGGTGGCGGAACCCTGGCGGCGGCCCGCGCGGACGGCACGCGGCAGTTCGCGATCGCGGTGAACCGGCAGCGCTGGAACCGGCTCGACGAGTCGGGCCGCCCCCAGCCGCACGCGATCGACGGCGCGCTCGCCGCCCTCTACCGGGAGGCGATGAGCTGTGACACCGTCACGAACCGGTAGCCGCGCTGCTTGAGCTGGTCGAGGATCGGTCCGATCGCCCGGCGTGTCTGCTCACGCGAGGCGTACATGGCGTGCAGCAGCACGATCGAGCCCGGCCGGACCTGGCCGACGACGGCCCGTTCGACCGTGGCCGCGTCGGGGGTGCCGTCCGAATCGGGGGCCACGTCCCAGGTGATCGTCGTGCGGTGGTGGGCCGCGAGGTACTGCGGGAGCGCGAAGAGCTTCTTGCCGTTCGGTGGCCGGAACAGGATTTCGCCGGTGTAGCCGGTCGTGCGGATGAGGGCGTCGGTGGCTTCGACCTCGTCGGCGACCCAGGACGGCGTCACCCCGATCATCCGGTCGTGGCTGAAGCTGTGGTTCCCGATCTCGTGCCCGGCGGCGGCGATGGCGCGGGCGAGGTCCGGGTGCGCGGCGATCTCGCGGCCGATGAGGAAGAAGGTCGCGGGCACCTGGCGGGCGTCCAGCGTGGCCAGGATCGCCTGGGTGCCCGCCGGGTCGGGTCCGTCGTCCAAGGTGAGGGCGACGACCTTCTCGGAAGTGTCGACGCGGTCGACGAGGGTGCCGAAGAACTGGAACGTCCGCGACTTCGACACCGCGAACAAGGTGATCGCGGCCCCGAGGACGACGACCAGCGCGCTCGCCACGACGAGGGCCCACTTCCGCGCGCGGCGGGATTTCAAGATCATGGCCGCCACCCTGGCGGTGGCGCCCGGATGAGGGGAAGCCGCGAAGGTACTAGTACCCGTCAGCATATGTTGACGCTGCCGCGTTCGTCAGCATATGCTGACACGGTGAGCTTGCCGACCGACCTCGACCACGCGGTGCGCAGCACCGACCCCGACGTCGCGCTGCGGGCCGTCGCGCGGTTGCGGCGGCTGACCGAACAACTGGAGGCCGACCAGGTGGCCGCGGCGCGGCGGGCCGGCTGGTCGTGGCAGGACATCGCCGAGCGGCTCGGCGTCACCAAGCAGACCGTGCACCGCAAGTACCGCGGCCGGGAGGGCTGATGTTCAAGGGGGACCATCCGGCGGTCGGCCGGGCGATGCGCCGGGCTTCGGTGCTGGCGCGGGAATTCGGGCATCCGCGGGTCGGCAGCGAACACCTGCTGCTCGCGCTCACCGAAGGACCGCTGTCCGGTGTGGACGGCGTCGAGCAGGCCGTGCACCGGGCGGCTCCGGACGGCGCGGGCGTGGCCGCCGACCGCGAAGCGCTGGCCGTGCTCGGTGTCGACCTCGGGGCCCTGCCGGGCGCCCTCGCGGACCGGCCGCCGGCGAAGGAGCCGGTGCTGCCGCTGGGGGTGGGGAAGGCGCGGTGGCGGTGCGCTCGGGCGGAGCCGCCGATCGGCCTGGACGTCCAAGCCGCGTACGCCGCGTCCCTGCGGCTCGCGCTCGCCCGCCGGGAACGTCAGCACCGCATCGAACACCTGGCGTTGGCGCTCGTTGCGCTCGATCCGGGTGCCGGGTGGGTGCTGCGGGCGGCCGGGGCCGATCGCGAAGAACTGCTGGTGCGCTTGGCTTCGGCCTTCCCGTCGCCGCGGCGGAACCGGCTGCTCATGGTGGAACGCCGGGTGGGGTGCCGGTCGCGGTGCCGGGACATCGTGCGCCGGTACCGGCACACGACTGGTCGCGCGGTCGTCTCGCCGTCCGCGCTCAGTGCTTTGGTGCACTGACGCCGGTTCCGCTTGTTGTCCAGTCGCCAGCGCCCCAAGGCGGCCTTCGGTGCGTCAGACGCACCGAAGGCCGCCTTGGGTGCGTCTGACGCAACCAAGGCCACATTGGGGCGCTTGGGGCCCGGGTCAGAGGGGGTTGAACACGCCCAGCGGCGCTGTGCAGAACGGGCCGCCGACGTACTCGGCCGCCGGGCCGGTCGGGGCGGGCTTCGAAGCCAGCTGCTCCGCGTACACCTCCGCGTCGTCCAGCGACTTGTAGCCCAGCGCCTCCGCCTCCTCCAGTGAGTAGATCCGGCGGGTGTTGTCCGAGACGCCCCAGATCAGGCGGTAGCCCGGGGAAGGCGCCGAAAGGCACGCTTCGAACAGGCGGGCGCCGTCGTCGGGGGAGAGCCACGTCTGCAGGCCGCGGGGGCCCAGCGGCAACGGTGTCTCGAAGCACGAACCGATGCGGATCACGATCACGTCCATGCCGAAGCGGGAGTGGTACAGGCTGCCCAGTGCCTCGATCGCCGCCTTGCTGACGCCGTAGTACGTGTCCGGACGCGGTGACGAATCCGCCGGGAGGTCGGAGTCGACCCGGCGGAAGCCCACCGCGTGGTTGCTCGACGCCAGGATGACCCGCCGGATCCCCGCGGCCTGCGCCGCCGCCAGGACCGTCTGCGTTCCGTTGATGTTGACGTCCAGCGTGGCTTCCCACGTGTTCTCGCGACTGTGGCCGCCCAGGTGGATCAGCGCGTCGACGCCTTCGCACGCTTCCGCCATCGCCGCCGGGTCGGTCACCGACGCCGTCACGATCTCTTCGGAAGCGTCGGCGGCGGCCGCCTGCGGGGCCAGGTCGAGCAGGCGCAGCACCCGGCCTTCGCGCTTCAAGCGGGGCCGCATCAGGGTGCCGACGACACCCGCCGACCCGGTGATGAGCACGCGCTGGTCCGTCATGGGGTTCCTCTCACACAGAAGGGTTAACGGATGCCGGCCCGGCGCAGCTGCTGCCCGAGCTCGGCGGTGGTCTCGGCGAGCAGCTCGCCGACGCGGCGGGCGTCGTCGTCACTCACCTGGGCGATCGGCATCGAGCAGCTGATCGCGTCGGTGCCGGGAATGCGGTACGGGATCACCGCGGCGACGCACCGGACGCCGAGCGTGCCCTCCTCGATCTCCGCGGCGTACCCGCGTTCGCGCGTCGCGGCGCACTCGGCATGCAGGCCCTCGAGCGTGGTGATGGTGTTCGGCGTCAGCGCGGTCAGCGTCGCCGGCATCAGCGCCTCGATCTCGTCGTGCGTGAGCTCCGCCAGCAGCGCCTTGCCCAGCGCGGTCGCGTGCGCGGGCAGCGTGCGCCCGACGCGCGAGACCAGGTGCGTCGAGCGCTGCGACTCCCGCGTCTCCAGATAGACGACCTCGGTGCCGTTGCGGCGCGCGAAGTGGGCGGTGAAGCCGGTCTTCTCCCGGATGCGCTCGAGGGCCTCGGTGGCGAACGGGACGACGGCGTCGCGGTCCAGGTACGCCGTGCCGCAGATCAGCGCGCGGACGCCGAGGCGGTAGCGGGCGGTGTTCGTGTCGGCCTCCAGCCAGCCCGCCTCCAGCAGCGTGCGCAGCAGGCCGTGCAGGGAGGAACGCGGGAACCCGGTGCGCGCGTGCAGGTCCGACAGGGACAGCCAGACGTCGTTGGCCGCGAAGGTCTCGATGAGGTCGACGGCCCGGCGGGCGGACTTGACGCCCGAGCTCTCGGCGGGGGCGCCATCGGCTGCCGCCGGATTGTCCACCTTCTGCGGCATTTGCGTGCCTCCGTCCGGCCGTTGACTTGTGACCCCGGCCATATTAGCGTCCCGAACAACGTTCTTATGGATGAACATAATCACTATAACAGACTCCGTTCATGGATGTGAACAGTGGCACCACATCGACGTGGACGCGGAAGGGAGCCTGCGGTGCACGCACTCGACTGGACGATGGTCTGCGCGTACTTCGCGCTGATGATCGTGATCGGCTGGTGGTCGCACAAGAGAGTCAGCGACGTGAAGGACTTCTTCACCGCCGGCGGCCGGATGCCGTGGTGGCTGGCCGGCATCTCGCACCACATGTCCGGCTACAGCGCCGTGCTCTTCGTCGCGTACGCGGGCGTGGCGTACACCAGCGGCGTCACCGTCTACTTCTGGGGATTCGCCAGCATCGGCATCGGCGTGGGCATCGGCAGCTGGCTGTTCGCCGCCCGCTGGAACCGGTTGCGCTCGAAGCTCGGCGTCGCGTCGCCGCTGGAGTACCTGGCCAAGCGGTACAACGTGCCGACGCAGCAGGCGCTGGCCTGGAGCGGCAGCCTGCTGAAGATCTTCGACATCGCGGCCAAGTGGTTCGCCGTCGCGACCCTGCTGCACGTCTTCGCCGGGCTGGACTACAACCTCGGCATCCTCATCACCGGCGCGGTCACCCTGGTCTACTGCACCATCGGCGGCCTGTGGGCCGACGCGCTCACCGACTTCGGCCAGTTCGTCATCCAGGCCATCGCCGCCGTCGTGATGATCGTGGTCGTCCTCGGCAAGCTGGGCGGGATCTCCGCGCTCTGGACAATGTGGGACAAGCTGCCCGAAGGCCACGTCGACCCGGTCACGTCCAAGTACACCACCATCTTCCTGCTCGTCTACGTGCTGGTGAAGACGCTGGAGTACAACGGAGGCATGTGGAACCTGGCGCAGCGGTACATGGCCGCGCCGACCACCCAGGAGGCGAAGCGGGGTGCGCGGCTCTCGTCGGCGCTGTACCTGTTGTGGCCGCTGGTGCTGATGTTCCCGATGTTCGCGGCGCCGCTGCTCATCCCGGGTGTCAAGGACCCGACGCAGTCCTACGCGATCATGACGACGACGTTCCTGCCGCCGGGCCTGATCGGCCTGGTGCTGGCCGGCATCTTCTCGCACACCATGGCGATGGTTTCCTCCGACGCCAACGCGATCTCCGCGGTCATCACCCGCGACATGATCCCGGCGATGTTCCGCCGCACCCGGCAGTGGACCGATGTCCAGGGCCTCAAGGCCGCGCGGATCACCACCGTGATCTTCGTCGCGCTGACCATGCTGGTGGCCACCCAGGCGCAGAACCTCGGCGGCGTGCTGCAGATCGTCGTCAACTGGGTCGCCGCGCTGATGGGCCCGATCTCGATCCCGCTGCTGCTGGGCATGCTGCCGTGGTTCCGCAAGTGCGGCCCGCGCGCGGCGCTGATCTCCTGGGCGGGCGGCCTGATCGACTACGCGCTGGTGTACTACGTCTTCAAGGCGAACCAGACCGTGCTGGTCGCGACGCCGATCCTGGTCTCGCTCGCGCTCTACGTCGGTCTCGGGCTGCTCGCCCCCGAGCGCAGCGCGGCCGCCGATGAGATCGTCGACACCGTGAACACCGCCGACGGCGACGACGTCGACCGCACGCAGGAAGGCACGACCGTGCCCGCCTGACGCAGGCCACACCCGGCCGAACCCGAAAAAGGAACGAGAGAGCAAAAACTGATGGCACAGAACGAGATCGAGCTGGACGGCCTGCTGGCGTTCCCCCTCACCCCGTTCACCGAAGACCTCGAGGTCAACCTCGACGCGCTCGCGGAGAACGTGGAGAGCCACATCGCGGCGGGCGCCGGTGCGCTGTTCGTCGCGTGCGGCACCGGCGAGTTCAGCTCGCTCTCGCCCGCCGAGGTCGCCTCGGTGCTCGCCCGGGCCCGGGAGGTGGCCGCCGGCCGCGTCCCGGTCTGGGTGGGCGCCGGGGGCGGTGCGGCGGCCGCGCGGGCCGGGATCGCGGCGGCCGGGGAGGGCGGCGCGGACGGCGTCCTCCTGCTGCCGCCGTACCTGGTCACCGGGCCGTCTTCGGGGCTGGTGGACTTCGTCCGCTACGCCGTCGGCGACTCGTCCGTGCCGGTCATCGTCTACCACCGCGGCACCGGCGTGTACACCGCGCCGGCGGCGGCTTCCCTGCTGGACATCCCGTCGGTGGTCGGCCTCAAGGACGGCTACGGCGACGTCGAGTGCATGACCCGGATCGTCACCGCGATCCGGTCGCTGGACACCGAGCGGTCGCGGAACTTCCTGTTCTTCAACGGGTTGCCGACCGCGGAGGTCTCGGCCAAGGCGTACGCCGCGATCGGCGTCGCCCGGTACTCCTCGGCGGTGCACTGCTTCGCCCCGGAGATCGCCCACCGCTTCCACCGCGCGCTCGGCGAGGGTGACACGCGGGTGATGGACGCCCTGCTCACCGGGTTCTACCTGCCGCTGGTGGCGCTGCGGGACGAGACGCCCGGCTTCGCCGTCTCGCTGGTCAAGGCCGCCGCCCGGCTGCGCGGCGACAAGGTCGGCCCGGTGCGGCCGCCGCTGGTCGAGCCGACGCCGGAGCAGATCCACCGGCTCGAGAAGGTCGTGGAGGACGGCTTCGTGACCCTGAAGGGGCTCGGCTGATGCAGATCCTCGACGTGGTGCTGACCCCGGTCGCGTTCGCCGATCCGCCGCTGCTCAACGTCATGGGCGTGCACGAGCCGTTCGCGCTGCGCAGCGTCGTGCAGGTCAAGTGCGAAGACGGAATCGTCGGGCTCGGCGAATCCTACGGCGACGAAGCGTTCCTCGGCGAGGTGCGCAAGGTGCTGCCGCGGCTGCGCGGCCACGACGTGTTCGACCTGCCCGGCCTGCAGCGGCTGGTCGCGGAGGCGCTGTCGGACACGGTGCTGACCGACGCGCACGGCCTGATCGGCGGGTTCTCCATCCGCAAGACCATCGCGAGCGTGTACTCGCTGTTCGAGGTCGCCTGCCTGGACGCGCAGGGGCACTACCTGGGCCGTCCGGTGACCGACCTGCTCGGCGGCAAGGCCCGCGACGCCGTCGAGTTCTCCGCCTACCTGTTCTACAAGTACGGCAAGCACGTCGACGGCCGCGAGGACACCTGGGGCGAGATCACCACGCCCGAGACGCTGGTCGGCTCGGCGAAGCGGATGATCGACGAGTACGGCTTCCGCTCGATCAAGCTCAAGGGCGGTGTCTACGAGCCCGCGCAGGAGGTCGACGGCGTCCGCGCCCTGGCCGAGGCGTTTCCCGGGCACCCGCTGCGGATCGACCCGAACGGCGCCTGGACCGTCGAGACGGGTATCCGGGTGGCTCGCGAGCTCGACGGTGTCCTGGAGTACCTGGAGGACCCGACGCCGGGCATCGAGGGCATGGCGCAGGTCGCGGCCGAAGCTTCGATGCCCCTGGCCACCAACATGTGCGTGGTGAACCACGGTGACATCGAGCCGGGGTTCCGGGCGCGGGCGATCGGCGTGCTGCTGTCCGACCACCACTTCTGGGGCGGGTTGCGCGCCACGCAGGCGTTGTCGGTGACGTGCGAGAGCTTCGGCGTCGGCCTGTCGATGCACTCCAACAGCCACCTCGGGATCAGCCTGGCCGCCATGGTGCAGGTCGCCGCGGCGACACCGCACCTGACCTACGCGTGCGACACGCACTGGCCGTGGAAGGTCGAGGACGTCATCGAGCCCGGTGTGCTGGAGTTCCGCGAAGGTGCCGTCGCGGTGCCCACGACTCCCGGGCTCGGGATCACCCTCGACGAGGACGCGCTGGCCCGCCTGCACGAGAACTACGTCCGATGTGGACTGAAGAAACGGGACGACGTGACCTACATGCGCCGGTACGTACCCGGGTTCGAGCCGAACACGGCGAGGTGGTGAGCCGGTGAAGGTGACGGGATACGCCTACCCGTGGGACGTTCTGGAATCCGGTTTCGCCGCGCGGGTCCAGGCGCTCGGCGTGGACGAAGTGGCCGTGGCGCTGTCGTACCACAGCGCACGGGCGGCGACGCCCTGGTCGCCGTCCCGGACGGCCGTCGTGGCGCGGCACGCGGCGTTCTACCGCCCGGTGGCCGACGGGTGGGGCGGGCTGCGTCCGTCCACTCCGGACTGGGTGGCGGGGCCGGATTCCGGGGGTGACGCCGTCCGGCTGCTCAACGAGGCCGGGATCCCGGCCGCCGCGTGGATCGTCCTGACCCACAACTCCCAGCTGGGCTACGAGCACCCGGACGTCGTCGTCCGCAACTGCTTCGGCGAGAGCTATCCGTGGGCGCTGTGCCCTTCGCGGCCCGAGGTGCGCGAGTACGCCGCTGCCGTGGTCGCGAATTCGGTCGCCGGGCTGGAGCTGGCGTCGGTGATCCTCGAGGCGTGCGGCCCGCTCGGCGCGGTGCACCAGCACCAGCACGAGAAGACCGACGGCGTGTGGGCGCCCGCGGTGGCGCGGCTGCTGTCGATCTGCTGCTGCGACGCCTGCGCCGCTGCGTGGGACATCGATGCGGAGACCGTCCGGGCCCAGCTCGTCGAGGAGGTCCGGCGGCTGATCGCCACCGGTGACCTCGGGATCACCGGTGACCGGTTGCCGCCGGAGCTGACCCAGATGCTGCTGCGGGTCCGGCAGCGGGCGACCGACGACCTGCGAACGGCGGTTTTGACCGCGCTGCCGCCGGGCATCCGGATCGTGCTGCACGGCGCCCTGGACCCGTGGGTCACCGGCGCGCTGCCCGGGTTGACGCCGTCGGCGCCCGACGACGTCGACGCGGTCGTATTGTTCGGGTGGGCCCCCGCCACGGGTGCCGAGGCCGTCGCGGCGGCCCGGGAGGCCCTGCCCGAACGGGTCGCGATCGGCAGTTACATCACGGCGGTCGCCGCCGCGCCGGTGCCGGACATCGCCGCGTACGTCGGCGAGCTGGCCAAGGCGGGGGCCGCCGAGCTGCACCTGTACCACCTCGGCTTGGCCGGTCCGGGTCGCTGGCCCGACCTGGAAACGGCCACCGCCGCCGCCCATGAGAACTGAGGAGCTGTACCCCACATGAGCCAGGCCACTGACGCCGCCACGCTCGAGAAGATCCTGGCGGGAGCCGCGGAAGCCGCTCGTCCCGCCGCCGAAGCCACCCCGGCCGAACGCGCCGGCTGGCTGACCGCCGTCGCCGACGCCCTCGACGCCGCCGCGGGCGAACTGGTCCCGCTGGCGCACGCCGAGACGCACCTGCCCGAGACGCCGCGGCTGGCCGGCGAGCTGAAGCGCACGACCTTCCAGCTGCGCCTGTTCGCCGAGGTCCTCGCGGACGGCGAATACCTCGGGGCCACCGTCGACCACGCCGACCCGGACTGGCCGATGGGCCCGCGCCCGGACATCCGCCGCGTCAAGACGGCGATCGGGCCGGTGCTGGTGTTCGCGGCGAGCAACTTCCCGTTCGCGTTCAGCGTCGCGGGCGGGGACACGGCGTCCGCGCTGGCCGCGGGCTGCCCGGTGGTCCTCAAGGCCCACCCCGGTCACCCGGAGCTGTCCGCGCAGACCGGGTCGGTCGTGCGGGAGGCGCTGATCAAGGCGGGCGCGCCCGCGGCGCTGTTCAACGTGATCTTCGGCCAGGAGGAGGGCGTCACGGCGCTGAAGGACCCGCGGATCGCGGCGGCGTCCTTCACCGGCTCGATCCCCGGCGGCCGGGCGCTGTTCGACATCGCGAACGCGCGGCCGCGGCCGATCCCGTTCTACGGCGAGCTGGGCAGCGTCAACCCGGTCGTGGTCACCGAGGCCGCGATCGCCGCGCGCGGGGAGGCCGTGGCGAAGGGGTACGCCGGGTCGTTCACCCTGGGCGCCGGCCAGTTCTGCACCAAGCCGGGCCTGCTGTTCCTGCCGGAGGACCACGGCCTGACCGACACGCTGCGGGCGGCGCTTTCCGGGGCGGTCGCCCAGCCGATGCTGAACGACCGCATCGCTGCCGGGTACGCCTCGCGGTTGTCCGAGCTGCGGAAGGTCCCGGGTGTGGAGGTCGTGTCTTCGGCGGATTCCCCGTTCACCCCGACCCTTCTGGCGACGACGGGCAAGCAGTTCCTCGAGGGCGGTGACACCGTGCACGAGGAGTGTTTCGGGCCGGCGTCCCTGATCGTCACGTACGCCGACCAGGCCGAGCTGCTGCGCCTGCTGGAGGTGCTCGAACCGGGGCTCACCGCCACCATTCACGGCGAAGAGTCCGATGTGGACTGGCTGCGGCCGGTGCTGCCGTCACTGGCCCGCATCGCCGGCCGGCTGCTGTGGAACGACTGGCCCACCGGCGTGACGGTGAGCTGGGCCCAGCAGCACGGCGGCCCGTACCCGGCCACCACGGCCCCGACGACGACTTCGGTCGGAACCGCGGCGATCGAGCGGTTCCTGCGCCCGATCGCCTGGCAGGGCTTCCCGGACGCGTTGTTGCCCGAACCCCTGCAGGAGGCGAACCCCTGGCAGCTGCCCCGCCGCACCGACGGCACCCGCTGATCGACTGACCCGCGGGGGCGCCCCCCGGTTTCCACACTACCGGCGGGCACCGACAGTTGCCGGCGCCACTGCTCCTCTCGGGGCGCCGCCGCTCCTCGGGCCGCCGGGCCCGCGGGGGCGCCTCCCGGTTCCAGATTACCGTTCGGCACCGACAGTTTCCGGCGCCACCGACCTCGCGCCACCGTCCCGACCTCACCGATCGCAAGCACCGGACCCGCGGGGGCGCCCCCTGGTTCCACTCTATCGCTCGGCACCAACAGTTTCCGGTGCCGAGAGCCGAAGACGTCACCCTCAGGACCACCAAACCCCGAGGGCGACCCGAAAAACCGACTCCGCCGCCGCACAACCGAAATTCCCCCGTAAGCCGAGGATGTCTTCTTGGGAGGCATTGCCATGCCCGTGAACCGGAGAAATGCCCTGCGCGGCGGTGCCCTGGCGGCCGCTTCCACCGTGCTCCTGACCCGACCGGCCTTCGCCGCGAGCGGTGCCACCGCACCCGCGGCCGCACCCGGGAGCGCGGTGCCCGCCGCGACCGCGCCCATCGTCGCCGCCTACCGGCAGCTGCAGACCGGCATCCACCGGCCGTCGCCGGAACGCGCCGAAGCCCTGGCCAACCTCGGCCGCGTCGCCAAGGCCTACAACGCCAGCCTGTCCGTGGCCGGCGGCGGTGCTCCACTGTGGACGGACCTGCCGCTCGTCCCGGGCAGTGACTACACTACGTCGATGTACGCGCGGCTGCGTGCGATCGCCGTCGACTGGGGCACGCCGGGCGGGGCACTGTCGGGTGACCCGGTCGTGCTCGACCGCATCAAGGCGGCCCTGGAACTCATCTACACCAGCCAGTACAACGAGAACGTCGGCGAGCTCGGCAACTGGTACACCTACGAAATCGGCATCCCGTACTACCTGCTGCACACGTTGTCGGTGGTCGCCGACCACCTGACCGCCGAGCAGCTCGCGCGGTACCTCAAGCCGGTCAAGCGGTTCGTCGGCAACCCGAACCTGCGCGCCAACAACACGTCCGTGGTCGAAACCGGCGCCAACCGCGCGGACAAGGCGCTCATCTCGATCGTGGCGGGCGCGCTGCTCGGCGACACCGCTTGGATCAGGACCGGCATCGACGCGCTCACCGACGTCGCCGGCGGGGGCGCGGCGAGCGTCGTCGCGAAGCTGGACCGCGCGGCGGGCGACGGCTTCCACGTCGACGGCTCCTTCATCCAGCACGACACCATCCCGTACCCCGGGCACTACGGCATCGTGCTGCTGACCGCGCTCGCCGGCGCCATCCACGTCACGCAGGGCACCGAGTACGCGCTACCGCAGCCGCTGAAGGACAAGATCTACGCGCTGGTCGCGGACAGCTTCGCGCCGTTCGTCTACGCGGGCGCGCTGATGGAGCCGGTGCGCGGGCGGATGCTGTCGCGCCAGGGCGAAACCGGTCACGACATCGGCCACCAGCTCACCGTCGCGACGCTGGTGCTGGCCCGGACGGCGGCCGGCAAGACGAAGACCGACCTCAACGCCCTCGCCGCGAAGTGGCTCAAGGAAGGCACGTACGCGCCGTTCCTCAAGATCCCGGACCCCGAACGGTTCGCGCCCGGCCCGGACCTGGTGGCGACGCCGGGCATCGAGTTCGCGCAGGACATGCTGGCGTCGGGCGCGCGGCCGGCCCGGGTCGAGGCCACCCACCGCATCTTCGGCCAGCAGGACCGGCTGGTGCACGTCACCGAAGGGTGGTCGGCGTCGCTGGGGGTCAGCTCGACGCGGATTTCGCGCTACGAAGCCATCAACGGCCAGAACCTCAAGGGCTACCACGTCGGCGACGGCGTGCTCTACACGTTCCTGCCGAACGCCAAGGGCCACTACACCGACGCCTACTGGCCGACGGTCGACCCGCTGCTGCTGCCCGGCACGACCGAGCACGACGGCCCGGTCGACCCCAAGTTCGGCGGGGTGCCGGTCGGCCCGAACGCGCACACGGGCGGCGTCCGCTGGGACGCGCGCCACGGCGCTTACGCGTTCGACTTCAGGAACTGGGACGGCTCGCTGGTCGCGAAGAAGTCGTGGTTCTTCACCCCGGCCGGGATCGTCTGCCTGGGCGCCGGGATCACCGGCACGTCGTCCGCCGCGGTCCGCACGACGATCGAGAACCGCAACCTCGGCGAGGGCGGCCGCGGCGTGCTGCTGGCCGACGGCCGTCGGGTGGCCACCGACCTCGGCAAAGCTTCGGTGCTGCGGCGACCGCGCTGGGCGCACCTGGAGAACGTCGGCGGGTACGTGCTCCTCGACGACGCTTCGGTGACGGCGTTGCGCGAAGACCGGACGGGTGCGTGGCGCGACATCGACACGGGCGCCAACACCAAGGGCACCACGACGCCGAACACGCGCCGGTACCAGAAGCTCGTCCTGGAGCACGGGGTGAAGCCGACGGACGCGAAGTACGCGTACGCGGTACTGCCGGGGGCTTCGGTGATCGACACGCTGACCGCGTCCTGGGCGTGGCGGGTGCTGGCGAACACCCCGGTGGTGCAGGCGATCCGGGTAATCGGCGGCACGGTGCTGGCGAACTTCTTCGCCGCGGGCTCGGCCGGCGACGTCACCGTGTCGGGCCCGGCGTCGGTCGCGGTCGGCCGTTGCGGAGCACGGACCCAGCTCGCGGTGTCGGATCCGACGCAGCTGCAGGACAGCGTCACGGTCACGGTCCGCGGCCGGTCGGTCGAAGTGCCGTTGAAGGGCACCTTCGGCGCCACGAAGGTGGTCGCGTTGTAGGCAGGCTTCCCGCCGGGCCGGTGCCCCGACCCGGTCCGGCGGGGTCCCCACCTCCGTTAGGCTGCCGGGCATGACTGTCGCCGAGCACGTGGACGTCCTGATCGTGGGCGCCGGCCTGTCCGGCGTCGGCGCGGCCTGCCGGCTCCAGGAACGCTTGCCGGGCAAGACGTACGTCGTGCTCGAGGCGCGTGACACGATCGGCGGAACCTGGGACCTCTTCCGGTACCCGGGCATCCGGTCGGATTCGGACATGTTCACCCTCGGCTACCCGTTCCGGCCGTGGAAGGACCCGAAGGCGATCGCCGACGGACCGTCGATCCTGAGCTACATCCGTTCGACGGCCGAGACGTTCGGCGTGACCCGGCACATCCGCTTCGGTCACCGGGTCACGCAGGCGTCCTGGTCGTCACCGGACGCGCGGTGGACGGTCTCGACCGCGCACGGCGCGACGTTCACCTGCCGCTTCCTGTACCTGTGCAGTGGTTACTACTCCTACGAGTCGGGGCACGTCGTCGACTTCCCGGGCCGGGACGAGTTCGCCGGCGAGATCGTGCACCCGCAGCACTGGCCCGATTCGCTGGACTACACGGACAAGCGGGTCGTGGTGATCGGCAGTGGCGCGACGGCGGTGACGCTGGTCCCCGCGCTCGCCGCACGCGCTTCGCACGTGACGATGCTGCAGCGGTCGCCGTCGTACATCGTGGCGCGGCCGGGCCGGGACGCGCTCGCCGACCGGATCCGCGCGCGCCTGCCGGAGAAACTGGCGCACCGCGTGGTCCGCGGCAAGAACGTCGTGCTGGGTACGGTGTTCTTCCAGCTGATGCGGCGGCTGCCGCGCCGGGCGGCGCTGGTGCTGCGCAAGCGCGTGGCGGCGCAGCTGCCGGCGTCGATCCCGGTGGATCCGCACTTCGTGCCCTCGTACGACCCGTGGGACCAGCGGCTGTGCCTGGTGCCGGACGCCGACCTGTTCCAGGCGTTGCGGTCCGGCAAGGCGGACATCGTGACGGACCGGATCACGCGGTTCACGCCGTCCGGCGTGGCGCTGGAATCGGGCCGCTCGCTCCCGGCGGACGTCATCGTGACGGCGACGGGTCTGCGCCTGGTGGCGTTCGGCGGGATTTCGCTGACGGTCGACGGCCGGGAGCTCGACCCGGGGGAGCAGCGCGCGTACAAGGGCACGATGTTCGGCGGCGTGCCGAACCTGGCGTGGTGCGTGGGGTACACGAACAGCTCGTGGACGCTGCGGGCGGATCTGGCGTCGCAGTACGTCTGCCGCCTGCTGGCGTACCTGGACCGCACCGGCTACGCGTTCTGCGTGCCGGACGCGACCTCGGCGGCGGGCGCGGGCCGGCCGCGGCCGATCGTGGACCTGCAGTCCGGGTACATCAAGCGGGCCGCCGCGGGCCTGCCGAAGCAGGGCGGGCGGCGGCCCTGGATGATGCGCCAGAATTACCTGCTGGACCTGGCGGACATGCGGTTCAGCCGCGTGGACGACGGCGTGCTGCGGTTCGGCCGCGCGGAGGACCGGGCAACCGCGGCGGGCTGAGGCTCAGCTCTCGCGTTCGCGCAGCAGGCGGCGGACGGCGTCCCGGTCGCCGTCGACCGTGACCTGGCCCTTTTCGATGGCGTCGTCGAGGTGGTCCGGCCGGTCGAGCAGGGCGTTCAGCGTCGCCGGATCGGTCCGGATCGTGGCGTCCGGGGCGCCGGGTTCGCCCGGTTCGACCGTCAGGCGGCCCGGCTCGGTGCGGACCGTCCACACGCGAGGGTCGAGTTCGACGCGGTAGCAGGCGGTGCCGCGCGGGCGGGCGGATCCGCGGAGGAACAGCAGCACGGACGTGACGTTCAGCGACGCGGGCGGGGGACGCGGGACGCGCGCGCCCCACGCGCCCAGCGCCAGGAGGACCGGTTCCAGCTCGCGACCCCACTCGGTGAGCTCGTAGACGGCCGACGCGGCCGGCGGCGGCAGCTTCCGGCGCGCGACGACGCCGTGGTTTTCGAGCTCGCGGAGCCGGTCGGTGACCAGGTTCGAGCTGGCGCCCGGCAGCGCGCGGCGGACGTCGGAGAACCGCTGCGGCCCGAGCAGCAGCTCGCGCACCACGAGCAGGGCCCAGCGTTCCCCCACGACGTCCAGCGCGCGGGCGATCGTGCAGGCGTCCCCGTAGCTGCGGCTCGTCGGCATGGTCTGACTGTACAAGTACGTAGTTGTTTTTAACAACTGCCAGCGCGTACGGTGGGCCGCGTTCGGACGTCGAGAGGAAGGAACGGTCATGGGCCGACCGGTCGTGCACTTCGAGATCATCGGCACCGACCCGGCGCGCCTGCGCGGGTACTACGGCGAGCTGTTCGGCTGGCGGTTCGACACGTCCGGCCCGGTGTCGGACCAGGTGTCGGAGCCGGGCGAGTACGGGTTCGTGCAGCCGGACGGCATCCCGGGCGGCGTCGGCGGCGGCGCGGGCCACGAGAGCCACGTGGTGTTCTACGTGGGAGTCCCGGACGTCGCGGCGGCGCTGGCGGAGGCCGAACGCCTCGGCGGCACCCGCCGGATGGGCCCGGACCGCGCCCCGGGGCGGGACCTGGTGGTCGCCCACTTCATCGACCCGGAGGGGAACCTGGTCGGCCTGGCAGGTCCGGCCTGATCAGCCGGAGGGGCCTCGAGTGCTGCTGAGGGTGCGCCAAGGGACGTCACACGTGATCAGGAAGCCATCACGCGTGATTGAAGGGACATCACGCGTGATTGAAGGGGCATCACGCGTGATTGAAGGGGCATCACGCGTGATTGAAGGGGCATCACGCGTGATTGAAGGGGCATCACGGTGATGCCCCTCCAATCACGGGTGGGCCCCGGAACCGCGTGGGTTCCGGGGCCTGGGTGCGTCTGTCGCGCGTCAGCCCTGGCGGGCCTTCGAGCGCGGGTTGTCCTTGTTGATCACCAGCACCTTCGTCCCCCGGCGGATGACCTGGGCACCCGGCTGGCGGGCGAGCGAGCGGATCGAGCTGCGGACCTTCATGGCGAGCCGTCCTTCCTGCGGGAGCTGCGTCCCACGTCCTCTTCAACCGGCCGCCGGTCAGTTTCATTCCGCAACTCAGCTGCTCGCGCGAGCCACCCAGCTCTGCAGGTCGTCGCCGCGGATGGCCGCGGCCATCAGGTCCGGGAACTGGTCCGGGGTGCACGCGAAGGCCGGGATGCCCAGCTCGGCCAGGGCTGCCGCGTTCTCGTGGTCGTACGAGGGCGCGCCCGAGTCCGACAGGGCCAGGAGCGTCACCACCTGGACCCCCGCGCCGGCCAGCTCGGCCATCCGGTGCAGCAGTTCCTCTTCGTCGCCGCCCTCGTAGAGGTCGCTGATCAGCACCAGCAGCGTCCGCTCCGGGCGCTCGACCAGACTCTGGCAGTACGCGATCGCCCGGTTGATGTCCGTGCCGCCGCCCAGCTGGGTGCCGAACAGGACGTCGACCGGGTCGGCGAGGTGCTCGGTGAGGTCCGCGACCTCCGTGTCGAACGCCACGAACGAGGTCTTCAGCGCCCGCATCGACGCCAGTACCGCGCCGAACAGCCCCGAGTACACCACCGACTCCGCCATCGAGCCCGACTGGTCGACGGCCAGAACCACGTCCCGCTGCACCGCCTGCTGCCGCCGCCCGAAGCCGATCAGCTTCTCCGGGACGATCGTGCGCAGGTCGGGGGAGTAGTGCTTGAGGTTCGCGTGGATCGTGCGCGCCCAGTCGACGTCACCCGGCCGCGGCCGGTGCGTGCGCGACGCCTTGTCCAGCGCGCCCCGGATCGCCGCGCGGGTGCGCTCGGCGAGCCGCTCCTCCAGCTCGGTGACGACCTTGCGGACGACCTCGCGCGCGGTCTCCTTGGTCTCCTCCGGCAGCACGCCGTTCAGCGACAGCAGCGTGCCGACCAGGTGGACGTCCGGCTCGACCGCCGACAGCAGCTCCTTTTCCAGCAGCATCCGGGTGAGCCCGAGCCGGTCGACCGCGTCGCGCTGCATCACCTGGACGACGGTGCTGGGGAAGTAGCGGCGGATGTCGCCCAGCCAGCGCGCGACCCGCGGCGCGGAGGCGCCCAGGTTCGCACTGCGCGGGCCGCCCGTGGCTTCTTCGTCGGGTTTGTCGTAGAGGGCGGCCAAAACCGCGTCCACGCCACTGTCCTCATCGGACAGTTGTGCGTCCTCGAGCCCGGTCCCGGGCCCGGCGCCATCGCCGCCCAGCACCAGCCGCCAGCGCCGTACCCGGTCGGGCGCGGTGTCGATTGCCGCCTCCGCGGGAGGGAGTCCGTCGGCGGTGCTCATGCTCCCACCCCCAAGAGCGTCGCCAGGACCGGCAGCACGCGCTCGGCCCGGTCCTCGTCCAGTTCGTCGGCCACCGGCACCGCCCGCGCGGCACCGGTGAGCCCGGCCGCGCGCTGCCCGATCGCCCGCTTCTCGGGCCCGCTGAACGCGCCGAACGTGCGGCGCAGCAACGGAAGCACCTCGGTGAAGACGTCGGCGGGGATCGCCGCCAGCCACGCGTCGATCACCCGCAGCAGGCCCTCGTCGTGCACCAGCAGCAGTGCGCCGCCGTCGAAGAAGCCCTCGACGTACGCCGCGCCCGCCGACGGGACGACGCCCGGCGTGAGCGCCCGGCCCAGCCGCAGTTCGACGTCGAGCGCGTCGAACAGCCCGGCGTCGTGCAGGATCCGGGTGAGCCGCCCGGCCAGCAGCGGGGGCAGCGACGGCCGTTCCGCCAGCCGGGCCAGCGCCGCCAGCCAGCGGTCCTTCGGCTCGTCGCCCAGCAGGGAGGTCGCGTCGTGCACGCCGTCGACCAGCTTGGCCAGCCGAGCCGCGGCGTCGTCGTCGATGCCGTGGGCGGCCGGAGGCAGGCCGGCGCAGATCCGGTCCAGCATCCGGTCGGCGACCGCGCGCAGCGCGGCGGTGTCGGTGCCGCGGACGTTCCCGTACCGCGTCGCCCTGGCCAGCGCGGGCAGCGCGGACATCAGCCGCGCGACGTCCGCGTCCGCCGCCGCCCGGGCGTCCAGGGCCGCGAGCGCCTCCGGCAACGCCTCGGGCAGGTCGGCGAGCAGGCAGTTCTCGACCGCCGTGGTGACCTCGTCCAACGGTGGGGTGCCCTCGACGGTGGCGCGCACCGCGGCCGTGGCCGCCGACGGCACGGTGGTGCCGTACACCGCCGCCGCGACCAGGTCGACCTCGAACGACGGCTCCCAGGCCAGCGCCCACGTCTCGCGGAAGGTGCCCTTGTTCCGCCGCGCCGACGCCTCCCGACTGCCCCATTCGATGCCGAGGATCCGCAGCCGGTGCAGCAGCTTCGACCGGTCGAGCCCGCCCGGCGTCCGCAGATCGAGGTCCAGCTCCTTGACGACCGGGTCCTTCTTGAGCCGCAGGCGTTTCGCCGTCGCGGTCAGGTCCGCGGCCAGCGGTGGCTGCGGGACCCGGTCGGGCACCTCGCCGAGCCGCTCGCCGACCACCAGCCGCCGCGTGACCAGCTCGACCTGCACCTCGTCGCCGCCGCACAGCACCGATCGGGTGGCTTCGATGACCTCGGCGAGCCCGGCCGACGAGCGGCCCCGCAGCGTCGCGAGGGTTTCGGCGAGGCGGACCGCCTCGATGACGTGCGCGGTCGAGACCGGCAGGTCCTCTTCCCGCAGCACGGCGGCGACCTGGGTCAGCCAGCGCGTGGTGACGTCGTCGGCCGTCGTGAAGAGGTGGTGGTACCAGCCCGGCGACCGGACGCCCGCGCCGTAACCGCTGGCCGTGGCGAGCCGCCCGTGCGTCCACGGCACCCAGGTGCAGGCGACCTTCCGCTTCGGCAGTCCTTTGAGGACGGCCTGGTCGTGCGACGCCGGCGGCAGCGGGTCCGCCAGCGCGGGCACGTGCCAGGCGCCGCAGACGACGACGATGTTCTCGAAGCCGTCCTTGCGGGTGCGGCGCAGCACCGACCGCATGTACGCCTCGCGGCGGGCTTCGTTGCCCTGCGGCGGCTTTTCGTCCTCCCGCACCGCCGTCATCGCCTCGGCGATCACCTCGAACGGGCTCTCGGCGGCCCGCCGCGACTCGACCACGTCGTCCCACCAGCGTTCCGGGTCGTCGTAACCGCCGGCCGAGGCCAGCAGGGCCAAGGGGTCGACCGGCGGGCCGGTGTGCTCGTCCGGCGGCGCCGCGAACGTGTGCGCGGCCGGCAGGTCGCAGAACCGCACCGGGATCCCGGCCTCACGGGCGTAGGTGAGGGCCTGCCACTCCGGGCTGAAGACGGCGAACGGCCAGAACGCGGCGCGCGAGACGTCGTCGGTCGCGTACGCCAGCAGCGCGACCGGGGGCTGCATCGCCGGGTCTTCGGTCAGCTCGACCAGGGCGTCGGCTTCGGGCGGCCCTTCGATCAGCACGACGTCGGGTTCGAGCTCGGCGAGCCGCCTTGCCACGGCCCGGGCGGACCCCGGGCCGTGGTGGCGGATGCCGAGCAGGTGGGTGGCCGTCACGAGATTTCCTGGCCCGCCCGGTAGAAGTCGGCCCAGCCGTCGCGCTCGCGCACCACGGTCTCGAGGTACTCGAGCCAGATCGCGCGGTCGGCCACCGGGTCCTTGACCACCGCGCCGTGGATGCCCGCCGCGATGTCGTGCGGGCGCAGCACGCCGTCGCCGAAGTGGGCGGCCAGGGCGAGCCCGCCGGTGAGCACGCTGATCGCCTCCGCGGTCGACAGCGTGCCGGACGGCGACTTCACCGCCGTGCGGCCGTCTTCGGTGCGGCCCGAGCGCAGCTCGCGGAAGACGGTGACGACCCGGCGGATCTCGGCCAGCTCGGCGGCTTCCGCGGGCAGCTGCAGCGAGGCGCCCAGCTCGGCGACCCGCCTGCTGACGATCTCCACTTCGGCCTCGGCGCTGTCCGGCAGGGGCAGCACGACCGTGTTGAACCGCCGCCGCAGCGCGCTCGACAGCTCGTTGACGCCCTTGTCGCGGTTGTTCGCCGTCGCGATCAGGTTGAAGCCGGGCCGCGCCTGCACCTCGGTGCCCAGCTCCGGGATCGGCAGCGTCTTCTCCGAGAGGATGGTGATCAGCGAGTCCTGGACGTCGGCCGGGATGCGGGTCAGCTCCTCGAGCCGGGCGAGTTTGCCGTCCCGCATCGCGCGCAGCACCGGGCTTTCGACGAGCGCGGCGGCGCTCGGGCCTTCGGCGATCAGCCGGGCGTAGTTCCAGCCGTAGCGGATCGACTCCTCGGACGTGCCCGCGGTGCCCTGCACCAGCAGCGTCGAATCCCCGCTGATGGCGGCGGAGAGGTGTTCCGAGACCCACGTCTTCGCCGTACCGGGCACGCCGAGCAGCAGCAGGGCGCGGTCGGTGGCCAGGGTGGCGACGGCGACCTCGATCAGCCGCCGCGGGCCGACGTACTTGGGCGTGATCACGGTGCCGTCGGGCAGGGTGCCGCCGAGCAGGTACTCGACGACGGCCCACGGCGAGAGGTTCCAGTTCGGCGGCTTGGCCCGCTCGTCGGCGGCGGCCAGCGCGGCCAGCTCGGCGGCGTGGTCCTGTTCGGCGTGCGGCCGGAGGACGGTGGGGGCGGTCATGCGAGCTCCTCGTACATTTCGCGGCGGAAGTTCAGCGTTTCGGTGAGCGCCCGGCGCCACGGCCCGGCGTCCATGGTCAGCCGGGTGGTGGCGAGCGGGTGGCGCAGGCACTGCGGCGGGACCGCGCGGGCGATCACGACGGCGGCGTGCGAGACCAGCCGGTGGTCGTCCTGGCGGGCGATCCAGTCGAGCAGCGCGGTGCCGAGCTCCTTCGTCCACGGCCGGGGCAGTTCGTGCACCAGCCGGGCGAAGGATTCGACGGGCAGCCGGCCGATCAGGTGCCCGACCGTGGTGGCCTGGCTGGCCGGGCTCAGCACCCCGAGCAGGGGTGGCGTGGTGCGGCCGCCGGGGTCGGCGCCGATGAGCGCCTGCGCCCAGGTTTCGTCGCGCTGCCGCAGGGCCGCGGTGGCCCAGGAGTCCCGCAGGACGGCGGCCGGGCAGCCTTCGACGGTCATCCGCACGACCTCGGCCGGCGGGCCGAACTCGGCCCAGAAGGACAGGGGCGCGGCGGCGACGAGCGTGCGCAGCCGGACCGTGCCGTCGCCGCGTTCGCCGGGCGGCAGGGCGATGATGAGGACGCGGTTGCGGCGGTGGACCAGGGGCCGCAGCCGTTCGGCCATGCTTTCGCCGTAGCGCGTGCCGGGCAGCCGGCCGAGCAGCTCGGCGGCCTGTTCGCGCACGGCGGCGGCGCGGTCGGTGAGCGCGGCTTCGAGGAAGGCTTCGTCTTGGGGGCGCACGTGCCCGGCGAGCACGCCGAGGAAGTCGGCCCGGACGTCGGCGGGTTCGCTCTTCCAGGAGGCGGCGAGGGCTTCCCGGGCGGCCTCGGGGTCTTCGGCGAGTTTGCCGGCGAGCCAGCGGCGGCGCTGGGCGAGGCTGCCGTACTGCCAGACGTCACCGGACTCTTCCGCGGGTGCGGAGAGGAAGGCCCAGTCGGGGTTCCGCTGCCCGAGCCAGGCCCCGACCGGCCCGGCCACGGCGACCAGCGGTCCCCGCAGAGCGGCCTTGGTGCGCGCGGCTTCGGCGAGCAGCGGCAGGGTTTCGGGCGGGACGCGGTACTCGGTGCCGGCGACGATGCCGAGCCACTCGAGCAGCAGATCGGGGTGACTGGCGGCGAGCAGCCGCCCGAGCCGTTCCCGCGCGAGCGGCGGCACGAAGGGGCGTTCGTCGGCGGCGGCGACGGGGAGTGGCCGGACGTCGTGCAGTGGCTGCCGCCCGGCCCGCCGGTAGGTGGCGAGCACGGCCGCGGCGGCGAGCAACTGCTCGGCGGGTTCGGTCCGGTCGGCGATCAGGTCCCGGACGGCGGGGGGCTGGGCCGCGGGGTCGAGGGTGCGCCGCCGGGTGCCGAGGAGGGCGGTGCCGACGAGATCTTCCCAGGCTTTCACGGCTTCACCGCCTTTCGGAGGGGGTCGGTGGGGCAAGGAACAACGGCTCGGGCCGAGTCGAGCGCGGGTTGGTGGGGTGGAGTTGCGGCCTCCGTGGGCGGGGTGGCCGGGTGAGTGGGCTGTGTCGGGTTGGCGCGCGGCTCGGCGGCCGCGCTGGGGCGGCGGCGCGCGGCTCGGTGGAGCGCGCTCGCGGTTTTCGCCGGTCGCGAGTCGAGGGTGCCGAGCGCGGGTGCGCGCTGCCCGGCCGGAAGGCCGAGCGCGGTCGGGCGGGCGGAGAACTTCACAGCCGCACCGCCCGGCCCTCGTGCCAGCACGTCAGCGGACGCAGGCCCGCCGGGCTCCACTCTCCCGCCACCGTCAGCGGGCGGCCCGCCGACAGGGCCAGCAGTGACCACGGGAACGCGTACGGGACCAGCGGCATCGCCGTTCCGTCCTTTTCGGACAGACACCAGCCGCTCGCGTGCTCCGCCGGGGTCACTCCCGACAGCAGCACCGGCCAGCGCTCCAGCCACGGGTCCGCCGCCATCGCCTGGGAAAACGCCGCCAACGCCTCCGGTATCGAGCCGCCCTCGGCCGAGGGGGCCGCCAACGGGATGCCGCGCTCCGCCACCAGGGCCCGCAGCGGGGCCGCGCCCGGGTAGAACGCCAGCTCCGCCGTCAACCGGTGGCCCGGTGGCAACGACCCATCCAGGGGACGGCCCGGTGGCGCGAACGACAGCACCAGCGCGTCCCGGCCCGTGCCGAGGCCGCGCAGCCACGTGCGGCGGGTGAGCAGCCGGTCGTTCTCGTCGTCCGCCGCGCCCGTGATCAGCCAGTCGTCCGCGACGCGTTCGCCGCTCTCCAGCACGCGGGCTGTTTCCACCGAGAATCCCAGGCGCGTGCGGACCGTCTCCGCCAGCGCGGGCGGCAGTGAATCCAGGCGGGTGGCCGCGTCCGCGAGCAAGTACAGCTGGGACAGCTCGGCCAGCAGCGCCTCCGGCCAGTCGCGGCGGCCGACGACGCCGGCTGCCCGCCGCAGGCCGCCCGCGAGGCCCGGCGCCTGGGCGTCGACCATCCGGGCGGCCACCGTGCGCAGTTCCTCGTCGCCGTTGCGCTCGAAGCCCGCGAACCCCGCCCCGATCCGGTCGGTGAGCCACACCTTCAGCTCCGCGACGCCGCCTTCGACGCGGGCCACCCGCTCGGAAGCGCGTCGCGCGGCCGCCTCCTCGTCCTTCGGGCCGGCCGCCTCCGCGCGCTTCTCGGCGCGACGGGCTCGATCGGCTCGTTCGGCCAGCCACGTGTGCACCCATTCGGGCGCCTCGGCCGGGGAAACCCGCCCGGCCGACCACAGCAGCATCAGCCCCAGCGCGTGCTTGCACGGGAACTTCCGGCTGGGACAGGAACACCGGAACGCGGGCTCGGCGAGCTCGACGCACGTCTGGTACGGCTTCTTGCCCCTGCCCTGGCAGAAGCCCCACACGGCGTCTTCGGACGCACCCGCGCCCGACCACTTCGCCGGCGTGGCGAGCGCCCGGCCCGCCTTCTCCGAAGCGGGATCCGGCGCCAGCCCGGCCACGCGTTCCGCGGTCCACGGCACCGCCGTCACCACCTGTCCCCCCACTGTTCTCCCTCGCTTTCCGGTTCGAGGTGAAGCATGCCAGCACCCACCGACATTTTTCGGGGGGCTCGGGTGGCGGAGCCCCCGACCTGGGGCGAAGCCCCGGATATCACCGACGATTTCCGGCAGGCGGCTATTCTAGTGCTAGAGTATGCCCGTGCTGACCGACGCGGAGCTGACGGTGCTGGGCCTGGTGGCCGAGCGGCCGAGGCACGGCTACGAGCTGGACGAGGTCGTCTCCGAGCGCGGCATGCGCGACTGGACGGCGCTCGGCTTCAGCTCGATCTACTACGTCCTGGGCAAGCTGCGCGACCGCGGTCTGGTCGCCGAGGTCGAGGGGGAGCGCGCGCACGCCAAGGCCAAGAAGACTTTCACGGCCACCGAAGCGGGCCGCGCGGCGTGTGCGGCGGCCGCCGAAGCGGCCATCGCGGAGCTGCGGCCGATGCACCAGCCGGTGCTGGTGGGGCTGGCCAACACCCCGGCCATCCCACCCGAACGGCTGACGGCGGCGCTGGCCCGGCGCGCCGAAGCGGTCGCGCAACGGCTGGCCGAGGTCCGGCAGGCCGCCGCGGCACAGGACCACGCCCCGCCGTTCGTCCGGGCGATTTTCGACTACTCCATCGCGCAGCTCGAGGCGGAAGCCCGGTGGCTGGAAGGGATGAGCTGATGCCGTACGACATCAAGAAGGAACTGAAGGAGCTCTACGCTCCGAAGAACCGCGACTGGGCGTTGCTCGACGTGCCCGAGCAGCGGTTCCTCGCCATCGACGGCCGCGGCAACCCGAACACGGCGGAGAGCCACAAGAAGGCCGTCGAAGCGCTCTACGCCTTCGCGTACACGATCAAGTTTTCGGCGAAGCAGCGCGGTGAGGACTTCGTCGTGGGCCCGTTGGAAGGGCTGTGGTGGGCGGACGACTACACGGCGTTCACCGTGCGCGCCAAGGACTCCTGGCAGTGGACGATGCTGATCGCGCAGCCGCCCTGGATCGGGGAGGACGCGGTCGAGGAAGCCCGGGAAACCGTGTGGCGCAAGAAGAAGATCGATGCGCCCGTCCGGTTCGAGAAGCTGCACGAGGGCCGGTGCGCGCAGGCGCTGCACGTCGGCTCGTACGACGACGAAGGCCCGCTGCTCGCCCGCCTGCACGACGAATACGTTGCGGAGCAAGGCTTGAAGCTCACCGGCCTGCACCACGAGGTCTACCTCGGCGATCCGCGGCGGACCGAGCCGGCGAAGCTCAAGACCGTGCTGCGTCAGCCGGTCGGCTGATCCAGCTCGGCCAGGCCGCGTTCCCACCGCGCGCGGCGTTGGGCGGACGACTGCTCCCACCAGGGCTCACCGCGCTCGCCCAACGCCACCTTCGCTACTTGGGTGCGCGCGCGGTCCTGCACGCGCCGGGCCGCCATCAGGTGCTTCTGCAGGCGGTCGCGGACGTCGTCGGGGATTTCGGGGTCCGTCGCGCGCCAGCGGCGGCCCTTCACGACGATGTACCGGCCGTCCGGCGTGTGTTCGGGCATCAGTACTCGCTGGTCGCCGGCCAGGTGTCGTCGTGGAGGAGCCGCTTGAGGATCTTGCCCGTCGCGTTCCGCGGCAGGTCCGGCACGAAGTACACGTCCCGTGGCACCGCGAACCGGGCCAGGCGGTGGTGGATGTACTGGCGGATGTCCTCCGCGTGCAGCGATGCGCCCCGGCGCGGGACGACGTACGCCGCCAGGCGCTGGCCCCATTCCGCGTCCGCCACGCCGACCACCGCGGCGTCGTGCACGCCCGGCAGCGCGACCAGTGCCTCCTCCACCGGGCGCGGGAACACGTTCTCGCCGCCCGAGACGATCATCTCGTCGGCCCGGCCGGTGACGAACAGCCGGCCCGCCGCGTCCAGGTAACCGACGTCACCGCTGGCCATCATGTCCGCCGCGCGGGCCGGGTCGGTGCCGCTCGTGTAGCCCTCGAACAGCATGTCGTTGCCGACGAAGATCTGGCCTTCGCCCCCCGGGGGTACCGGCTTGCGGTCCTCGTCCAGGATCGCCAGCCGGGTGCCGAGCGGGCAGCGGCCGGCCGTCGTCGGGGCCGCGCGCAGGTCGGCCGGGTCCGCGATGCTCGCCCAGGACACTTCGGTCGAGCCGTAGAAGTTGTAGAGGACGTCGCCGAAGGTGTCCATGAACGACGTCACGAACGACCCGGACATCGCCGAGCCGCTGCTGGCCACGATCCGCAGCGACGACAGGTCGTAGCGCGAGCGGATCCGCTCGGGCAGGTCCATGATCCGCTGCAGCATGATCGGCACGGCGAACAGCGCGTCGCACTTCTGCTCGGCGATCGTCCGCAACGTCTCTTCGGCGTCGAACTTGCGGATCAGCGCGAGCGACGCCCGCAGCGCCATGCCGATCTGCATCGCGGCGAGGCCCCACGTGTGGAACAGCGGCGCCGCCACCAGCAGCCGGTCGCCGGCGCGCAGCGGGATCCGGTCGAGGATCGCCGCGGCCGTGCCCAGCCCCTTCGGCGTGGGACGGCGGGCGCCCTTCGGCGTCCCGGTGGTGCCGGAGGTCAGCACGATCAGCCGGCCCGGCCGCTCGACCGGCTTCGGGCGGTCGGCGGGGGCGGCGGCGATCAGCTCGTCGACGGTCGGGTAACCGGCGTCGGCGTCCGGCCAGGTGCTGATCCGCGCGAAGTCGCCGGGCACGTTCGCGATGGTCTGCGCGAACTCGTCGTCGGCCAGCACGGCGGACGGCCGGTGCTCGGCCAGGACGTCCTTGACCGAGGCGGCGGACAGGCCGGTGTTCAGCAGGATGACGTCGGCACCCAGCTTGCTGGCGGCGACGAACGACTCGATCATCGCGGCGTGGTTGCGGCACATCAGCGCGATCCGGTCGCGCTCGACGACGCCGAGTTCGCTCAACGCGTTGGCGAGGCGGTCGCTGCGCTCCTGGACCTGGCGGAAGGTGCGGAGGCTGCGCTCGTCGTGCAGGGCGGGCTCGTCCGGGACGCGGGCCGCCGCGGCCTGGTAGCCGCCCGCGACCGTGGCGCCCCACTGCGCGAGGGAGTTCAGCTGGCGCGCCAGCTTGTCCGGCCGCCCGGCGCTGAGCACGCCGGCGCGCAGCAGGATGCTCGTGGTGCGCAGCTTGGTGGCCTTGTTGGCTTCGGCGTCGGCGTCCGGGTCGGCTTCCCCGGCCAGGTGCAGGTCGAGGCGCCGGGCGAGGGCACGGACGTCCTTCTTGATCGACGAGACCAGGTCCAGGTGCGCCGGCGGCAGCATCATCCGCACGAACAGTTCGGTCTTCCCGCCGGCCAGCGGTCTCAGTTCCAGGGAGACCCAGGTGCCCTCGTCCGGGACCCCGCACCACACGACGTGCTCGCCCGGCCGGTGGACCACGGCCTGCATCTGCGTCTCGAGCATCGGTCCCCGCGCGGGGACGATCCGGATCGCGCCCTTCGGGCCGCGCCCGCGCGCGGCCGGCTCCTGGATCTCGCACCAGCTGATCTCCGGCACGAACCGCGAGTACCACTCCGGCGATCCGACGATCTGCCAGACCACGTCCGGCGGGTGCCCGACCACGGCACTCGCTTCGACCACATCGTCACGCATTGTCTGCCCTCACCGAAGTGTCACCGAACGCACGTTCAGGTCACGGAGGCGTCACAATAGCAGCAAACGGGTGATTAAGGATACTCCGAACGGCCAGATACCGGCGGGTAACGGACACTGCGAGTGGGCCTGCGAAGAGTCCATTGTAGATCCATCAATGGCGTTCACCAGGCCCGGCGACGCCGAAGTCGTTCGACGTGGTCGACGACGGAGTTGCGCGGGGCGCGTCGCCGTCCGGGGCGAAGCCGGGCCGCCGAATGGGGCATTCGCGACAAAAAGGCGCGAAGTGTGGCGGCAGCGGATGATCACTTTCCGTAGCGGTCAACCAGCTCGGCGCCCAGCCGGGCCAGCTCCGCTCGCACCGACTCGGGGCCCTCCACCTCGACCAGCGCGCCCCAGCCCGCGAGCTCCTGGGCGATCATGACCGGCGCCGGCGCCGCGACCCGCGCGCGAACCCGGTCGCCGGGCAGTTCGGCGAGCAGCTCGCAGTGCCGGCCGAACCGGTCGCGGAGCACCCCGAAGTACCGCCGGTCGAGCACGACGACCGCGCCGAGCAGCGAGCGGCGCTGCTCCACCTCCTCGACGACCTCCCGCCACACCGCCGCGAGTTCGAGGTCCGACGGGCGGTCCGCGGGCTCGCCGGTCGGGGTGGCCGAGACGATCCGGTCGACGCGGAACGTGCGACGCCCCTTCGCCGTTCCCGCGACCAGGTACCAGACGTCGTCCTTGTCGACCAGGCCCCACGGGTCCACGAGCCGCTCGGAGCGCTCGCGCCCGGCGTAGGCGAGGCGGACCCGGCGCCGCGCGATGACGGCGTCCCGCAGCAGCGAGACCATCGGCGGCTGTTCCTTCGGGTGCTCACCCCAGCCCGCCTGGTCGACGACGACCGCGTCCGCCGCCGCCTCGGCGTCCGCGCGGAACGTGCCCGGCAGCGCGCCCATCAGCTTCCGCAGCGCGGACTTGACCTCCGGCGCGCCCGCCGCGGCCGGACCGGCCAGGAGGAAGAGCGCCTGCGCCTCGCGCGCGCTCAGGCCGGAGAGGTCGGTGCGCGCGCCGCCGACGAGCTGCCAGCCCCCGCCGCGCCCCGGCTGCGGGTAGACCGGCACCCCGGCGGCCGAGAGCGCTTCGAGGTCACGGCGGGCCGTGGCGACGGACACTTCCAGCTCGCTCGCCAGTTCGGCCGCCGTGACGCGGCCGCGGGTCTGCATCAGCAGGAGGGTGGCCACGAGGCGGTCGGCGCGCACGGGCCAAGTGTGGCAAACAAAGTGGTCAGTGGATGAGCACTTTTCCGCCGCACGATGAGCCCACACCGCTGGAGAGGAGCAGGACATGCTGCGAGGAATGGCCACCGTCACCTACTACGCCGAGAACCACGAAGCCGCGAAGGCCTGGTACACCGAGTTCCTGGGGGTCGAGCCGTACTTCGAAGTGCCCGGGTACTCGGAGTTCCGGATCGGCGACTACCAGCACGAACTGGGCATCATCGACCGCGAGTACGCCCCCTTCGCGTACACCGAGCCGGGCGGCGAGATCGTCCGCTGGCACGTCGACGACCTCGAAGGCACCTTCGCGCGCCTGCTGGAACTGGGCGCGAAGGAGTACGAGCCGATCATCGAACGCGGTCCCGGGTTCGTGACGGCGTCGGTCGTCGACCCGTTCGGCAACGTTCTCGGGATCATGACGAACGTGCACTATCTCGCGGTGCTGGCGGAACGCTCATGAGCCGGTACGCCTCCTTGACGCACTTCTCGCACCGTTCGTGCCGCGCGGTCTTGCCCGCGGGATCGGTGCCGTAGAAGGGGAAGCAGCCCGCGCCGCAGCTCGCGAAGTAGATCAGGCCGAGCCGCACCTCGCCGCGGCCGACGTAGTGGGTGAGCCGGCGGCGCGGCTCCGGGCCGCATTCGGGAATCCAGCCGTGGGCGGGCAGGCGGGCGGCGGCGATCTCGTCGAGGACGCCGGCGCGGCTGATCAGATCGGCACCCAGGCAGCTGAGGCGCTCGCCGAGGTCGCGCAGGCCGTCCGCGCGCAGGGGCGGGCCGGTCAGCCAGGCGAGGTCGCCCGGGAGGGTTTCCGCGAGGTCGCGAAGACGGGTCAGAAGAGCGTGGTCCGGGTCCATGACCAGCAGCGAACCTGACGCGGATCCGCGACACCAGCCGCCGGGCGGCCCGGCGGAAATGCCGGACCCCGATGACAGAATGCGGTCATGGCGACACCCTTCGCGACACCCCGGGCGAGAGCGCTCGGCTTCGGGCTGCGCACCTGCCGGGAAGCGCGGAACCTGGGAGTGCGGCAGCTGGCCCGGATCATCGGCGTGCACGCGCAGGAACTGTCCAACTGGGAGTACGGGAAGCGGATCCCCAAGGTGGAGCAGGTGGCGCTGCTGATGGGGGCGCTGGTCGTGGAGCCGGAGGAGCGGGCGAGGCTGCTGGACCTGGCCCGTACCGCGGCCGAGCCGAGCTGGCTGGAGAAGGCGGTGCCCGGTGTGGCGGCTCGCGCCTCCAGCTACGCGGAGAACGAGCGCGCGGCATCGGCGATCTTCGACTGGGAGCCCGCGGTGATCCCGGGACTTTTCCAGACTCCGGACTACATCCGGGCCCTGCTGAGCGACCAGGAACAGCCCGAGCGAATCGAGCGGATCGTGCATGCGCGGATGGCGCGGCGCGAAGTGCTGACGAGGCACTACCCGCTGGACTACCACGTGCTGGTCGGCGAAGGCGCTCTGCGAGCCGAGGTCGGCGGTGTGCCGGTAATGGCGGAGCAGCTTCGGCACCTGCTGCGGGCTTCGATGCGACGGAACATCCGGCTTCAGGTGCTTCCGGCACGAGCCAGTGCGCAGGCGGTGACCCACAACTTCGGTGTGCTCGAGTTCGATGCGCTCCCGACCATTGTTTTCGTCGAGCTCTACCGGGCGAGCGCCTACCTCTACGATGACGATCAGGTGGCCAGTTATCGCGCGGCGGCGAAGAACATGGCGGCGCTGGCGATGAATGAGCACGAGAGCGGCGAGTTCATCCGGGAGGTGATCGCCGACCTGGGAGAGGCAGCATGATCTGGCGGAAGTCCAGTTACAGCGCAACAGAGGACAAGTGTGTCGAAGTGGCGCTCGGACCTGCGGCAAAAATCCGCGACACCAAGGACCGCTCCGGCGGCACCCTCGAAATCTCCACCCGATCGTGGGACGCCTTCCTCGTCACCCTATGTGCGCCTGACCCACTGGATCTTCCGAAGCTGTAGCGGTTGCACACATAGCTAGCGACCGGGGTCACGCTTACCGTTCCCGTCCATGACCAGCGATCTGGACGGGCGCACCGCCCTCGTCACCGGGGGTGCGAGCGGCATCGGCCTCGCCTGCGTCCGCGCCCTCGCCGCGGCCGGGGCCAAGGTGCACGTCGTCGACATCGACGAGCGCCGCACCGAAGCCGCCGCCGGCGAAGTCGGGGGCTGGGCGCACGTTGCCGACCTCAGCGATCCCGCCTCCATTGCCGCCCTGCCCGCCGAAGTCGACATCCTGGTCAACAACGCCGGCGTCCAGCACGTCGCGCCGATCCAGGACTTCCCGCCCGACCGGTTCACCCACATCCAGTCCCTGATGGTGACCGCTCCCTTCCTGCTCATCCGGCACACGCTCCCCGCCATGTACGCCCGGGGGTGGGGGCGGATCGTCAACATGTCGAGCGTCCACGGGCTGCGCGCCTCCGCCTTCAAATCCGCCTACGTCGCCGCGAAGCACGGCCTCGAAGGGCTCTCGAAGGTCGCCGCGCTCGAAGGGGCCGAGCACGGCGTCACCAGCAACTGCGTGAACCCGGGTTACGTCCGCACGCCGCTCGTCGACGGTCAGATCGACGCCCAGGCCGCCGAGCACGACATCCCGCGCGAGGACGTCGTCGCCGAGGTCCTCCTCAAGCGGGCCGCGATCAAGAAGCTCATCGAACCCGAGGACGTCGCTTCCCTGGTGGTGTGGCTGTGCTCGCCGCACGCCGGCCACATCACCGGGGCGTCCATCCCCCTCGACGGCGGCTGGACCG
Source organism: Amycolatopsis sp. cmx-4-61 (assembly GCF_046548775.1). Taxonomy (NCBI): domain Bacteria; kingdom Bacillati; phylum Actinomycetota; class Actinomycetes; order Pseudonocardiales; family Pseudonocardiaceae; genus Amycolatopsis; species Amycolatopsis sp. cmx-4-61. Next base: position 171,405 of record NZ_JAEBEI010000016.1, on the reverse strand, counting down.
CCGCATAACGACCCGCGCAGGACCCGCCGCGCAACCAAACCACAAGGAAGTGGAGCCCGCAGTGAGCCAACCCCACCGGTCGGCGATCGCCAAGATCGTCGGCGCGAGCCTGATCGGCACCACCATCGAGTGGTACGACTTCTTCCTCTACACCTCCGCCGCCGCCCTCGTCTTCAACAAGCTGTTCTTCCCGACGGCGGATCCGCTCACCGGCACGCTGCTGGCGTTCCTGACCTACGCCGTCGGCTTCCTCGCCCGCCCGATCGGCGGCCTCGTGTTCGGCCACTTCGGCGACCGGCTCGGCCGGAAGAAGCTGCTGGTCCTCAGCCTCGTCCTGATGGGTGGCTCGACCTGCCTGATGGGCGTCCTGCCGACGTACGCGAGCGCCGGCGTCGCGGCACCTCTGCTGCTGACGCTCCTTCGGCTCATCCAGGGCTTCGCGCTCGGCGGCGAGTGGGGCGGGGCCGTCCTGATCGTCTCCGAACACGGCGACGACCGCCGCCGCGGCTTCTGGGCGAGCCGGCCGCAGTGCGGCGCGCCCGGCGGCAACCTGCTGGCCACCGCCGTGCTGGCGATCCTGTCCGCGACGCAGTCCGACGCGGCGTTCATGTCCTGGGGCTGGCGCGTCCCGTTCCTGCTCTCGGGCGTGCTGCTGCTGATCGGGCTGTGGATCCGGCTGGCCGTCGCCGAGTCGCCGGTGTTCCTCGCGGCCCAGCGCCAGGCCGAGGCGCGCACCGAAAAGCACGTCCCGGTGGTCGAGGTCTTCCGCCGCAGCTGGCGGCAGGTGCTCGTCACCATCGGTGCGCGGATGGCCGAAAACGTCTCGTACTACGTGATCACCGCGTTCATCCTCGTGTACGTCACCACCGGGCTGCACCTGCCCAAGGGAGTCGGCCTGACCGCGGTGCTCATCGGCTCGGCCGTGCACTTCGTGACGATCCCGCTGTGGGGCGTGCTGTCCGACCGCGTCGGACGGCGCCCGGTCTACCTGTTCGGCGCGATCGGGATGGCGCTGTGGGGCTTCGCGTTCTTCGCCCTGCTGGACACGAAGTCGTCGCCGGTGATCGTGCTGGCCGCGACCGTCGGGCTGGTGCTGCACGGCGCGATGTACGGCCCGCAGGCCGCCTTCTTCGCCGAGCAGTTCCCGACCCGGGTGCGCTACACCGGCCTTTCGGTCGGCGGCCAGCTGTCGTCGATCGCCGCCGGCGCCGTCGCGCCGCTGATCGCCGTCGCGCTGTTCTCGGCGTGGCACAGCACCGTGCCGGTGTCGCTGTACGTCGCCGCGATGTGCGTGATCACGGTGGTCGCGCTGCTGTCCGCCCGCGAGACGCGCGGCGAATCGCTGCACGACGACGTCGAGGCGGAAGCGGCGACCGTTTCGCCTTAGCATGACCGCCGTGACCGCACCCTCGGACGCGCTGCGCCGGCTGCTCGACCTGCTCGCCTCCGGGGCGAGCACCGAGCAGCTGGCGCACGTCGTCGTGGCCGCCCGGGCCGGGGGCACCCTCGGCCCGGCCGACCTGGCCGCGCTGGCGAGCGCGGGCGAGCTGGCGCTGCGGATCCGCGAAACCCTGGCCGAGCACCGGCGGCGGGAAGCCCAGCTCACCGCGTTGTTCGAGACCGCGAGCGAGCTGGCCGGGCTGTCCGACCCGGACACCGTGCTGCGGTCGATCGTCCGGCGGGCGCGGGCGCTGCTCAACGTCGACGTCTCGTACCTGAGCCTGAACAACGAGGCCGAAGGCAAGACCTACATCCGGGTCAGCGACGGGTCGGTGTCGGCGGAGTTCCAGCAGATCGTGCTGGGCATGGGGGAGGGCCTCGGCGGACTGGTCGCGCAGACCGCGCGGCCGTACGCCACCTCGGACTACTTCAACGACGACCGGTTCAAGCACACCCGCCACATCGACTCCGGCGTCGAAGACGAGGGCCTGACGGCCATCCTCGGCGTCCCGCTGGCCATCGGCCCGAAGGTGCTCGGCGTGCTGTTCGCCTCCGACCGGGCGACCCGGGAGTTCTCCGCCGACGAAGTCGCGCTGTTGTCGTCGCTGGCCGACCACGCGGCGATCGCCCTGGACAGCGCGAACCTGCTCGACCAGACCCGCCGCGCGGTCGCCGAGCTCAACGAGGCCAACGCGACGATGGAACGCGCCGAGGACGCCCACGACCGGCTCACCGACCTCGTCCTCCGCGGCGGCGACCTCCCGGACGTCGCCGACGCCGTCGCGGCGGTGCTGCACGGCGACCTCACGGTGTACGACGCCGACGGCACGCTCCTGGCGAGCTCGTCGGCGCCGGTGGCCCTCGACGCGGACGCGCTCGCCGCGGCCCGCGCCACCGGCCGCGCGGTGTCCACAAAGGACAGCTGGGTGTGCGCGGTGCAGGCCGGGCCGGAACTGCTCGGCAGCCTGGTGCTGGCCGGGCGGGCCGGGCTCAGCGACCCCGACCGGCGGCTGTTCGAACGCGCGGGCGTCGTGACGGCGTTGCTGCTGATGCTGCGGCGATCGGTGGTGCGCGCGGAGGACGAGGTCCGCGGCGAGCTGCTGACCGATCTGCTCACCGCGCCCGGCCGCAACCCCCGGGCGCTGCTGGCCCGCGGGCGACGGCTCGGGATCGACCTGTCGGCCCCGCACGCGGTCCTGGTCGCGCACGCGGACGGCGGCTCGCGGCGGCGCGTGGCGAGCGCGGCCGCCCGGCACGCGACGCTGGTGGGCGTGCACGCCGAGGAAGTCGTGCTGCTCGCGACCGGCGACCCGGACGAGCTGGCCCGCCGGGTCGCGGCCGACCTCGGCTCGGCCACCGGCCGCCCGGTGACGGTGGGGGCGGCGGGCCCGGCGAGCGGCCCGTCGGCGATCGCGGACGCCCACGCGGAAGCGGCCCGCTGCGTCCGCGCGCTGCTGGCGCTGGGCCGCACCGGCGAAGGCGCGGCGATGGCGGGGCTGGGGTTCCTCGGCCAGTTGCTCGGCGACCGCGCGGACCTGGACGCGTTCGTCCGCCAGACCCTGGGCCCGGTCCTGGACTACGACGAGCGCCGCGGCACCGAACTGGTCGCCACGCTCCGGGCGTACTTCGCGAACGGTTCGCAGCTGGCGCGCACGAAGGACGTGCTGCACGTCCACGTGAACACGGTGGTGCAGCGCCTGGAACGGGTGGCGTCGCTGCTGGGGGAGGACTGGCAGGCGCCGGACCGCGCGCTGGAGATCCAGCTGGCCCTGCGCCTGCACCGCCTCGGCGCACCGCGTGGGTAGCGGTCAGCTCCAGCGTTCGGCCAACGGCCTGCTGTCGTTCGGATCCTGGTTGGGCCGCCAGTAGCCGGCGGCCCGGCACACGGTGGCGGCCGGGCAGCTGACCCCGGTGAAGACGGTGAGGGTGCTGCCTGACGGCACGGGGGCGGCGGTCGCGGTCCAGCTGCTGCCGTCCCACCGGTAGGCGACCGGCGTGATCGGGCTGTTCTGCGTCGAGCCGACGGCCATGCAGTTCGTCGCGCTGGCGCAGGAGACGCCGTCCAGCCGGAAGTACTGGCCGACGACCGAGGTGACCCAGGTGGTGCCGTTCCACGTTTCGATGTCGGCGCCGAGGTACGAAGACACGAAATAGCCGGCCGCGACGCAGAAGGTGGCGGAGGCGCAGGACACCCGGCTGAGCCCGTCGTTGCTGTGCGCGGCCGGCTGGGCGGTCCAGGTTCCGCCGCCGCTCCAGCGTTCGATCAAAGGTTGTGACGCGGCGGTCCGGCCGACAGCGGTGCAGGCGCCGCGCTGGGTGCACGACACGCCGGTCAGCTGGTCGCCGGCGGCGGTGCCGGGCACGGTCGTCGGCGCCCACGTGGTGCCGTTCCACAGCAGGGCCACGGCACCGGCGGCGGACCGGCCGACGCCCAGGCACCAGGTGAAGCCGGCAACGCAGGACACCCCGTACAGCTCGCCGCCGGCGATCACCGGCAGCGTCTGGCGCGACCACGCGGTGCCGTCCCAGCGCATGGCCAGCGGAGTGGTGGCCCCGCCGGCGACGGCGTAGCCGACCGTCGTGCAGGCGGTGGCCGACGTGCAGGAAACGTCGCTCAGGTGCGTGTCTCCGGCGACGTTCGGCAGCGGCGACAACGCCCAGCTGCCGGCGGTGTACTCCTCCGCCAGACCGGCGACCTGCGTCTCCTGCTTCTTGCCGACCGCCATGCAGAAATCGGCCGAGACGCACGAAACCGCGCCCAGGGCGGAGCCCGTGGGATCGGCGGGCAGCGCCGTCGGCTCGATGTGCCACTGCAGCGACGCCCACGCCGGGGTCCCCGGTATCAACAGCGCGGCCATGACCACGACCAGAAACGCGACCGTTCTGCGCACGACCACGACCCCTTCCCCAGTGGATCTTCGTTGGTACACCGGCGAAATCCGTCGCTCGGCCAGAGGCACGGTACAGAACGGCGAACGCGCGGCAAAGCCATGGCACCCGCTGGGCAGCGCGACTGCGGGCGCGTCAGCCACCTGGCCCTAGCGGAACCTCGCCGAACCGGGCACGGTGGGAGTTGACGGATACCGAACCGAGGGGGTCTCGTGAAGGAATTCGAAAGCGCACTCGCGGCCGCGTTCGACGTGCGCCCGGCCGAACTGCCCGCACTGGCGATCGACCAGCTCGACGGCCGGCTGCCGGCCGGTGCGCCGACCGGACTCTGTACCGGCTGTGCCACCCGAGCCGAGCCGGTGGCGGGTTCCATCTGCCGGGTCGAGCCGGTTCGCGGGTGCATCTGCGCGTGCGTGGCCGAGCGTCCCGAGCCGGTCGAGGTGCGTGCCTGCTACTGCCGGGTGGACGTGCCCGAGCCGGTGGCCGCGACCGCCGGGTGACCGAACCGTCCCCGCCGCTCGTCGGGTTCAAACGGCACCTCAGCACCGCCGTGGTGCCCGGCGACGCGGTCTACGTCCTGTCCGAAGACGGTGCCACCGCGCTGCGCGGGCCGCACCTGGAGTCCCTGGTCCCGTTGCTGGACGGCACCAGGGACTTCGCGGCCCTGCGCCGTGACCTGCCCGCCGGCGTCCCCGCGGACGAGGCTTCCGGGGTGCTGACCCGGCTTGCCGAAGCGGGGCTGATCGGCCTGCGCCCGGCGGCGGCCACGCCCGAATCGGCCTACTGGGACGCCGTGGGCGGCGAGCCGGTCCGCGGGCGGGTCGCGCTGATCGGCGGTGATGCCACGGCGGCCGGCGTCCTGCATTCGGCCGGGCTCACCGTGGCCGAAGACGCCGACCTTTCCATTGTGCTGTGCCACGACTACCTCGACGAGCGGCTGTCCGAAGTGGACGCCGAGCACCGCGCCGCCGGGCGGCCGTGGCTGCTCGCGAAACCGCTCGGGGCGCGGGTGTGGATCGGCCCGTTCTTCACCCCCGGCGACGGCCCCTGCCGGCACTGCCTGGCCGCGCGGCTGTGGGGCAACCGGCCCGCCGAAGCCCACGTGCGCGAGGCACTCGGCCTGCCCGGTCCCGTGCCGCGCCCGGACGTCACGCTGACGCCGCTGACCGCCGTCGCGCTCAACCTGGTCGCCCTGGAAGCGGTCAAATGGCTGGCCGGGCAGCGGTACCCGGGCCAGCGGACCCTGTGGACGTTCGACAGCCGCGACCTGACCGGCGAGCGGCACGAGGTGCGGGCCCGGCCGCAGTGCCCGTCGTGCGGAAACCCCGGCCTGGTGCGGGAACGGACCCGCCGTCCCGTGGTGTTCGAGCCGCGGCCCAAGTCGCACACCGGTGGCGGCGGGCACCGCGCGTGGCCGCCGGAGCAGGTGCTCGCCACCTACCGGCACCTCGTCAGCCCGCTGACCGGCGTGGTCAAGGAACTGCAGCGCGACACGCGCGGCCCGGCGCTGTTCAGTTCGTTCCGCTCCGGTCCGAACATCGCGCTCGGCCGCCGCGGCGCCGAACGGCTGAGCACGGCGTTGCGGAGCGAGAACGGCGGCAAGGGAGTCACCCCGCTGCAGGCTGAAGTCGGCGCGTTGTGCGAAGCCCTCGAACGGCACAGCGGGCACCACGACGGCGACGAGGAACGGGTGCGCGCCACTTTCCGTGCGCTGGACGGCGAAGCGGTGCACCCGGACACGTGCCAGCTGTTCCACGAACGCCAGTTCGCCGACCGCGCGCGCACCAACGCCAGCCACGGCCCGTTCCAGTTCGTCTGCGACCCGTTCGACGACGACGTGGTGCGCGACTGGACGCCGGTGTGGTCGCTGACCCGCGGCGAACACCGGCTGTTCCCGACGGCCATGCTGTACTTCGGCGTGCCCGCGCAGCCGGGTTCGGCGTCGTTGTTCGCCGACTCCAACGGCAACGCCGCGGGCAGCACCTTGGAGGACGCGGCACTCCAGGGGATGCTCGAGGTCGTCGAGCGCGACGCCGCCGCCCTGTGGTGGTACAACCGCACCCGGCACCCGGCCGTCGACCTGGACGCCTCCGGTGACCCGTGGCTCGCCGAGCTGCGGCAGGCCTACGCCGACCTGGGCCGCGAGGTTTGGGTCCTCGACATCACCGCCGACCTCGGTGTGCCGGTGATGGTGGCGCTGTCCCGGCGGACCGGCGGCCCGCCCGAGGCAATCATGCTGGGGTTCGGCGCGCACCTCGACCCGGCCGTCGCACTGCGGCGCGCCATGACCGAGCTGAACCAGATGCTGCCCCCGGTCCTCGACGGGTGGCACGGCGGCGGCGACCCGGACGCGGTCCGCTGGCTGCGGGACGCGACGGTGGCTTCGGAGCCGTACCTGCTGCCCGACCCGGCCCTCGGCCCGGCCCGGTCCGCCGACCTCTCGTCGCCCGACTTGCTGACGGATCTGCGATTCGTGCAGGCCAAGCTGGAAGGGGCCGGGCTGGAGGTGTTCGTGCTCGACCAGACGCGGCCGGACATCGGCTTGCCCGTGGTCAAGGTGATCGTGCCGGGGATGCGCGGGTTCTGGGCACGGTTCGCGCCCGGCCGGCTCTACGACGTGCCGGTCCGGCTCGGCCGCTTGGCGGAGCCGACCGCCTATGAAGACCTCAACCCGATGCGGATCTTCCTCTAGCGCCTGTCCGCAAAGCCGCGAGCAGGGGCGTTCATATTGATTTCGCAGGTCACAGCCCGGCGCGCAAAGGTTCCCGTGTTCGACGACCCTTCGGGCAGGGGTAAAACGTTTGAGGGCGCTTGACGACGTTCAGCCGCGGCTGGCACGGTCGGCCTGGCGAGAGTGTCTCACCCCGCTGGGACCGCGGGAGTGATTCCGGCACTCTCGGCAACTGGGGTTGTTTCCTGGGGGTCAATCAACTACTGCTCGCCCGTTTTCCCTGTGCGAGTACGAGAATCGGAGTCATTCGATGCGCAACAAAATTGCGGCCGTGGTCGCGACGGCGGCTTTCGTCGCCGGTGGGTCACTCATGACCGCGACGTCGGCGTCGGCCACCGTGGACCCGCCCGGCGGCACCTGGGACCACACGTGGACCACCACGGACAGCGCCAAGGGCGGCACTGTCTACGTCGAAGAGCACGGTGACGTCGTGTCCGTCTGCGACTCGGCGGCCGACGGGCTCTCGGCCCGGGCCGACGTGGCCGTCCAGCAGAGTTCGGGCGCCTACGTCGTCCGTTACCAGCTCGTCGCCTCCGGTGGCTTGGGATCCTGCGCCACCGCCAGGGCTTCCGACGGCGGCACGCACGACCTCCCGGAAAACGTGAGCATTGGCGTCGGGGTCTACCTGGGCCCGAACTACCAGCACACGAGCAACCACTACTACCTCAACGACCACTAGGTCTCCGACGTCCCGGCCCGGTCGTCGGATCCGACGACCGGGCCGGGACGCCACAGGGTTCTAACACTGCCCGTCGGCCAGCACCCAGTAGCCCGGGGAGGTCTCCCGCAACGCGTGGATCGTGAACGTGTTCCACAGTCCCATCGCCTGGTTCGAACCGTTCGCGTACGTCTGCCCGGCCCTCTGGTGCGCACGGCCCGCCTGCGTGTGGGCGTAGTTGCTCGCGCTCACGCAAGTTCCCGCCGGTGTGGTGGCCGTCGTCGTGGTGGCCGTGGTCGTGGTGGTCGACGACGACGGCGGCGGGGTGCTGCCCGATCCCTTGTCCAGGCCGAAGAACACACCGGTGTAGTAGCTCGAGCAGATGCCGGCCAGGAAGTACGCGCCGGTGCTGCCGCACTGCGTCGAACCGGTGCCCGGGTCGACCGCGGTCCCGTGGCCCATGCCCGCGATCGAGTACAGCTGCACCCGGTCGGCGTAGTTCGTCAGCGTCGTGCCGCCCGGCAGGGACTGCGTGCTCGTCGGGGTCTGCGAGACGCCGTGCACCGCGGTCCACTGGTCGCGCAGTTCGGTGCCGTTGACCGGGTAGACCGTGTAGTCGCCGGTGCCCTGCCAGATCGCCACCCGCGGCCACGGCCCGCCGTAGCCGGGGTACTGCGCCTTGACCTTCGCCGCCCACTGCGCCGGGGTCAGGTGCTGGTCGTTCTGCTGACAGTTCGTCGCTTCGGTGACGCTCGTGGCGCACTGGGCGGGCAGCCCGGCGTCGATGCCGCCCCCGGCGAAGACGTCCGGGTACGCGGCGAGCAGGTCGGCGGTCATGCCCCCGCCCGCCGACAGGCCGGTGACGAACACCCGGGAGCGGTCCGAGCCGTGGTCGGCGACCGCCTTGTCCACCATGGACCTGACCGACGCGGCTTCGCCGTTGCCGCGGGTGTCGTCCGCGGTGGAGAACCAGTTGAAGCACTTCAGCGAGTTGTTCGCCGTCGACTGCTGCGGGAACACGACCTCGAACCGCCAGCGGTCGGCCAGTTCGGGCCAGCCGGAGTGGGCGTAGTAGTCCGCGGCGCTCTGCGTGCAGCCGTGCAGCGCGACGACCACCGGGCGGCCGGTCTCGAGCCCGGCGGGGGTGTAGGTGTACATCGCCAGAGCACCGGGATTGGCGCCGAACGACGAAATCTGGACGAGGGACGAAGGCGGCGGATCCGCGGCGGCCACCCCGACGGTGGTCAGCACGGCGGCGGTGATCGCGGCGAGGCCGGCGAAGGCGAGTTTGCGCATGGTGAGTTCCTTCTCGTCGTTGAGAGGGTTCCCAGTGACGCTAAGACGGCCGCCCGGCCGGAGACCATGTGGCCGTGCACCACATCGGCCCGCCGTTTAGTGGTGGCCGCCGGGATGGCTTCCGGCGGGCGCACGCGCTTGGGTTCGGTCCATCGGAAGAGGCGGAGGTGGACCGTGCGGGGTTGGCTGGTTCTGGTTCTGGCGGGAGCGCTCGCGGCGGCGCTGCCCGCGTCGGCTTCGGCTTCGGCCGGTCGTTGCACGGCGAACGTGCCCGGCGCCGAGAAGTCCGTGGCCGTGTGCCTGGACGACTTGACGACGACCGGCACGCTCGCGTCCGGGCACACCGTCGAGGCCGACTGGGCGGGGCTGACGTCGGCGGGGCTGCCGACGTTCGGCGCGGTGCCCGGTGTGCAGGTCGACGGCTACTTCCCGGACACGTCGACGGCGAACGCCAACAACGGCTGGAACCACGACGCGCAGTTCGTGCTGCGCCTGCCGGACCGGTGGAACGGCGGCCTGGTCGTCGCCGGCTCGCCCGGCGTCCGGCGCCAGTACGCGAACGACCGCGCGATCGGGGACCAGGCGCTCGCGGAGGGCTACGCCTTCGCCGCGACCGACAAGGGCAACACCGGCGCGGCCTTCTACACCGACGGCGTCCGGCCGGGGGACGCGCTGGCGGAGTGGAACTCGCGCGTGACGCAGCTGACGCTCGCCGCGCGGGCCGCGGCGGCCCGGCACTACGGCCGTCCGGTCGCGAAGACCCTCGCGGCCGGGCTGTCCAACGGCGGGTACCTCGTGCGGTGGCAGCTGGAGAACCGGCCGTGGCTCTACGACGGCGGCGTCGACTGGGAGGGGACGCTGTGGCGGGCCGACGGGCCGAACCTGCTCACCTTCCTGCCGCCGGCACTGCGTGCTTACCCGGCGTACGCGGCGGGATCGGCGTCGGCACACCAGTCCATTTTGGACGCCGGCTTCGCGCCGGGGTCGGAGTTCCTGTGGGACTACCACTACCGGGTCTACTGGGACCTGACCCAGCGGATCTACCGGGAGGAGATCGACCCGTCGTTCGACGGTGCCCTCGAGGCCGGCACCCCGTTCTGCGCCTCGGGAACGCCGTCCTGTGACGCCGACTACGCGTATGCCTCACGGCCGGCGTCGGTCGCTCGGGCGGTCGAGCGGATCTCGCTGACCGGGCGCATCGGCAAACCGCTGCTGACCCTGCACGGCACGCTCGACACGCTGTTGCCGATCACCCGTGACTCGGACGTCTACGACCGGATGATCACGGCCGCGGGCCGCGGGGCACTGCACCGGTACTACCGGGTCGAGGGCGGCAACCACGTCGACGGGCTCGTCGACGCCTTCCCGGACCGGCTGCGCCCGCTGGGCCCGTGCTTCCGGACGGCGTTCGACGCGCTGGCGGGCTGGCTGCGCGGAGTGCGTCCGCCGGCCTCGGCGACGATCGCGCGTCCCGCCGCGGCGACCCCGGCGGAGCTGGCGAGGTCGTGCTCGCTGGGCTGACCCCGCAAGCGCCCCAAGGCGGCCTTCGGTGCGTGTGACGCACCGAAGGCCGCCTTGGTTGCGTGTGACGCACCGAAGGCCGCCTTGGGTGCGTGTGACGCACCGAAGGCCACATTGGGGCGCTTTGCGGGGGCGAATGGGCGGAAAATTGCGCTGAACCGGATCGAACCCACGTCCGTATTACCGGGTGAGGGGCGCGGTCTACCCGCCGCGAAACCCGCGCTGAGCTGCTGTTTCACCGTCCGGACGGGCGACCCCGTTCGGCCGCTTGCGGGAGCGTCGACCGTCATTCATGATGGCTTCGGGGTCCGCGAGATTCGTCGAAATCGAATATCCAGGTGTCGGCCATGCTGCGGAAGAACCGTCCGTCCGGAAGTGAACGTCATGCTCCTACCTGTGCCCGGGGCCGCCTGATGGCCGTCGACCTGCCGGGTCTCGCGATCGTCGCCGGAGTGCTGCTGCCGGCCTTCGCCGCGGCCGCTTGGGCGATCACCCTGGAGCGGCGGCCGCGCCGGGCCGCGGCCGTTGCCGACCCGGAACCGGACTTCACCGTGGCCGGGATCCAGTCGCGCCTGCGCCGCGAGCTGGCGGCGCGGAAGCTGGCGGAGGCGGGCACGGTCGCCCTGCCGACCCTGCCGATCCCCGCGCAGACGCGCCGCGAACCGGCCCCGCTGCCCCGGCTGCCGTGCCGCGTGGCGGGCATCCTCCCGCCACCGGCCCCGGCGACCGTCGGGTTCCCGGCGCCGCGGTTCGCCTTCGCGCCCCCGGACACCGACCTGATGCGCCGCATCCTGGACGGGTTGCGCAAACTGGACTGACGCCGCAGGGCGACGTGGATCGGCCGGTGACGAGCCGCGCCTCACGGGGCGGTGAGCGGCTCCTCCTCGTACGCCCGGTGCAGCAGCTCGAGGAAAGCCGGCGCCTCGGGCAGCTCCACGGAACCGATGCGCCGCACCGCCACCCCCGGCGTCCACGAGTTCAGCACCACACCGCCGGCCAGCTCCGCCAGGTCGGCCTCGGTGACTTCCCGGACGTGCTGGGGTACGCCGAGGCGGTCGAACTGCCGGCGCACGATGCCCATCGTCACGCCGGGCAGCATCGGGGCGTCGGGCCAGACCACCGCGGTGCCGTCCCAGAACGCGATGTTCCAGATGGTGGCTTCGGTGAACCGGCCCCGGCGGTCGACGAACACGGCGTCGTCGGCGCCCTCGGCCACCGCCCGGTGGAGCAGGTACGTCTTGGCCACTTCGCCGACGTGCTTGCGCGCCGGGAGGAACCGTTCGTACTCGCTGACGGCCAGCGTCAGCGGTCCCGCCGGCTCGGCGGCCGGTGGCCCGGTGCGGACCAGCACCTCCGGTTCCGGGGAAGGTTCCCCGGCCGGGGAGAACACCGTCGCGGTCAGCGAGACGTCGGCGGGGCCGGCGGCCAGCGCCGTCCGCAGCAGCGAGCGCACCCGGTCGTCGGGCAGCGCCCGGCCGAACATCTCCAGCGAGGCCGCCCGCAGCCGGGCCAGGTGGAGGTCGAGGCCGCGCACCCGGCCATCCCGCACCTGCATGGCGGTGAAGTGGGCGTAGCCGGCGAACGCCAGCGGCGCCAAGTCCTCGGCCGTCGCCGCCCGGCCGTTGCGTTGCACCACGAAGAACGTCATGCGGCCACCGTAGGAGCTCCCACCGGGTGAGTTTCCGGCGGATGGGACAGATCACCTGGAGATCGGTGATCACAGCGCCGCGGGGGACTCCGCGTCCGGGATCAGCAGCCGGGGTGCGCCCCGGCCGTCGGCGGGTACCGACCAGACGTCCGCGTGGCCCGGGCCACGGGGCAGGCCGTAGCCGATCGTGTGGTCGTCGAGCCAGGCGGGCTGGTCGTCGACGCTGCGGGACTCCGCCAGCGGCGTCACCTTCGACGTCGCCAGGTCCAAGACGGACAGCCGCCACCCGCGCGCCGGGTCACCGTCCACGGCGGACTTGAACGCCACCCGCGTGCCGTCCGGGGACAGCGACGGGCACTCGACGTTCTCGTGGACCGTGCGGACGGTGTGAGCGGCGAAGTCGCCCGCGACCAGGTAGCGGCGGCCGGCTGTCGACATCGTCGCGTAGAAGTGGCGGTCGTCGCGGGTGAACGTCACGCCCCAGAAGTTGAGGTCGGCGGCCTGGTACGGCCGGCCGTCCAGCGTCACCGCGTAGTCCTCCAGCGTGCCCGCGAGGTCGCCGTTCGCCGTGTCGAGGATGCCGGCGCGGGTGGAGAACAGGCCGCCGTTGTAGGAATCGCCGGTGACGAACACCGTCCACGCCAGCATCCGGCCGCTCGCCGACACCCGCGCCCGGTTCGGCAGCCCGACCAGCGGGATCTCCCGCTGCACGCCCAGCCCCCGGTCGAGCACCGCCAGCTGGTAGGTGGTGAGGTCGCCGTCCTGGCGCAGGCAGAGCCCGGTGCCGCCGGCGGCGTACACCCGCGCGCACGACAGCGGCGACACCGTCCGCGGGCCGCCGGGGTCGGTGACCGCCACCGTGGCGACGTGCCCGCGGTCGGCGTCGGCGGTGCTGCGGAACAGCAGCCGCGGGCCGGGGGCGAGGCTCACCGCGCCGGTCGCGGCGACGTCGTGACTGCGTGCGCTGGCGAAGCCGACGTACGCGACCGCGGCCCCGGCGAGCACGAGCACGCCGACGACCGCGATGATGATCCGCGTCCTCACGCCGCCGCCTTCCGCGGGGAGAGCACCGCGAACGTCACGGCGATCGCGACCACGGCCCCGCCCGCGGCGACCGCGATGGCGAGGTTCGCGCCCCAGAACTGCCACGCCAGTCCGAAGAGGACGGACGAGGTGAAGTAGGCGAGCGCCTGCGCGGTCTGGACGAGCGAAATCCCCGTGGTGCGCAACGACTCCGGCAGCAGCGGCCCGGCGAGGGCCATGAGGACGCCGTCGGTCGCCGCGTAGAACGCGCCGTACAGGGCCAGCGCGGCCACCAGCAGCGGCCAGCCGGACACCGGCCCGGCGAGCAGCAGGTAGACCAGCGCGAGCGCGCCGTACCCGCCGAGCACCACCGGCAGCCGCCCGACCCGGTCGGCGAGCGCGCCCAGCGGCGTGGCCAGCAGCAGGTAGCTCAGGTTCGTGCCGACCGCGAGCAGCGGGAACCAGCCGGTGGCGATGTCCTCCCGGTGCTGCAGGAGCAGGTAGACGAACCCGTCGCCGACCGTGGCCAGCCCGAGCACGCACGCGGCCACCAGCAGCCGGCGCACCCCGCGGCCGCGCAGCAACGCCGCCGCCGCACGGGGCGAGACCGGGTTCGCGGTCGATTCCGGCGTCCGGCGGTCGCGGACGAACAGCACCAGCAGCAGCACGCCGATGGCGGCGATGCAGAAGCTGACGACGAACACGGCGTCGAACGCCTCGGGGTCGGCGGCCCCGAAGGCGGCGAGGACGGCGAGCGCGACCAGCGGACCGGCGAAAGCGCCCATGCTGTCCATCGCGCGGTGCACGCCGAAGGCGCGCCCGAGCAGCGGCTCGGGAGCCGACAGCGTGATCAGCGCGTCGCGCGGCGCGGTCCGCAGGCCCTTGCCGGTCCGGTCGAGCGTGATGACCGCGCCGATCGCGGCCGCCGACGCCCCGGCCGCGAGCAGGCCGAGCTTCGCCACCGCGGACAGCGCGTAGCCGGCGCCGGCCACGACCTTGCGCCGCCGGACCCGGTCGGCGACGTACCCGCCGACGATCCGCAGCAAGGCCGTCGCGCCGGTGTAGAGGCCGTCGACCAGGCCGTAGGCGGCCGGCCCGAGGTGCAGGCCGAGCACCAGGTAGACCGGCAGGACCGCGGTGACCATCTCCGAGGAGACGTCGGTGACCAGGCTGACGGCACCCAGCGCGAAGACGTTCGCGCCGACCGCCGAGAGCTTGCGCCGGGACACCGTCCCAGCATGCTCTCGGCGGCCGATGGTGGACAGGTACACGCGGTTACTGCCAGACGTCGGTGATCGGCGACTTGCTCGCGGCGTTGCCGATGCCGGGCAGGCCGTAGGACGCCTCGATCGTGCGCAGCACGGTGTAGTGGTTGATCGACTCGCTGTAGCTGCCGACCTTGACGCCGGCGCCGGTGAACGTCGTGAAGATCTGGTTGACCGAGGTGCCGCTGTCCTCGTCGAAGGTGGTGATCAGCAGGCTGTTGTGCGTCTTGGCCCACTGGGCGTAGGCGTCGAGGTGGTTCTTCAGCCACGTGTCGCCGGTGCCGATGGAGCAGTCGTGCATGTCGTTGCACATGTCGGGCGTGACGAACGAAACGGTCGGCAGCTGGGTGAAGTCGGACGGGAAGCTCGAGAACCGGACATTGCTGGCGGAGGGGACGTTCGAGAAGTCCACCCAGCTGTTGTGCTTGCGCCGGTAGGTGCCGCTGGAGCAGCCGGTGTAGCCGTCCGACGGCATCGCTTCGGAGTAGCCCTTGAAGCTCTTGCCCGCGTCGATCAGCTGTCGGCCGAGGTTGGCCTTCGCGCCGAGGTTCGCGGGGCAGGTGTCGTCGGTGACGCCCTGCGTCGCGCCGGAGAAGAGGGCGACGTAGTTCGGCTGGCTCGGGTGGGTGATCGCGAAGGAGTTCGTGAACTTCGCGCTCTGCGAGGCGAGGGTGTTGAAGTAGGGCGCGCTGGAGCTGCCGTTGATCGAGGAGTACTTCTTGTTCTCGAACATCACCAGGACGATGTGGTCGAACGCCGGCACGGTCGACGCGGTCGGCCGGATCGCGGCCGGCTCGGCCGTTCCGGTGACGACGGCCGCGCCGACGACACCGGCGGTGACCAGGGTGGCGGCGGCGAAGGCGGCGAAGATCCGCTTGCGGATCATGGGTCCTCCAACGGTGGCGGGTGAGGGCGCCTCATGATGTCCACGGCAGGGGGCCGGGACGTGCCGTGCCGTGGTCCGGCTCGTGAACACCAGGAAACCTCCGGCGGACAACGGAAAGAGTGGGTGAATGCCTTTCCGGTGTCAACCTCCTTTGGTTGGTGCGCCAGGGCTTTGACAGGTCGCTCCCAGCTCGTTCAAAGGAACGAAGCCGACACTCGAACCATGGAACCCACCACCCCGGCCGGACCCGCCCGCCGCGAGCAGGGACGCCGCAAGGCCGCACTGGCCACGGCGGCCGCCGCGGTACTGGGCGCCGCGGCCGTCGGCGCCATCGGCTTCGGCCTGTCGACGGCTTCGGCTGCTGTGTCCACCACCACTTCGGACGATTCCCCGGACCGGCTGCAGGCGCCCGACAGCGGCTTGAGCAGCGGGTCCGGCCACGCGCACACCGGCTCGGGTGCGTCATGACCACGGCGTTCCCGGCCCTGGGCACGACGGCGGAGCTGCTGGTGACGGACCCCACCCGGCTGGGGGAGGCGGTCGCGCTCCTGCGCGAGGAAGTGGCGGCGATCGATCTGGCGTGCAGCCGCTTCCGCGAGGATTCGGAGATCTCGCGGCTGCACGCGGCGGCGGGGCGGCAGGTCCGGGTGGGGCGGTTGCTGGCGGAGGCGGTGGACGTGGCGTTGCGCGCGGCCCGGCTGACCGGCGGCCTGGTCGATCCGACGGTGGGCGCGGCGGTGCGGGCTCTCGGGTACGACCGGGATTTCCCTTTGGTGGCCGCTGATCGGGACATCGCGACCGCTGATCGGGACACCGCGGGTTCCCCGGCCGGTGCAGCGAGCCGCGGGGCCGCACCCCACCCCGCCCCCGGCTGGCACCGCGTCCTGTTCGATCCCGGCCGTCGGCTCGTCGTCCTCCCGCGCGGGGTCCACCTCGACCTCGGCGCGACCGCCAAGGCCCTCGCCGCCGACCGGGCCGCCCGGCGGATCAGCGCCACCGTCGGCTGCGGGGTCCTCGTGAACCTCGGCGGCGACCTCCGCGCCGCCGGGCCGCCGCCGCCCGGGGGCTGGCTGGTCGCGCTCGGCGACGATCACGCCGAGGCCGCCGCCCACCCGGATGCCACCGTCGGGCTCCACCGGGACGGGGCGCTCGCCACCTCGGGCACCACCCGGCGGCGCTGGCGGCGGGGTGGCCGGACCGTCCACCACATCGTCGACCCGCGCACCGGTGACGTCCCCGAAGCGCGCTGGCGCACCGTCACCGTCGCGGCGGGGTCCACTGTGGACGCCAACACCGCGAGCACCGCGGCGATCGTGCTCGGGGCGGACGCACCCGGCTGGCTCGCGCGGCGGCACCTGCCCGCGCGGCTGGTGGGCGTCGGCGGCGACGTCGTCACGACGCCGGGCTGGCCGGCCGAACGGGAAGCGGCATGAGCACCGCGGTGTGGTACTTCAGCCGCGCGAGCGGGCTCGTTTCGCTGGTGCTGTTCACCGGCGTCGTCGTCCTCGGCGCGCTCGGCGCCGGCCGGTTCGCCACGCGCGAGTGGCCGCGGTTCGCCGTCGCCGCCGTGCACCGGAACCTCGCGCTGACCAGCCTCGCGTTCCTCGCGGCGCACATCGCGTCGGCGGTCCTCGACGGTTACGTCCCGCTCGGCTGGCTCGACGTCGTCCTGCCGTTCGGCGCCGGTTACCAGCCGCTGTGGGTCGGGCTCGGCGCCGTCGCCATCGACCTGCTGCTCGCGATCGTCGTCACCAGTCTCGTGCGCACCCGCCTGCCGGCGCGGGCGTGGCGCGCCGTGCACTGGCTGGCGTACCTGTGCTGGCCGGTCGCGCTGGTGCACGGCTTCGGCATGGCCGAAAACGACTCCGCGTACGGCTGGATCGTCGCGCTCGACGTGCTGTGCGTGCTGGCGGTGCTGGGCTCCGCCGGCTACCGCGCGGCCGCCGCCCGCAAGTTCGCCGCCCTGGGAGGCCTCCGATGAGCATCCTGCCCCCGCACCGGCTCGACCTGGCCGGCCACCGGCGCCGCAACGGCGTCGTGCCGTGGGTCGCCTACCACGGCGACGACGGCCGCGACCGGCTGATCGAGGCCGTCGAAGCGGCCGGCCTGCGTGGCCGCGGCGGCGCGGGCTTCCCGACCGCGGTCAAGCTGCGCGCGGCCCGGTCGAAACGGTCGGTCGTCGTCGCCAACGGGTGCGAAGGCGACCCGCTCAGCCGGAAGGACGTTGCGCTGCTGACCCGTTCGCAGCACCTCGTCCTCGACGGGCTGCAGCTGGCCGCGCACGCCATCGGCGCCACCGAGGCCGTCCTCTGCGTGCACACGGGCAGCCCGGCGTTGGCGAGCGTCGCCGCGGCCTCGGCCGAACGCGAGGACCGGGTGCCGGTGCGGGTCGTTCAGGTGCCGCGCCGGTACGTCGCCAGTGAGGAGACCGCGCTCGTCCGGTACCTCACGTCGGGGGACGCGCGGCCGACCGGCAAGCGGCCCCGGCCCGCCGAACGCGGTGTGCGCGGCCGGCCGACCCTGGTGTCCAATGTGGAGACACTGGCGCAGCTCGCGTCGGTGGTCCTGCTGGGGCCGCACCACTATCGCGCGGCCCGGACGGAGCTGGTCACGGTGACCGGCGCGGTGCGGCGGCCCGGCGTCGTCGAGGTGGCGGCGGGAACGCCCATGGCCGGGATCCTGGCCGCGGCGGGCGGCGAAGCCGAGCCGGTGCAGGCGGTGCTCGCCGGCGGCTACGGCGGGACGTGGACCGCGGACCGCGACGGCGGCCTGACCGGGATTCCGGCCTTGTACGCGCTTCCGGCCCGTGCTTGCGGGCTCGCGTACACCGCCCAGGTGCTGGCGTTCCTGGCGGCCGAGTCGGCCCGGCAGTGCGGGCCGTGCACGTTCGGCCTGCCCGCGATCGCGGCGGACTTCGCCGAGTTGCTCTGCGGCGGACCCGCGACGCCCCGGCTGGCCCGCCGCCTCCCGCTGCTCACCGGCCGCGGCGCGTGCGCCCACCCGGACGGCGCGGCCCGCCTCGCGGCGAGCGCGTTGCAGGTCTTCGGCGCCGACGTCCACGCGCACCAGGCCGGCCGGTGCCGGGTCCCGGCCGGTGTGGCATGAAGGTGACGGTCGACCCGATCGGGTGTCGCGCGCACGGGTTGTGCGCGGACTTGCTGCCGGAGCTGGTGCGGCTGGACGAGTGGGGCTACCCCGTGGTGGCCTCGGGCCCGGTGCCCCCGGAACTGGTGGCGGAGGCCCGCGGCGCGGCGGCGGCGTGCCCGGCACTGGCCTTGCGGCTGCGGCGGGAGTGAGCGCACAACCTGCGGCCGGGCGCTGCGTCGACGTTCCCCGGCCGGCGCCGCAAATCCGGTCGTGCCGGCGCTGGTGGTCCTCTACTCTCAGGACCATGGGCGCGGCGATGACCACGGTGATCCGCGAGGCCCGCGCCGACGACTGGCCGGCGATCTGGCCGATCATCCACGACGTCGGCACCGAGCAGCGGACGTTCCCGTACGACCCGGCGATGACCGAGTGCGCCGCCCGCGGGATGTGGCTGCTCGCCCCGCCGGCCCGGGTGGTCGTGGCGGTCGGCGGTGACCGGGTGACCGGCACGGCGAACATGTACGCCAACCGGCCGGGGCCCGGCAGCCACGTCGCTTCCGGCAGCTTGATGGTGGCGCGGGAGGCGCGCGGCACGGGCGTGGGCCGGGCGCTCGCGACGGACCTGATCGGCTGGGCCCGGCGAAGCGGCTTCGCGGCGATCCAGTTCAACGCGGTCGTCGACGTGAACACGGCCGCGATCCGCCTCTACGAGAGCTTGGGATTCGTGACGCTCGGAACGGCGCCCGGCGCGTTCCGCCACCCGGCCGACGGCGACGTCGGGCTGCGGATCATGTGGCTCGATCTGCGCTGACCCGGGATTCCGTCACCGGTGCGTATTGATCAAACGGCACGCTCGGGTGAATCCGACAGTTCTTCCGCGAAGATCGAGTCGATCTTCCGGCTCGCGCCCCGCAGTTTCGCGACGGCCGCCACGATCAGGGCAACTGCCGCGGCGGGCACCACCAGCAGCACCGGCGACCACCCGAAGGCGAAGACGGCGACGGCGCAGATCAGGGCGGTGACCAGGAAGACTGCCCGGCCCGCGACCCGCGGCCACGCGGGGCGGGGCTTGGCGTGCCGTCCGCTGGGTGTGCGGAAAACCGGCCGCGCGAGGGCAGCGTGGACACTCATCCAGACCTCCGGGAATGGTCGTCGAGCCGTCCGGGAGGGGGATTCCCGGCGGCGGCACCGTGGAGTGAGTCGGGCCCGGTGCCGCTCCGGTTACCTGTCGTTATTGGTTCGAGTCCCGATTCACGAAATCGAATTACCCGCGGTTTCGGGCCGGTTTCCGCACCAGGGCCGTTGGACCCGGTTTCGCGCGCCGGAGGTCCCGGCTCAGGAGGTCTGGCCGGAACCCTTGCCCTTGGTCTGACCGGGCGGGTCGGTCTTCTCGGGCTTGCCGGGCTTCGACGGCTGGCCGGAGTTCGACGGCTGGCCGCCGTTCGAAGGTTGACCGCCGTTCGACGGCTGGGCGGCGTTGGACGACTGGGCGCCGGGCGCCGGGCCGGCGGCGGTCGCCGGGCTTTCGTGGGTAACGGCGGCCGGCTCGAGCGAGGCGGGTCCGCTGGGGCCCGGCTGCGGACCCGAGCCGCCGGAACCCGGGTGCGGTACGCGGGTCCCGTTTTCGGCGAGCGGGGTCGAAGACGCGGGAGTCGAGGAAGCGGCGGGGGAATTCGCACCCGGCTGGGACGGCGTGCCGGTCCCGGGTCCCTGCTCGAAAAGCAGCATCGCGGCGACGGCGGCCGCGGCGGCGGTCAGCCCGGCCGTGACGGCCAGCCGCCGGCGCCGCCGGCTGCCGGCCGGGACGTCCTGGACGCGGGTCGGCGCGCCGAGGGACCGGGCGTGGCCGGAAGGGTCGAAAACGGAGGTGGCGCCGGCAACCGAAGCCACTCCGACGGGGCGAAGACGTTCCGTCGGGTCCGCGCCGGCGGCCGAAGCCGCACTGGTGGCGGGCCAGTCGTGTCCTGCCGGTTCGCCGCCCGGGGCTGCGCCGGCGGCGGGCCCACTCTGGTCGGCGGAGTCGGCGGCCGAACCCGCCCCGGCAGCGGGCCAGTCGTGTCCTGCCGGGTCTCCGCCCGGCGTCGCGGCCCCGGCGGCGGGCATTGAATCCGCACCTGAGGCTGCCCCGGCAGCGGGCCAACCGGGGTTGGCGGAGTCGGCGGCCGAAGCCACCCCGGCAGCGGCCACCGCCCCGGCCGCGGGCCAGTCCTGCCCAGCCGAGTCCGCCACCGCCCCGGCGGCGGCCACGGCAGCCGTACCGCCGGTCGAACGGCGGCGCCACCGGGGGCTGCGCTCCGTCCGGGTCCACGGCAACGGCGGCGGGGGCGCGTGCAACATGTCCAAGGCCTTCGCGGCCGTCGGCCGATCGGCCGGTTCGCGCTGCGTCATCCGGCGCAGCGTGTACCCCAGCGCCGGCGGTGCGTCCTCCGGGATCCGCGGTGCTCTCGTCAGCCGGGCCATGGCCGCCTCGACCAGGGTGCCCGGGTACTCCCGTTGGCCCGTCAGGCATTCCAGCAGGATCAGGCCCAGCGCGTACACGTCGGCCGGCGGGCCCGCCGGTTCGCCCGACACCTGCTCCGGCGCCAGGTACGCCGCCGTGCCCGGGATCAGGCCCGTGCCCGTGATGTGGGTCGTGTCGAGGGCGTGGGCGATGCCGAAGTCACCGATCAGGGGACCGTCCGCGGACAGGAACACGTTGGCCGGCTTCAGGTCGCGGTGCACGATCCGCTGCGCGTGGACGTGGGCCAGCGCCTCGGCGAGCCCGTCGGCCAGCGCCACCACGTCCGCCGCGGGCATCGGGCCGCCCAGCAGGCGCTCCGCGAGGTTCTCGCCCTCGACGAGCTGCATCACCAGGTACGTCCGGCCGTGCTCGGTGCCGCTGTCCAGCAGCGCCACCACGCCCGGGTGGCTGATGCTGCCCTGGATCGTCATCTCGCGCAGCCGGCGCCGCTGGTCGAGCGCCACCGCGTCACGGTCGTAGATCTTGACGGCGACCTCGCGGTTCAGCCGCACGTCGTAGGCGCGGTAGACGCGGGCGGTGCCGCCGCTGCCGATCAGCCTGCCGACTTCGTAACGGCCACCCAGCAGACCCGGGGGCCGCTCGTCGTCGAGGGCGCTGCGCGGGGTGATGGTGAACTCGCCGAGGGCGTATCGGCCACGGGTGACCCCCGCCCCGTCGTCAGTCGGCGGGCGCTCCGTTCTCCCCGCTTCGTCGGCCACGGGCGCCAGGTACCCCGGACCCGTGCCCGGCAAACGTCGGAAGATCACGGGGAAAGTATCGTCCGGGGGCCCGCCGACGTGACAATCAGGGCCGTGCGAACGCGTCCACACCGGTGAGCTGGGCCGAGAGCCTCCACAGGCGGGCGGCCTGCTCGCGGTCGACGGCGTACCGCCGGACGCCCGACCCGGCGAGGCCCTCGGCGTCCTCCGGCGCGAGCTCCGCGACGTCGCAGTCCTCCAGGTACAGCCCGCCCAGCCCGGCCAGCTGCGGCGAGGTCGCGGCCCAGACCGTGGTCGCGGCGCCCTGCTCGGGCGTCTTGAACTGCACCAGGTAGTTCCCGGCCTCGTCGATCCAGCCGCGTTCGATCATCTCTTCCCGCGGCAGGTGCCGCTGCAGCGGCGTCATGATGCCGCCGGGGTGCAGCGCGAACGCGTGGACGTCCTTTTCGGCGCCGAGCTCGTCGAGCCGGACGGCGAAGAGGACGTTGGCCGTCTTCGCCTGCCCGTACGCCTGCCACTTCTCGTAACCGGTCTCGAACTGGACGTCGTCCCAGCGGATGGGGGAGTAGTGGTGGCCGCGCGAGGACAGCGAAACCACGCGGGCACCCTCGGCGACGGCCGGCCACAGCCGGTTGACCAGCGCGAAGTGGCCGAGGTGGTTGGTGGCGAACTGGGCCTCCCACCCCGGGCCGACGCGGGTCTCGGGGCAGGCCATGACGCCGGCGTTGGCGATGAGGAGGTCGATCCGCCGCCCGGTCGCCAGGAAGCGCTCGGCGAAGGCGCGGACGCTGTCGAGGTCGCCCAGGTCCAGGTCGTCGACCTCGGTGTTCGCGATGCCGGCGAGCGCTTCCCCGGCGGTCTCGCGGCGGCGGGCCGGGACGACGACGTGGGCGCCGGCGCCGGCCAGCGCGCGGGTGGTTTCCAGGCCGATCCCGGAGTAGCCGCCGGTGACGACGGCGAGCTTCCCGGTGAGGTCGACGCCGGCGACGGCCTCGGCGGCCGTGGTGGTGGCGCCGAAGCCCGAGCCGATCTTGTGCTGTGCGGTGGTCATGTCTTCGACGCTACGAGCTGGAGCGCGCTCCAGCGCAAATCGCGGGCGGAGCCGAAACAGGGGACAATCTCCGGAGAGAGGCGCAGCCGACCCAGGAAGGCCGACCCAGGAAGGCCAGGAAAGGCACTGATGTCCGACTACTACGGGAACCAGCCCCAGGACGTCCGCCCGGGGATCGACGCGCGCCGCCTGTGGGCGGGCGGCGTGGCGACGGCGGTGGTCGCGGCCCTGCTGGCCGTCGTCGGGTTGTTGATCGCGCGCGGGATCTTCGAGGTCGAAGTGCTCGCCCCAAAAGGCGAAGGCGTCTGGGGCAACGCGAGCACCACGACGTACGCGCTGGTCGCCGCCGCGGTGGCCCTGCTCGCCACCGGGCTGATGCACCTGCTGAGCGTGGCGACGCCGGCGCCGTCCCAGTTCTTCGGCTGGATCATGGTGCTGGTGACGCTGATCGCGGTGGTGCTGCCGCTGACACTCACGGTGACACCGAGCGCGAAGATCGCCACGGCGGTGATCAACCTGGTGATCGGCCTGGCGATCGCCGCGGTGGTGAACAGCATGGCGGCCAGCGCCCGCACCCTGCACCGGCGTCGCACGCAGCAGACCAACGCGGCGCCGCCGCCGCCGACCCGCCAGCAGTGGACCCAGCAGGACCCGCCGACCCGCTACTACGACCGGTGACCATGGACATCCGGGAGACCAATCGCCGGGTGATCGAGCAGTTCCGCGCGGGGGGCGAAGTGGAAGGGATGCACCGGGAGCGCCTGGCCCTGCTGACGACCACGGGCCGCACGTCCGGAGAGCCGCGCACGGTCCCGCTGATGGTCCACCGCGACGGCTCCCGGTGGCTGGTGGTGGCGTCGAACGTCGGCGCGCCCCGCCACCCGGACTGGTACCTGAACCTCGACGCCGACTCGCGGGTGCACGTGGAGGTGGACGGCCACGAGTTCGACGCGGAGGCGCTGCCGCTGCTCGGGGCGGACTACGTGCGGACCTGGACGGAGCTGGAGAAGGAGTACCCGTTCCTGGCGGACCACCAGGCCAAGGCCCGGCAGGCGAAACGGGTGATCCCGGTCGTGGAGCTGTCCGAAGAGGACTGACCTGGTCCTCTTCGGACACTCCTACTTGCTCGCCACCCGGCGGTACCGGGCCGTGGCCAGCGGGGCGAAGACCGCGATGATCACCACGCAGCACAGGATCGCGTACAGCGCCGCGTGCTCCGCCGGCCAGCCCGTCTGCTGCGGCCCGAACCGGTTGCCGAACAGGTCCCGGGTCGCGTTGATCACTGCCGTGAACGGGTTCCAGTCCGCGATCGCCTTCAAGAACGGCGGCAGCGTCCCCGTCGGGACGAACGCCGAGGAGATGAAGCTCAGCGGGAACATCCAGATCAGCCCCAGGCTCTGCGCCACCTCCACGCTGCGCGCCGCCAGGCCGATCAGGGCGCCGACCCAGGACAGGGCCCACGCGAACATCAGCATCACCAGGTAGCCGAGCAGCGCGTCCCAGAAGCTGCCGCGGATCCGCCAGCCCACCAGCAGCCCGCACAGCGACATCACGACCAGCGCCACCACGCTCACGACCAGGTCCGACGTCGTGCGGCCCAGCACCACCGCGATGCGCGACATCGGCAGGGAGCGGAACCGGTCGATGATGCCCTTCTGCAGGTCGTTGGCGAAGCCGATCACCGTGAACGCCGAGTTGAACGCCACCGTCTGGGCGAAGATCCCGGCGATCAGGAACTCGCGGTACGCCGCGCCGCCCGCTTCGCCGCCGATGGCGTTGCCGAACACATACGCGAACAGCAGTACGAACATGATCGGCTGCAGCGTCGCCGCCATCAGCCAGTCGGGATTGCGGCGGACGTTCATCAGGTTGCGCCACGTGACGATGCCGCCGTCGGAAATGCCCTTCGCCAGCGCGTTCATTTCGCCACCTCCTCGGCCGAAGACGTGCCGTGGCCGGTCAAAGACAGGAAGACGTCGTCCAGTGTCGGGCGGTGCAGGCCGACGTCCTGGACCGTGATGCCCTGGGAGTCGAGCCGGCGCAGGGCCTCGATCAGCGCCTTCGGCCCGGTGTCGACCAGGATTTCGGCCCGGCGCGTGTGGTCGTCGCCGGCCGGCTCGCCCGTGCCCACCTCGCGCAGCACGGCCAGTGTCGCCGGCAGGTCCCGGGCCGAGGCGACGACCAGTTCCAGCCGCTCGCCGCCGGTCTGGGCCTTGAGCTCGTCCGCCGTGCCGCGGGCGATCACCCGGCCGTGGTCGATCACCACGATCGAGTCGGCGAGCTGGTCGGCCTCTTCGAGGTACTGGGTGGTCAGGAGCACCGTCGTGCCGTCGGCGACGAGCTCCTTGATCACCGCCCACGTGTCGAGGCGCCCGCCCGGGTCGAGCCCGGTGGTCGGCTCGTCCAGGATGACGACGGCCGGCTCCGCGACCAGCGCGCCGGCCAGGTCGAGCCGGCGGCGCATCCCCCCGGAGTAGCCCTTCGCCGGCCGGTCGGCGGCCTCCTCGAGCCGGAACCGCGTCAGCAGCTCCCGGGCGCGCGAGCGGGCCGCGGCCTTCTTGCGGCCGTAGAGCCGCCCCACCATGTACAGGTTCTCGAACCCGGTCAGGTTCTCGTCGACGGCCGCGTACTGGCCGGACAGCCCGATCCGCTGCCGCACCTCGTCCGGTTCGGCCAGCACGTCGTGGCCCGCCACCCACGCCTCGCCCGAGTCCGGCCGCAGCAGCGTGGTCAGGATCCGCACGGTGGTGGTCTTCCCGGCCCCGTTCGGGCCGAGCAGGCCGAGCACCTGCCCGGCCGGGATATCGAGGTCGACGCCGTCGAGCGCGCGCGTCGATCCGTAGGTCTTCACGAGCCCGCGTACCCGGACGGCGACGCCCGGTTCCGGTGCTGGCATGTCGGCTCCCCCTTCAGGTGACCCCGACAAGCTAGGCCACCCTGCCCGGTTTGTCCTCCGGGTTTATCCCTGAGCCGCCGACAGCTCGACGGCGAACTCGGGCGGGTGGCGCAGCGACTGGAACACGACGCAGTAGCGCTCGGTCAGCTTCTTCAGCGTGGCGAGCTGCTCCTGGGAAGCGTCGGTGTCCAGGGCGAAGGACAGCCGGATCGCGCGGAACCCCACCGGTGCGTCCTTCGCGACGGCGAGGGTGCCGCGGAAGTCGAGATCGCCTTCGGCGCGCACGCTCCCGCCGCGGACCTGCAGGCCCAGCGACGTCGCGACGGCCCGCAGCGTCACGCCCGCGCACGCGACGAGCGCTTCGAGCAGCATGTCGCCCGAACAGGCGAGGGTGCCGTCGCCGCCGGTGGCCGGGTGCAGGCCGGCTTCGACGAGCGCGCGCCCGGTCTCGACCTTGCACGAGATGCCGAGGCCGTCCAGCCGGGCGTCGGCGTGCAGCGTGACGAGCGCGCTTTCCGGGTCGTCGCGGTACTTGTCCTTCAGCGGCGCCTGGGTCGCCCGCAGTTCCTCGGTGTCCATGCGCCGATTCTGCTCCGGGGAACGCCGAAGCGGGGAGACCGGTTTCCCGGCCTCCCCGCCTCAGCGAGCCGGCGTCAGCTCAGGGTGACGGCCACGTCGTCGATGACGAACGAGGTCTGCAGCGAGCTGTCTTCGGTGCCGCTGAACTTGAGCGCCAGGGTGCCGCCGGCCGCCGACGAGACGTCGATGGTCTTGAGGGCGTACCCGGTGTTCTTGTTCAGGTTGGAGTAGCTGCCCAGCGTCGTGCTGCCGTTGGAGACGGTCAGCTTGTCGTAGGCGGTCGTGGTGGTGGTCTCCGCGGTGTCGATGTGCAGGTAGAACGTCAGGCTGGCGTGGCAGCCCGCCGGGATGCTCACCGACTGGGCGACGGCCTCGGTGTGGGTCGAGCCGTAGCCGTCGAGGTAGGCGGAGTAGGTGCCGCCGTGGGCCGCCTCACCGGAGGACGCCCACTGGCCGATGCTGCCGGTGTCGCCGGTCCAGCTGGTGGCGCCCGACTCGAAGCCGCCGTTGGCGACCTTCTGGCCGGAGCAGCCGCCGGTGGTGCCGACGGTCCAGGTGAACGACGCCGTGCCGGTCCTGCCGGCCGCGTCCTTCGCCGTCACCGTGACGTTCGAGGTGCCCGCGGTGGTCGCGGTGCCCGAGATCGTGCCGGTGGAGGCGTTGATCGACAGGCCGGCCGGGAGGCCGCTGGCGGACCAGGTGTAGGGCGCGGTGCCGCCGGAAGCCGACAGCGGCAGGTTCACCGAAGCGCCGGTCACGGTGGACTGGTTGCCCGGGTTGGACACGGTGACCGTGCCGGTCGCCGAGCACGTCGGGTCGGCCGACTGGGCCGGCACGCTGATCGCGTCCCACGCCGCCTTGACGGTGTTGAACTCGGTGCAGCTGCCCGGGAAGAGGTTCTTCGCCGCGGTCAGCGTCCAGGTGCGGTACTTCAGGTACGAGCTGCCGGAGGTCTTGAGCAGCATCGCGTTGTAGAAGATCTTGACCGCGTTCTGCACGCCGAGGCCGGTGATCGACGAGCTGTTGCACGTCGTGCTGGTCGGCTGGCCGTTGCTCGGGTTGGTGCCTTCGGCCAGCAGGTAGAACCAGTGGTTGCCGGGGCCGGCGGCCGCGTGCACCTCACCGTTGGGGACGGAGCTGTCGTAGCAGTTCTTGTCGCCCAGCGCCGACGGGTTGTACATGTTGCGGATCGGGCCGGAGCCGACCAGGTTGATCTGCTCGCCGACGAGGAAGTCCGGGACGTCGTAGGGAGCGGGCTCGTTCGCGAACCACTCGGTCGAAGCGCCGAAGACGTCCGCGACGAACTCCTGCGTGCCGTTGCCGGAGATGCCGCCCGGGGTGTGGTCGTCGATGCCGTGGCCGTGCTCGTGCGCGACGACGTCGATCGAGCCGATCCACTGGTTCTGCGAGTTGTGGCCGATCTGGACCTGGGTGCCGTCGTAGTAGGCGTTCTCGTCGGCCAGGCCGACGCGGATCGGCCAGCCGCCGCCGTTGCCGTCGAAGCTGTTGCGGCCCAGCCACTGCGAGAGCATCTTGTTCTCGGTCTGGGCGGCGAACAGCGCGTCGACGCAACCGGTTTCGCGGCTGGTGGCGTTGCCGTTGCCCCAGCTGTCGGTCGTCTTGCTGAAGGTGGTGTTGTTCGCCGCGTCCTGGCAGGACGTGTTGGTGATCGTCGGGTCCTTCAGCGTGTACGTGCTGCCCGAGTGCGTGGTGTCGAGGTGCACCGGGTTCGGGCCGTTCCAGGCGGAGGTGCCGTCACCGTGCAGGACGTGCTCCTGCGTGTGGAGGACCTTGCCGGTGGCGGCGTCGACGATGACGTCGAGCCGGCTCGGGCCTTCGGCATCGCGGCCGACGACCGTGCTCTTCCAGGCCAGCGTCGGCGTGCCGAGGGCGAAGACGACCTGCTCGGCCGGGCTCACGCTGTCCACCGAGGACAGCTGCTGCCGCGCGGTGGCTTCGGCGGCGGCCTTCGTCACCTTGGCACCGGTGGTGGCGAGGTTGATGGTCTGGTCCTGCGCGACGGAGGTCCCGAGCACCTGGCCGGTCGAGTTGGTCGCGACCACGAAGTCACCGCCGACGACCGGCAGGCCCTTGTAGCTGCGCTCGTACGGGATGTACTGCAGCCCGTTGGTGGCCGAAATCGCTTTCTGGGCCAGGAAAACGTCGTCCGCGCTGGCGTGCAGCGCGGCCGGCCTGCTCGCCACCAGGCCCGCGGCCGCGGTCGCGGCCTGGGCCACGGCGCTCGGGGCGGCGTCGGGGGCGGCGTTCGGGGTGGGTTGGGCCTGTGCGGTGCCGGTGATGCACAGCGCACCGACGAGGACGCCGGTTGCTGCCAAGACGACAGGACGTCTCAGATCCATCGAGGAATTCCCTCCGGGCAGGGTGAACCAGACCCGGGTTCATGGCCGGGCCGGATCAAGGGGACGAGAGATGTTGCCGTGGAACGAAAATCAGGATCCGGTGCTGAAGCCCCGTGAACAAGCGACTAACGTACGGTCTTATCCACCGGACGCAATAACTCCCAAAAAGGACAATAGTCACCATTGGGATTCGATTGCGCGATCGTCCATACTGGACTGGAGGTGGATCACCGCCGTTCGGGCGATCTTGCCTTCGGCTGAGACGACGAAGGCCCCCTCGCCGGAGCCGGCGAAGGGGCCTTCGGTGGAACTGTGTCAGGCGGTCGTCTCACGCTTCGGGAGCTTCCAGCCCGGGCGCACGAAGTGGCACGTGTACCCGTTCGGGATCCGCTGCAGGTAGTCCTGGTGCTCCGGCTCGGCCTCCCAGAAGTCGCCCACCGGGCTGACCTCGGTGACGACCTTGCCCGGCCACAGCCCGGAGGCGTCGACGTCGGCGATCGTGTCCTCGGCGACCCGCTTCTGCTCGTCGCCGGTGAAGAAGATCGCCGAGCGGTAGCTCAGGCCGATGTCGTTGCCCTGGCGGTTCTTCGTCGTGGGGTCGTGCACCTGGAAGAAGAACTCGAGCAGGTCGCGGAACGTGGTCTGGGCGGGGTCGTAGACCACCTCGATGGCCTCGGCGTGCGTGCCGTGGTTGCGGTACGTGGCGTTCGGGACGTCGCCGCCGCTGTAACCGACCCGGGTCGAGAGCACCCCGGGCTGACGGCGGAACAGCTCCTGCATGCCCCAGAAGCAGCCGCCGGCCAGGACGGCCCTTTCGGTTGACGTGGTCACGGCGTCACTCCTTCTTCTCGTGCGGTGCTACCGCCTGGTACAACCGCCACCGGCGTCCCATGATTCCACGCGGGTATTACGGAAGCCTGACGTCCGTGCGACCATGGGCGCGGGACGGGGACGGCTCCCGGGAGGCGCGATGCGCGACGACGACATCGCCTCGGAACGCTCCGGCGGCGCACTGGTCGTCGAGCTGGGTGGCACGACGGCGCCGCGCTGGGCGACGATCCTCGAGACGGCGCTGGGCGAGCTCCCGTGGCCCCGGCTGCTGGTCGTCGACCTCGGCCGGCTGGACTTCCTCTCGGCCCCCGCGGTCCACGGGCTGCTGGACCTGGTCGAGCTGTGCCGGACGGGCGAAGTCGCGGGCTGCCTGATCGTGCCCGCCGGCGGTGACGTCGAGCGGGTGGTCCGGCTCACCGGGCTGGCCGGCCAGGTGCCGGTGTTCCCGCACCGCCTGCTGGCGATCGCCCGCTACCAGCCGGCCGAGATGCGCTGGCTGCCCTGCTGAGCGGCTGGTCCCGGGCCCGGCCGGCGCGATGTGCCGGCCGTGACCCACCGAGGGTCAGGCGTGCGGGCTCACTCGCCGCGCAGGGAGCGGCGGATCTCGGCCAGCCGGTCCTTCGCCGCCTGGTCGCGCTCGGCGATCTGCTTGTCGAGGGTCTCGGCCGTGTGATCGGTGCCCAGGCCGGCGACGTCCACCGAGCCCAGCGACGTCGTGTAGCGGTTCTCGATCTTGTCGCGGACGAAGTCGAAGCTGGGCACCCCGCCCTCGCTGTAGTCCGGGTCCGGCAGCGGCGGCGAGGGGACCGCCAGGGCCGCGGTGGGGGTGTCGTCGACGATCTCGCCCTCGACCACGTTCGGGTCTTCGCTCATCTCCCGACCTTAGCGCCGGTGTGGGCAGTCCGGCCGCGGTCAGTGGGTAATTCGGCCGTGGGCCTGCCGGGCGCGGTGGGGAATCCTCGACGCGCACAGCCGGTGTCCGGAGGGAGCAGACCATGAGTGCCGGGGCCTACCGCGCCGAGACGGCGGAGATGGGGGCGGTCGTCAGGGCGGTCGAGGACGTCGGGTCGTCGTTCCTGTCCGCCACCCGCGACCTCGAAGGCCTGGTGCTGGACGCGCTGTCCTTCGCCGGGATCGGCAGCGGGGTCGCCGCCGCGAACACGGCGTTGCACTCGACGCTCGGCAGTGCGCTCCAGAAGCTGATCGGCCTCCTGACGACCGTGAACCAGAACGTCCGGACGGCCGCGGACGGCTACCGCGCCGCCGACTCCGACGTCGCCCAGGCCTACGGCGGCGCGCCGGGCGGGGGTGGCGCCGCCGCGGCGGCGGCCGTCGCGCCGCCGCAGCTGGACCCGCGCGTCGTCGACTCGATCATGCGGTCCGAAGGCGCGACGGGGGAGCAGGGCGGCGTGCCCGAGGCCTACGGCTTCCGGCAGAACATGCACAACGGCTACGACCGGATCATCGCCGCGCGCGAGCAGTACGGGATCGGCAGCGCCGAGGAACGCGCGGTCGTCGCCGACCTGATGACCGCCAACGCCCGCACCGCCGGCGCCCTCAACTTCAGCGATCCGGGCACCCAGGCCGCGATCATGTCCGGCGCCCACATGCGCGGTGCCGGCGGGGTGCGCGCGATCCTCAACCACATGGCCGGCGACGACATCGTGCGCAGCTCGCGGACGCTGAGCGACGCGGCGATCCAGCACGTCCAGGGGTTGACGCCGGAGCAGTTCCAGCAGGAGTTCCGTGACGCCCGCGTCGAATACGACCGCCAGGTCTACGGCGGGACGACGACCACGCAGGGCGGGCACACGCAGA
This sequence comes from Amycolatopsis sp. cmx-4-61, assembly GCF_046548775.1. Taxonomy (NCBI): domain Bacteria; kingdom Bacillati; phylum Actinomycetota; class Actinomycetes; order Pseudonocardiales; family Pseudonocardiaceae; genus Amycolatopsis; species Amycolatopsis sp. cmx-4-61. The sequence goes on along the minus strand of NZ_JAEBEI010000016.1, from coordinate 140,207 downwards.
ACTGGTGGGACCGGTACGGCAACGGCCTGACCCGCCGCTACGACCGGGAGCAGGCGGAGTTCCTCGGGCTTTCGCAGCCGCCGGACTGAATCGCCGCCTCGCCGATTCCCGGGTTGGCGAATTTCCGGATCCGCCGATTCGATCACCGCCCGGCTGGGCACTCTCTTTGTGTAGCCGAACGACAACGGGAGGCACACGATGTACCGGAGGATGATCGCACTTCTGGGCGGGGTCGCCGCGATGGCGGGGACCGTGGCGTTCGCGGGAACGGCCGAGGCGGCGTCGACGCCGTGCAGTGCCGAAGCGAAGGCCTGCGTCCAGCGCAGCTCGAATACCGCGTGGCTGACCGACGGCGCCGGGAACGTGACCTACGGCGGCGTCCCGATCACGGTGGGGCTGCCGAAGTACCCGACCCCGCTGGGGAAGTTCCACGTGCAGTACAAGGACATCGACCACTACAGCAAGCAGTACAACGGGCCGATGCCGTACTCGGTGTTCTTCACCACCACCGGGGTCGCGTTCCACCAGGGCAGCCTGAAGGCGAAGTCCCACGGGTGCGTGCACCTTTCGCACGCGGACGCGGTGAAGTTCTACAACTCGCTGAACCCGGGTGACGTCGTCGAGGTCGTGTCCTGATCCGTCCCGTGTGGACGGTCGAGCAGCGCGCCGGCGACGGCGCCGAACACCAGGTGGTCCAGGATCTGGGGCCCGCGCGGCAACGCCCGCACGGCGGGGTACGCGCGGGCCACGATCCCGAGGTCGAAGGCCGCGATGGCCAGCCCGGCGAGCGCGCCACCGCCGGCTCCGATTCGGTGGTGGCGGGCGATCGTGGCGAGCACGCAGGTCCATGCGGTGGAGACGACGAAGTGAGCGACCAGCCCGGCGGCGACGCCGGGCTGGTCGTGTCTTCTGGGTAGCAGGGTCCCGGCGGCGCGGGTGGCGGCGAGGACGTCCCGGCCCGTGAGAAGGGCGTGGACGGTCGACGGTATACCGCTGACGACGGCGGCGATGGTGCCCGCGCGTGCTGCTCGGCCGGTGAGGGTGGCGCGCATGGCGACGGTATACAACCTACGGTCGCGCAGCGCATGTTCGAGTCGTTGACCAGCGCGGGAAGGGCGGCTCGCGCCCGCCCTGGAGTAGACCGTATACCGGCTGCGCGCCGTTCTCGCCGCGCTTACCGGGCCAAGTACGCCGCGACCCGGATCCGCAAGCCTCGCACGCAGGCGAGCGGGATCGTGAACGCCGGCGCCGGCCGGTAGCCGGGCCACGGGCCGCCGTGGGTGCACGGGCCCGCGAAGTACACGAAGCCGTCTTCGTCGTCGTAACGGCCGGGGGACCACACCGTCGCGTCACCCCGGTGGCCGTCCCGGGCCAGCCAGTAGGCCTTGTGCTTCATGACGCGCCGCAGCTGCTCCGCGAACCCCGCCAGCTCGGCCTCCGGCAGCCCGAGACCGTGGCCGCTCCACACGCGCGGGGTGCGTTCGGGGGGCCGGAAGGGGCAGCCGAACGTCACCGCGGCGCCCGGGTACTGCCGGGTCCAGCGAGCGTTTTTCGGGGCCTGCGCGGCGAAATCGGGTCCGCCGGTGAGTTCCAGCGTCATGGGGGAACGATAGTCGATCAAGCAGGAACGGGTACCGCCGCGCGGGTGCCGATCACTGCTCACATAGTGTATACAGTATTCTGTAGTCTGCAGAGGAGGCCGCTTTGTATACAGTCACCAACCCGGCGACGGGCGAGCTGGTCGACGAAATCCCGAACGCGGCCGACGAGGAGGTCCGCGCCGCCATCGACCGGGTGCACCGGGGTTACCCGGACTGGCGTGCGCGACCGGTGGCCGAACGGGCCGCCGTCGCGCTGCGGGCCGCGGAGCTGTTCGCCGAACGGGCCGACGAGCTCGCCGCGATCATGACCCTGGAGATGGGCAAGCGGATCAACGAGGGCCGCGGTGAGGTCGGCGTCGTCGCCGACATCTTCCGGTACTACGGCGAGCGCGGCCCGGACCTGCTGGCGGACGAGCCGCTGGCCATCCGCGGCGGTGCGGCGGTGCTGACGAAGGAGCCGATCGGCGCGCTCTTGGGCGTGATGCCGTGGAACTTCCCGTGCTACCAGGTGGCCCGGTTCGTCGCGCCGAACCTGGTGCTGGGCAACACGATCCTGCTCAAGCACGCGTCGATCTGCCCGCGTTCGGCGGTGGCGATCGAGTCCGTGCTGCGGGACGCCGGGGTCCCGGCGGACGCGTACGTCAACGTGTTCGCGTCGAGCCGTCAGGTCCCGTGGATGCTCGCGGACCCGCGCCTGGCCGGGGTGTCGCTCACCGGCAGCGAACAGGCCGGCATTTCGGTAGCGGCCGAAGCCGGGCGGAATCTCAAGAAGTGCGTCCTGGAACTCGGCGGTTCCGACCCCCTGATCGTGCTGGACACCGACGACCTGGACCAAACGGTCAAGACCACGGCGACGGCCCGGATGCGCAACTGCGGCCAGTCGTGCAACGCGCCCAAGCGCATCATCGTGCTGGGCAAGCTGTACGAGGAGTTCACCGACCGGTTCGCCAAGCGCGTGACGGAGTACTACGTCCCGGGCGACCCGGCGAACCCGTCGACCACCCTGCCCCCACTGGCCTCGACGGCGGCGGCGGACGAAGTGGCGGCCCAGATCGAAACGGCGACCAGCCAAGGGGCGACAGTGCGCGCGGGCGGCCACCGCATCCCGGGCCCGGGAGCGTACGTGGAGGCAACGGTCCTGACGGACGTGACGCGCGAAATGGCGGCGTACCACGAAGAGATCTTCGGCCCGGTGGCCCTGCTGTTCCGCGCGGAGACGGAGGAAGAGGCGGTGGCACTGGCCAACGACACCCCCTTCGGCCTGGGAGCAAGCGTGTTCGCCACGGACCGCACCCGAGCAGCCCGCGTGGCCCGCGAACTCGAGGCGGGAATGGTCTACCTGAACAAATCGGGAGGTTCGGAGGCGGACCTGCCGTTCGGCGGCATCAAGCGATCCGGCATCGGCCGCGAGCTGGGGCCACTGGGCATCGAGGAGTTCATGAACAAGAAGCCCATCCGCCTCTGAGCCGGGGCGGGGTCACCGCCCGAACCCATCGACCAGACCACCGGGTGCTGCCGGCCTCGGCCTCGGCGGCGCGGGCGATGAGGAAGGCGCGGAGACGGCCGGCTTGTCAGAAGTCTGATAATCCGGCTTGATGACCTTCCTCCCTCGGGGTGGTGTCGGTCAACGGTGTTCCACTGACCAGCAGTTTACCGTCCGTTAGCCTGTTCGGACGATTGCGGTGGAGTCGATCACGGTGTCGAATAATCGCCGAGAAGGATTAATCGCCGTGAGGAGCTGGCTGTGCACTGGGGGACCGCGCTCGACGACGGAGGGGCCGCTGGGCTCGTCCGACCGTACTTCCGCACCCACGGCCGGACGCGTCCGACGCGTGACCTCCCCGTCGAGACGCTGGTCTCGACCACCGCACGCGGGCGGGCGATGACGCGCGGGAGCACGGCGGAAGAGTCGGAGATCTGCGTGCTGTGCCGCACTTCGCAGTCCGTGGCCGAGGTGGCCGCGCGGCGGCGGCTGCCGCTCGGTGTGGCGCGGGTGCTGCTCTCCGACCTCGCCGACCGCGGGCTCGTCGCCGTGCACACCGCGAAACGCAGCAACGGCAACCGGCCGAGCATGGACCTGATGAAGCGCATCCTCCACGGCCTCAGCCGGCTCTGACCACCCCGGCCGGGGCCTACTGCGGAGCGCCGGCCGCCCGCGCGGCCCGCTCGACTTCGGCGTGCCGGGCGGCCCAGAACTCCGCGTCGTGGTGGCTGTCGGTCGCCAGCGAGCCGTCGAGCTGCTCGCGCAGGATGTCGGCGTGCCCGGCGTGGCGGCTGGTCTCGGTGAGCACGTGCACCAGCACGTTGAACAGCAGCACGTCCGGGCGCGGCCACCACGGTACGTGGCCCGGCGCGTCGACGGGGAGCGCGGCGATCGTCGCGTCGGAGTGGGCCCAGGCCCGCCGGTAGCGATCGACGATCTCCGCGCGCGTCTCCGTTTCGGTCGCCCACATGTCCGCGCCACGTGCCGCGCGGTCGTCCCACCGGGGCAGCGGTCCGGGGAACGGACGGCCGAAGATCTCGCCGAAGTACCGCGCCTCGGTCAGGGTCAGGTGCTTGACCAGCCCGAGCAGGTTGGTGCCGGTCGCGGTCAGGGGACGGCGGATGTCGTACTCGTTCAGCCCGGCCAGCTTCCCGACCAGCTCTTCGCGGATTTCGCGCAGGTCGCCGTGCAGGTAGTTCTTCGCGAATTCGTCGATCACGCCGGCCAGCCTGTCAGACCACGGGCACCCCGCGCACGGAAACCGGCCCCCGGGTCGGGTCCAGCTCGAGCTTCTGGTCCACTCCGGACGGCGTCAGGACGTCGAACGCCTTGGGGGCGGCCGCCGGGTCCGCCGCGCAGATCGGCGTCGTCCCGCCCGCCGGGCACAGGCCGAACGTGTACTGGCCCGCCGTCGGCGTGAACGGCCGGGCCTGGTCCGGCGAGTTGCCGTCCTGCCCGGTGAGCACCACGGCGAACGTCCAGCCCGGGCCCGGCGTCCCGAAGGCCGCCTTCGCCACGCTGATCGTGATGTACCGCGTGGCCTGCGAAGCCTGCACCGACGGCGTCGCCAGCGAAGCGCCCGAAGCGTCGACGAGCGTGGGCTCGGCGAAGCCCTGGACCTCGATGCGCCGGCTCCAGGCGTCCTGCGGTGCGATCGTGTACGCCCGGCTCGGGAACGGCGCCGCGGTGGACGTCGCCGTCGCCGCGGGGTCGTGTCCGTAGACGGTCAGCAGCTGGGCGCCCAGCGGTGAGCCGAACGTCGGGGTCAGGTCCCGGACCTGCGCCCGGAAAACCAGGTTGGCGCCCGCATCGATGACCTGGAACCGCTGCAGGTCGAACGCGCCGGCGTGGAAATCGCCCGCCGTCGGGTAGGTGTACGTGCCCGGACCGTTGTCGTCGCCGTCCGGGTCGGTCGTGTCCAGCAGGACCGACCCGGTGACGAAGTCCGAGCTGATCGTCTTCTGCGCGTACCCGGTGCCCGCGCCCGTCGCGGTCGCCGTCACGACGTTCGCGCCCAGCGGCGTCGGAACGGCAGCGCTGAACGTCCCCGCCGCCGAAGCCCGGGTCGACAGCACCGAAGTCGTGCCCGCGTCGGTGGCGGACACGGCGATGTCGACCCGGCTGCCGGCCGGGGCGGTGCCGGTGACCTGCGCGGTCGCGGTGGACACCGACGCGGGCGCGGTCAGGGTCACCGGCAGTGCCGCGGGCGGTGCGTGCGAGACGTACCGCGAGCGGACGTCGGCGGGCTGCTCGGGCAGCCGCCCGTCGTCCAGCGCCCTGGCCAGCCGCACCGACTGCGACTGCGCCCAGCTCAGCGGCGCCACCGAGCCGGCGGACTGCCCCGGTGTGAAGCCGATCGACGCCGTCCGCGGGTCCGACCCGTACGGCGACGCGGGCAGCGCCGGGTCTTCCCAGACCTGCTCGGGGATCAGGCCGGTGCCGCCGGTCTGCGCCCGCATCGCGCGCAGCAGCGCCGCCGCGCCGGCCCGGTCGCCGGTCTGCACGGCCTGCTCGCCGCGTTCGCCGGCGAGCACCGGCCAGAGGTGCCCGGACCCGGTGTTCGTCGACGGCCAGGGTGCCCCGGTCGGGCCGCAGTTCGTCGGGTCGGGCTCGTAGCAGTCGCCGTAGCCGTCCTCGCTGCCCGCCGCCGAAGTGCCGTAGCGGTACCAGCCCGGCCCGGCCGGGGTGTTCCGTTCGATCACGCGGTCCACGACGGCCAGCGACGCGGTGACGTCGGGGTCGTTCGCGGGCAGCACGCCCAGGCGCGTCAGCTCGAGGAACCCGGCGTCGACGACGGCGCGCTGGTCGGCGTCGATCGAGCCGTTGCCCAGGTTGTAGTTCCACTCCGAGTTCGGGTCGCCGTTCTTGGTCAGCCGCAGGAAGTACCGGCCGCCGTAGGGCCCGTTCTGCGTCACCGTCCAGCCCTTGATGCTGCGCTGGAAGTGGTCGGCGGTGGCGCGGTAGACGTTCGCACGCGCCGGATCGCCGTTGCGGTCGGCGATGACGCCCGCCGCGACGAGCCCGGCGATCTCCGCGGCGATCGTCGAAGGGGAGTAGCCGCCCTGCTCCTCCCACCGCTCCGAGCCGAACGCCGGTCCGTGGGCGACGACGAAGTCCGCGGCCGCGCGGATGTGCTCGGTGTAGAGCGTGCGGTCGCGGTCGAGCCCGGCCTGCAACGCCATCAGGATCGGGTACGCGCTCTCGTCGAGCTGGTCACCGCCGGAGTCGGGCGCCTTCTTGCCGTTGAGCAGCGAGTTGCGCGGGAACCGCCCGTCCGGCTGCTGCTGGCGGGAGAACAGCCAGCGCACGCTCGCCCGCGCTGTCTCGCGGTCACCGGCGGACAGCAGGCCGGAGAAGCTTTCGTAGAGGTCGCGGGCGAAGATCTCGCGGTAGGAGCCGAAGTAGACCGGCTTCCCGCCGGGTGCGTCGCCCGCCGGCACCGCCTGGCCCCACGGGCTGCCGAGCGAAGCCACGACCGCGCCCGGGAACGTCTTGTCCTCACTGGCCTTCAGCACGTTGACGGACTGGTAGTACGCAGTGGTGTTTTCGGAATCCTTGCTGCGCACCGGAATCAGCCCGTTGTCGTAGTCGCGCCATTCCCGCGCGTACTGCCGGTAGCTCTGGTCGAACGGGGTCCGCAGGCTCGCCCCGGCCGTGGCGACGGCGGCCCGCGCGTCCGTGCCGAAGCCGAGCGCCAGCACGGCCGGGCGCCGCGGCTGGAGGTCCAGCTGCGCGGTCTGCACGACGTTGCCGTTCACCGCCGACGGCGTCGTGTCGGTGAGCCGGTGGTCGCGGTCCAGCTGGGCCAGCCCGTCGCCCGCGGTGCCGGCGAAGCCGCTGCTCGTGGCCAGGAAGCGGTGGTCGGCGCGCAGCGCGGCGGCCAGCGGGGTGCCGTAGTCGCGGGCCGGCGCGCTGGACACCGTGTTGGTGTCCGCGCTGACCAGTGCGGACGTCGCCGCGTCCACGGTGGCCGTGTCGCCGCCCCCGTTGGCCGGGCCGCCCCCGCCGTTGCCGTTGATGCTCGCGTCGAACCGCACGTAGACCTTGAGGTCCCGCCCGGAGTCCCGCAGCGGGTCCAGCCGGGTCCGGATGAGCACGCCGGTGCGCGCGGGGTCGGCCAGGTAGTCGGTGACCAGCCGGTACCGCCCGCTGCGCGGAGTCGACGTCACCTCGCACGCCATCCCGCCCGCGCCCGTGCGGACGGTGTAGGTCATGTCCCGCGCCTGCAGGTCGGTGAAGGTGGCGCCGTCGGTGACGGCGAACTGCAGGGTTTCGACGTTCGTGTTGTCGATCACCGGGGCGTAGACGTCGGACAGCACGCCGCCCGCCACGGTGAACCACGCCTTGCTCGCCGTGTTCCGGGCGGTGCCCAGGCAGTCCTTGCGGGCCAGGCCGAAGTGCGAGAGGGCCCCCGGTCCGGGCGCCGGTGCCGCGGTGGCCACCGGGGCGGGCAGGAGGGTCGCGGCCAGCACCGCGCACAGCACCACGGACGACGTCGACCGAATCATCGGCCCATCCGATCACGACCGCCCGGGGCGCACCAGGGCCGAACGGCGCCACCGCGGCTTTACCGGTGATTGAGAATCCGGACCGGTGGGTAGCAAACCGGATGTCCCCCGAGGAGGTGAACGTGGAAGAGCTGGGATCGGACGGATGGCGGTACCGCGGCACGATTTCGCCACGGACGCTGCCGAGCCTGCGCCGGCACCTGGTGTCCTGGTTGCGGCGGCGGGCCGGCGACGAAGTCGGGCGGCAGGCGGACGACGTCGTCCTCGCCTGCTGGGAAGCGATGGCGAACGTCCTGGACCACGCCTACCACGGGCACCCGGGGCTGATCGACGTCCGCGCCCGGATCGACCAGGACGTGCTGACCGTGACCGTCGCCGACCAGGGCCGGTGGGCGACGCTGGCCGAGCGCGCGGACGACGGCCGCGGGCTGCGGCTGATCCAGGCCCTCGTCGACGGCCTGGACGTGCGCTCGACCGGCGGCGGCACCGTCATCACGCTCACCTGGCCGTTCCCGGCCCGCCGCACCGCCTGAGCGGTTTCAGGGCGACTGCGTCGAAGACAGGTCTTCGACGAACCGGGTGGCGATGTCCCGGAGCTTCACGTTGGTCCGCTGGGACTCGGTGACCAGCAGCTTCATGGCGTCGTCGGCGCTGATCCGGTGCACGGCCATCAGGATGCCCTTGGCCTGCTCGATCACCGCCCGCGACCGCATCGCCGCCTCGAGGTCGACGGCGCGCTGCCGGGCCCGGTGGTAGCGCCGCGTGGTGCGCAGCCCGAACGAGACGACCGTGGTGTAGAGCCGCAACAGCCGCGAGTCGGTCTCCGCGAAGCCGTGGTCGCCGTAGCCGAAGAGGTTGAGCGCCCCGGACAGGCGGTCGTCGACCCGCAGGGGCGCGGCGAGGTAGCTGCCGACCCCGAGTTCCCGGGCGCGCGTGGTGAACTCCGGCCACGCCGCCCCGGCCGTGGCGAGCGGCACCCGGACGATCTCGCCGGTCTCCGCGGCCTGCAGGCACGGGCCCGCGCCCGCCGCGTACTGGGCCCGGTCGATTTCGACGGCGCGTTCGTCGGTGAAGGCCGCGGTCGTCGGCTCACCGTCCCGGATCGCCGTGATGCTCGCCATGTCGGCGCCGGGGATGGCGTGGACGGCTTCGGCGCAGACCGCCTCCAGGACCTCCGCTTCCGCCGGTTCGGTTTCCAGGGCACCCGTCAGGTCCGCCATCGCGGCGGTCAGCTCGTCGAGGTGCTCGGGCAGGATCGGCTCACCGGTCACTGGCGTCATCTCCGTCCCGGGCGGCTGCGGCTCGTGCCGAACCGCTGCTGCTTCAACGGAACGGCAGAACCTTACTCGCGTGCGCCACGTCGTTCGCAACTTGGGACGCAACAGGGCACGCAACACGGGACCGGAGGAAAGCGGTGGCTCCGGCCCGGCGCTCGCTGCTGAACGTCGAGGGTTGGGCGCCGGGGCCACCTGGCGACGGACGGCAGCACAACCCTCCCGCGGCCGTCGCTGCCGCCCGCTTACCCCGTCGAGCGGAAGTCAACCGTTCAGCGGATCATGACCTTCGCGACCCGGGTGAGCCCGGACACGCGCAGTACCCGGTCGAGCAGCCGCGGTGCGAGCAACCGGACGTCGTGGTCACCGGCCCGGTCGAACAGCACCGCGACTCCGGCGCTGTCGAGGTAGGTGACCCCGGTGAGGTCCACGGTGACGGCGGCGCCCGCCGCCAGCTCGCGGTCCAGTGCCGCGCCGAACTCCGCGGCGTTGCTCATGTCGATCTCGCCGGTTACGGACAGGACCCGGTCGCCGTCGTCCCCCGGGTCGCTGACCAGCGTGAGTGCCGTCGTCACGAACCGATCCTCCATTCCAGCGTGACGGTGGTCCCGGCGGGGTCGTGCCGGAAGGTGACCGTGTCGGCCAGCGCTTCCATCATCGGCACGCCCCGCCCGCGCAGCACGTGGTTGTCCGGCGGCGGCTGCCGCCAGCGGCCCCGGTCGGTCACGGTGACGACCAGGTGCGCGCCGGTGAGCCGGGCCGCCAGGTGCGCGGTGGCCCCGGCGTCGCTGCCGTAGGCGTGCTCGACGGAGTTGGCGCAGGCCTCGCCCGCCGCGACGAGCACGTCCTGGGCGAGGTCCGGCTCGATGGCCGCGTTCGCCAGCCAGGCGCGCAGCCAGTGCCGGGTCGAGGCGAGGTGGTCCGGGTGCGCCGCGAACTCGAAGTCCAGCGGCGGCACCGACCGGCGGTAGAGCAGCAGCGCGACGTCGTCCTCGTAGCCGTCGGCCGGGCGGAGCCGGTCCATCAGCGCGGTCGCCACGTCGGCGAGCTCCGCGTCCCGCGTGTCGTGGGTGACCGTGGTGGCCCGGTCGATGCCGTCGTCCAGCGACTCGCGGCGGCGCTCCACCAGCCCGTCGGTGTAGAGCACCAGCAGGGAGCCGATCGGCACGACCGCCGTGGCCTCCGGGCGCGGCTCCGCGACGCGGACGGCCAGCGGCACGCTGCTGCCTTCGTCGAGGAGCTGTGCCGTCCCGTCGCGGTGCACCAGGGTGGCGGGCAGGTGCCCCGCGCTGCTGTAGGTGAGCGTGCCGGTGGCCGGGTCGAGGACGCCGCAGAAGACGGTGGTGCACAAGGCGCCCGGCAGCCGCCAGGCGAAGCGGTCGAGCGCGGTCAGCGTGTCCCGCGGGCTGCTCGCTTCCAGCAGCAGCGCGCGGCAGGCGCTGCGCAGCTGCCCCATCACCGCGGCCGCGGCGAGTCCCCGGCCGACGCAGTCGCCGACGACGATGCCGATCCGGTCGCCGGCCAGCGGGACGACGTCGTACCAGTCGCCGCCGACCTCCAGGGGCGGGTTCGCCGGCTCGTAGCGCACCGCGAAGCCGTCGGGGAGGTCGGCCGGGCCGAGGATGGAGCGCTGCAGCGCGAGGGCCACCTCACGCTGCCGGTCGTCGCGGTGGGCCCGGCGCAGCGCGTGCGCGAGCGTCCCGGCGAGCAGGGCCAGCAGCGTGCGGTCTTCGGTGCCGAGCGGCCGGCCCGGTGCGGGGTCGACCCACAGCGTCAGCCGGCCGCCGGGGTGGTCGACGGTGGTCCCCGCGCCGCTTTCGGCCGGGGTCGCGTGCAACGCGGGGAGCGAGCGGACGTGGTCGAGGGTCGCGCGCAGCGGCTCCGCGAGGTCCGTCCAGTGCCGGTCGGCGGGATCGGTGGAGGCCAGCTCCGGTTCGCCGTCGCGCGGCCAGGTCACCGCGAGCACGCGCTGGGCGTCCCACAGCTCGCGCAGCAGCTCCAGCGCGGTGCGCAGGACCTCGGGTGCGCCGCTGATCCCGGCGAGGCGCTGGTTCATCGACGCCAGCGCGCTTTCCCGCTGGACGGCGTAGCGCTCGGCCGTGACGTCGCGGATCGTGCCGACGAGCCGGCGGCGGCCTTCGTCGTCCTGCAGCTGGTTGTAGGCGACCGCGACCCACAGCCGGTGCCCGTCGCGGTGCCGCATCGGCAGCACGAAGCTGCCGCCCGGCTGGTCCCACGCGCCGCCGAAGGCGTCGGCGACCTGGCGGTGGGCGGCGGGTTCCGCGGCGGCGTCCGGCCACCACGGGAACGGCGGGGCGTAGGGCAGGCCGCCGGTGCCGTAGCCCAGCAGCTCGGTGAACGCCGTGTTGATCTCCACCACGCAGCCCTCGGCGTCGCAGACGAAGAAGCCCTCCTGCAGCGAGTCGATCATCGCCGCCCGCCACCGCGCGTGCTGCGTCCGCAGCCTCGCCAGCTGGACGGTGGTGCGCACGCGCGCGAGCAGCTCCTGCGCCGAGAACGGCTTCACGAGGTAGTCGTCGGCCCCCGCGGCGAGCCCGTCGACGGCGGCTTCCTGACCGGCGCGCGCCGACAGCAGCAGCACCGGCACGGCGGCGGTGCGCGGGTCGCCGCGCAGCTCGGTGAGCAACCCGAGGCCGTCGAGCCGCGGCATCATGACGTCGCTGATGATCAGCTCGGGTGGTTCGGCGCAGGCGGCGGCGAACGCCTCGACGCCGTCGCGCACCGCGGTCACCGCGTAGTCGTCGCGCAGCAGCCGGACGAGGTAGTCGCGCATGTCGGCGTTGTCGTCGGCGACCAGCACGCGGGCCCCCGCGGCCGGGGCGGGCACGGCCGCGGCGGCCTGGTCGTCGCCCGGCAGCCAGCGCAGGGCTTCCTGGACGTACGCCTCCGCCGACTCCGCGGCCGGCCCGCCCGTCGTCGGCTCGTCGACGACGTGCTCGGCGGGCAGGTGCCGGGTGCCCAGCGGGACCCGGACCCGGAACGTCGTCCCGGCGCCCGGCGCGCTGTCCACGGTGACCGTGCCGCCGTGCATGCCGACGAGTTCGCGCACCAGCGCCAGGCCGATCCCGCTGCCCTCGTTCGACCGCGCCCGCGCCGTCGGGATCCGGTGGAACCGCTCGAACAGGCGCGGCAGCTCGGCGGCGTCGATCCCGATCCCGGTGTCGGACACCGCGACCACGGCGTGGCCGTCGGCCACGGTGCTCGTCACCCGGATCGCGCCGTCGAAGGTGAACTTGACCGCGTTGGACAGCAGGTTGAAGACGACCTTCTCCCACATCCCGCGGTCGACGTGCACCGGCTCCGCCGACGCCGGGCAGTCGACTTCGAACACCAGGCCGGCCCGTTCGACGGCGGCGCGGAAGACGCTGGCCAGCTCCGCGGTGAAGGTCCCGAGGTCGACCGGTTCGAAGCGCGCCTGCATCCGGCCGGCTTCGATCCGGGAGAAGTCGAGCAGGTTGTTCACCAGCCGGCCCAGCCGCAACGCGTTGCGCTGGATGACGTCGACCTCTTCCCGCACCCGCTCGCCGGCGCCGTCCAGCGCCTCCCGCAGCTCGGCGGCGGGGCCCTGGATCAGGGTGAGCGGGGTCCGGAATTCGTGGCTGATGTTGGCGAAGAAGGTCGTCTTCGCCGCGTCGAGCGCGGCGAGCTCCTCGGCGCGCTGCTGCTGGACCTGGTAGGCGATCGCGCCGTTGACCAGCGCCGTCGTCTGCTGGGCGACCAGCCCGAGGAAGGTCCGGTAGGACTCGTCGAGCGCGCGACCGGCGCTCGCGGCCAGCACGATCACGCCGGTGGCGGCGTCCCCGGCGTCACCGGGCAGCGGCAGCACCATCGCCTCGGTCGGCGGGGTGGACCAGCCGCCCGCGGGCAGCTTGCCGAACGCGCCACCCGAGACCGTCCGCGGAACACCGTCGGCGAGCACGTCCTTCAGCGGCCAGGCCCCCGCGTCGCCCGCGCCTTCGCCGCCCGGGGTGACGGCCGCGAGCGCGAGGCCGCCGTCGTCGTCGCGGATGTGGATCGCGGCGTACGGGACGTCGGCGCCGGCCCGGCCGAGCACCCCGGCCACCAGCTCGCAGGCCTCGCCCACGCTGCGCGCGAGGCCGGCCTGGGCGCTCAGCTCGCGCAGCGTCGCCAGGCGCCGGGCGCCGATCACCCGCTCGGTCGTGTCCGACACCGCGGTGAACACCGCCCGCACGGCGCCCTCGTCGTCGTGCACCGGGCTGTAGGAGTACGTCCAGTACGTCTCTTCCCAGTAGCCGTGCCGGTTCATCGGCAGCAGCATGTCCTCCGACCAGGTCGCCTCGCCGGTGGTCATCACGCTGTCGAGCATCGGCCCGATGATGTGCCAGATCTCGGCCCAGACCTCCGAGCCCGGCTTATCCAGCGCCGGGTGCTTGGTGCCCAGCAGGGGCAGGTAGGCGTCGTTGTAGAGGAACCGCAGCTGGGGACCCCACCAGACGATCATCGGGAAGCGGGAGGTGAGGCAGATCCGGACCGCCGTCGTCAGGCTGGACGGCCAGCCACGGGGCTCGCCCAGCGGGGACGACGCCCAGTCGAAATCCCGCATCCGGGCGGCCATCCGGCTGGTCCCCGGAAACACGGCCCGGTGGCCGGCCTCTTCCCCGACGCTCATCACACTCCAGGTTCATGCGGCCCGGGCCGAGCCTACTCGACCGGTCACCGACCCGCCGGGTGCCCGGCCCGCTCCGGGGCGCGTCAGGCGATCAGCCAGGTCATGGTGACGGTGGTGCCGTCGTCGCGGTGCACCTGGGCGCAGTGGTCGGCGAGGGTGTCGATGAGCAGCAGGCCGCGTCCGCGCAGCCCGTTCGACGAGGCAGGCGGGCGCCAGGTGCCGTAGTCGGTGACCGTCACGGTCACCCGGCCGGGCAGTGCTTCGGCCCGGACGTCGACCGGGCCGGCCTGGCCGTCCGGGTAGGCGTGCTCGGCCGAGTTGGCCATCGCCTCGTAGCCGGCGAGGACGATGTCCTCCCGGCGTTCGGCGCTCAGGCGGAGCGTGGCCAGCCACCGGGCCAGGGCCTCCCGCAGGGCGGGCAGCCGTTCGGCGTTCGCGGCCGTGCGCCGGTGGAAGGAGGCCGGGGGAGCGGGTGCGTCCGGCGGGAGGGGGTCCGTCATGGGCTGTCCTCTCCGCGGTGGCGCACGTGGATCACGGCGATGTCGTCGTCGTGCCGGCCACGCGTCAGTTCGTCGACGAGCTTGTCCCACGCCGTTTCGAGGTCGGCCGCGGTCAGCAGGGCGGGGATACCCGCCAGCAGCCATTCGATGCCCAGGGTGAGATCCCGGGTGCGGCTTTCGACCAGCCCGTCGGTGTAGAGCACCAGGTCCGCGCCCACCGGGAAGCCCGCGGTGCGCTGCGGGAACACCGAGCCGACGCCCAGTGGCTGCGCCAGCGCCTCGCCGATCTGCTCGGGCGGCTCGCCCGGGCGGACCAGGATGGCGGGCAGGTGGCCGGCGTTCGCGTACGCGAGCGTCCCGTCGGCGGGCCGGTGGACCGCGTAGAAGCAGGTCACGAAGCTTTCGCCGAACAGGCCGGTGGTCAGCTCGGAGACATTGCGCAGGACCTCCGACGGCGGCAGCTCCAGCCGGGCGTAGCTGCGGATCGCCGTCCGGACCTGGCCCATCACCGTCGCCGCCGTGACGCCGTGGCCGACGACGTCGCCGATGACGAACGCGGTGTCGCCGGACGGCAGCCGGAGCACGTCGAACCAGTCGCCGCCGACCTTGCTGCCGGTGGCCGCGGGCAGGTACCGGGTGAGCACGTCGAGGCCCGGGGTGGGCGGAGCGACCGGCAGCATGCTCCGGGACAGCTCCGTGGCGAGGGTGCGCTCGCGCTCGTAGAGCCGGGCGTTGTCCAGCGCGATGGCCGAGTAGGCGGCGATGCCCTCGGCCAGGTACTCGTGCCGCGCGGTGAACCGGTCCGGTTCCGGGTGGCCGAAGAAGAACCCGCCCAGCACCTCACCGGACGTCGGGCTGATCACGGAGACGGCGAGGTAGCTGCAGACGGGCAGGTGCCCCTCCGGCATGCCGTGGTGCGGTGCGTTCTTGCCGAACCGCGGGTCCTGCGTGATGTCGGGGCTGCGGACGGTCCCGAGGCCGTCGAACGTCGGCCCGAACACCTCGGTGTTGCGCGGCATCGGGAACCGGGCGAACGCCTCCCGGGGCACGCCCGAGATCGTGTACAGCGTGTACGACTCGCCGAACTCGTCGATCAGGTTGTAGAAGAACGCGCCGAAGGCGGCGCCGGTCGCCTTCGTGGCGGCATCGGTCGCGTCCTGCACGATCCGGTCGATGTCGAGCTGCGCGGTCAGTTCGCGGCCCGTGGAGTGCAGCGCGTCCAGGACCGCGGCTTCGCCCCGCAGCCGGCGGACGGTGGCCGCCAGGCCGGCGGTGGCGGCCTCGATGGCGGCGGCGACGGCCGCGGGGGCCTCGCCGACCTGCCCGGTGGTGTAGACCAGCGCGCCGCGCTCGCCGTCGTCGGCCGCGACGGCGATCGCGCGGGTGATCTCCTGACCCGGCACCAGGTCCGCCAGCACCCCGCGGTCGGTCACCGCGGCCGCGACGCGGTCGCCGAGCACCGCGCGCAGCTCGGCCGGCCCGAGGGCGCGGACCTCGGTGGCCGCCGGGGCGCCGTCGACGAAGGCGCCGCGCACGGCGTCGAGGACGGTGTTGAATTCCGGGTCGGATTCCGGCGGTGGCGTCATCACGGCACCAGGGCGTCGGACAGCGACGGGTAGATGGCGAGCTCGTCGTCCAGCCGGGTGAGCTGCAGCGGGCGGAGGGTGATCCGGCCGGTGGCCACCACCCGCAGCGGGACCGACGCGGTGGGCCCGCGGTGCGCCCGGACGAGCTCGGCCATGCCCGCCGAGGCCAGGAAGGTCACGTCGGTGAGGTCGATGACGAGCATCGACGGTTCCAGGCGGGCCGCCCGGTCCGCCAGTTGGCGCAGTTTCGGGGCGAGTGCGAGGTCGAGTGCGCCGTCGACGCGCAGCACCGCCACGCCGTCCCGGGTCTCCAACGCCACCGATCCCGCGGAGCCGGCGGCGTCGTCGAGTGAGTCCCCGGTCACGTCCCGTTCGCCCATGGCGCCCATCCTGCCTGCTCGGGGGCCCGGCGTGAAGCCAGGGGGGTGCTGACGCGGCGGCGGGCCGCCCGGGCAGGCATGATTGAGAGCGGTTGAGCAGACAGCCTTCGAGATCACGCATGCCCATCGGTCGCCCGGCGGTGCCTGCTGAAGGCGAGGAGAAAACACATGACCGAGCACGCCCACTTCGAGAGCTCGGCCACCGCTGTGCCGTTCGGGGAGTTCCGGATCGCCCGGACGGAGCAGGAGGACGCGGTCGTCGTCGAGGTCACGGGGGACGTCGACACGACCACCGCGCCGGCGCTCGTGCAAGCCGCCGACGAAGCGCTGGCGCAGCAGCCGCCGGTGCTGGTCGTCGACCTCACCCGCGTCGAGTTCCTCGCTTCGCCGGGCCTGACCGCGTTGCTGACCATCCACCGCAACGCCGGCACCGGCACCGCGGTCCGGATCGTCGCGTCCGGCCGGGCCACCCTGCGCCCGATCCAGCTGACCGGGCTCGAGGAGAGCCTTTCGCTGTTCCCGACCCGCGAAGCGGCCCTGGCCGCGTCCTGACCCGATCGTCCCGGCCGCGTCACGCACCGGCCGGGACGCCATGGCGCCGGATGGCCAGCACGGCGACGTCGTCCTGGGCCGGCCGGTTGCCGATCATCGCGGCCATGACCTGCGCGCAGACCCGTTCGGGATCTCCGGCGCGCAGGGTGTCCGCCAGTTGCTGCATCCCGACGTCGACGGGCCGGTCCCGCCGCTCCACCAAGCCGTCGGTGTAGAAGACCAGCACGGCGTCTTCCGGCAGCTCGATCACGGTCGTCCGGCGCTCGGGCACGCCGATGGTGAGCCCGATCGGGGGATCCGGCGGCGAGTCGACCAGCCGGCCGGCCTCGCCCGGCCCGGCGAACACCGGGGGCAGGTGGCCGGCGAGCGAGAGCGTCAGCGCCTCGCGGTCCGGGCCGATGATCCCGTAGGCCACCGTGGCCATCGCCCCGTGCTCGAAGTGGTTGGCCTTGCGGTCGAGCTTGGCGAGCACCTCGGCGGGGCTTTCGGAGTCGAGGGCGTAGGCCCGCAGGGCGCTGCGCAGCCGCCCCATGATCACGGCCGCGTCGAGGCCGTGGCCGGACACGTCGCCCATCACGACGCCGAGCCGGTCACCCGGCAGGGAGAACAGGTCGTACCAGTCCCCGCCGAGCCCGGTTTCCGCACCGGGCACGTACCGGGCACCGAAGTCCAGGCCGGACACCTCGGGCAGGCTGCTGGGCAGCAGGCTGCGCTGCAGCGCCATGGTGGCGGTGCGGTTCTCCTCCTGGGCTTCCAGCTGGATCGCCATCGCGAGCCGGTCGGCGACCAGCTGCATGGTGGCCACTTCGGGCTCGCCGAACTGCCGGAGCTCCTCGGAACCGATGTGCAGCACGCCGACGAGCTCGCTCCCGGCGAGCATCGGGACGCCGAGCATGGAGTGCAGACCGCGTTCCCACAGCAGGGAGTTGACGACGTTGGTTTCGTCGACGTGGTCGAGGATGACGGGGGCCCGCTCGAGCGCGACCCGGCCGGCGAATCCGCTGCCCACCGGCACGCGCACGCCCTGGTGGACCTCTTCCTCGATGCCCGCCGCCGCGAAGGCCACCAGCTGGCGGCCGCTGTGCTGGTAACGCAGGACGGTCGCGGTGTCGACCTCCATCACCTCGCGCAGGCGCTGGAGAGTCTCCGCCAGCAGCTCGGCCAGGCCGAGGTGCGCGGCCGGAGCACCGAGGATCGCCTCCAGCTGCTGCAGCCGGTTCTGGGCGTCGAGACTTCGCGACATGGAACGACCCTAGCCGCAACTGGTTTGCCGGCCTAACCATCCCGGGTTTCGGCGGCGGGTCGCCCGGGGTATCCAGGCCGGCGTGAACGTCGACTTGGACTGGGTGGGTGTGCTGCGGCACGGCCAGAGCACCGGGAACATGGCCAGGGAAGAGGCGGAGGCCGCGGGCGCGGACGTGATCGACATCGCCGAACGCGACGCCGACGTGCCGCTGACGGACCTGGGCCGGGAGCAGGCATCGGCGGCGGGGGAGTTCCTGGCGGAGCACCCGCCGGACGTCATCATCACTTCGACGTACCGCCGCACCTGGGACACCGCGCGGCTGGCCGCGCCGGACGGGGTGCCGATCATCCCGGACGAACGGCTGCGCGACCGCGAACTCGGCGTGCTCGACCTGCTCACGTCGCACGGGGTCCGCGAACGGTGGCCCGACGAACTGCGGCGCAAGCAGCGGCTGGGCAAGTTCTACTACCGGCCCCCGGGCGGGGAGTCGTGGGCGGACGTCGTGCTGCGCCTGCGATCCCTGCTGAACGAGCTGAGCGCGGAGCACGCCGGAAAGCGCGTTCTGCTGGCCGCCCACGAGATGACCGTCTTCGCCCTGCGCTACCTCCTCGAGGGGCTGCCCGAGCCCGACCTGCTGCGGGCCGCCGACGCCACCGAGGTCCCGAACGGCTCGGTCACGGCGTGGGAACGCGACTCCGACGGCGGGTTCACCATGGTGCTGGCCCAGGAGGTCGGCCACCTGCACGCCACCGACACCCCGCCCACGGCGGACGACGATGCCGCGCAGCAGCTCACCTGACCCGGCGCCGATCAGCCCGGCCCTGCTGCGGGACTGGCGGATCGGCGCGGACGACCGCGGCACCGTGCTCGTCATCGGCGGCGCCCGGACCGTGCCGGGGGCACCGGCGCTGTCCGGAACCGCCGCCCTGCGCGCCGGCGCGGGCACCTTGCAGCTGGCGGTCGCCGAACGGCACGCGACGGCGATCGGCGTCTCGGTCCCCGAATCGTCGGTGTCCGGGCTCCCGGAAACCGGCACCGGCGCGATCGCCGCCGCCGCCGTCGACCGGCTGACGGACGTGCTGCCCGGGGCCGGCACCGTCGTGGTCGGCCCCGGCCTGACCGGCGTCACGGAAACCGAGGACCTGTTGCGGCGCTTGGTCCCCGCCATCGCTCCGGACGCGCGGGTGGTGCTGGACGCGTTCGCGCTCGGCGCGCTGAGCCGCGATCCCTCGCTCGCCTCGCCGTTGGCGGGCCGGCTCCTCCTGACGCCTAACCGCGTCGAAGCCGCCTACCTCGACGGCTGCGAGGAGAAGGACGTCGACGACCTGGAGACGGCGGTCCGCATCGCCGAGCGCTACGGCGGGGTGGTGCTGCTGATGGGCGTGGTCGCTTCGCCGGACGGCGGGGTCTGGCGCGACGGCAGCGGCCACGTGGGACTGGCGACCTCCGGCAGCGGCGACGTCCTGGCCGGGCTGACGGGCGGCTTCCTCGCCCGCGGCGCGGCGGTCGACCAGGCCGCCTGCTGGGCGACGCACGTCCACGCGGTGGCCGGCCAGCGCCTGATCCCGGACACCGGCAGTACCGGCCTGCTGGCGCGAGAGCTGGTGGCCCAGATCCCGCGGGTCATCGCCGAGCTGGAACGCTGAGCCGCACCCCGTGTCGACCCCGCAATCACGCGTGTCGACCTCCTGATCACGCGTGTCGACCCTGCGATCACGCGGGCCGGCCGCCGGGCGCTCCGGGCGCCGTGATGGAAGGGGCGACACGCGTGATGGAGGGGTCGACACGCGTGATGGAGGGGTCGACACGCGTGATGGAAGGGTCGACACGGGATCAGCGCTGGGCGGTGGGCCGCACGATGACCTCGTTGACGTCGACGCCGTCCGGCTGGCCGATCGCGTAGGCGACCGCCGCGGCGATGGCGTCGGCCGGGAGGGTCACCGCGCGGTAGGTGCGCATCGCCTCCTGCGCTCCCGGCTCGGTGATGGTGTCGGCCAGCTCGGACTCGGTGACGCCGGGGGAGATCGTCGTCACGCGGATGCCGGGGTCGGCTTCCAGGCGCAGGCCCTCCGTGATCGCCCGGGCCGCGTACTTGGTGCCGCAGTAGACCGCGGCCGTCGGCACCACCTCGTGTGCCCCGGTCGAGGCGATCGTCACGAAGTGGCCGCCGCCCTGCCTGCGGAAGTGCGGCAGGACGGCCGCGATCCCGTGCAGCAGGCCGCGGACGTTGACGTCGATCATCCGGTCCCACTCGTCGACGTGCAGGGAGTCCAACCGCGACAACGGCATCACGCCCGCGTTGGCGACGAAGGCGTCGAGCCGCCCGTGCGCCTCGACGGCGGCGTCGGCGAACGCGGCGACGTCCGCGCGGTCGGTGACGTCGAGGCGGTGCACGTCGGCGGTGCCCCCGGCGTCGTGGATCTCCTTCGCCAGCGCGGTCAGCCGGTCTTCGCGCCGGGCCCCGAGCACGACGTGGTGGCCTTCGCGGGCGAGGCGCAACGCGGTCGCGCGGCCGATGCCGCTGCTGGCGCCGGTGATGAGCACGGTCTTCACAGGGTTCCTTCCGGGAAGTCGGCGGCGAGGGTGGTCTCGCGCCAGGTGTCGAACGTGGCGCGGAGGGTGTCGAGCCGGGCGGTGGCGATGTCGTAGGCGGCCCGCCCGAGCAGCAGCCGCAGCGGCGGTTCGTCGCTGCCGACGGCGGTGAGGATCGCTTCGGCCGCGCGGGCCGGGTCGCCCGGCTGGCGGCCGTAGGTGGCGAACGTCGCCTCGCGGCGGGCGCCCGCGGTTTCGGCGTAGTCGTCGATGTGGACCGCCGACTGCCGCATCGAGGGCCCGGACCAGTTGGTGCGGAACGCGGCGGGCTCCACGATGGTCACCTTGATGCCCAGCGGCGCCACTTCGGCGGCCAGCGACTCGGAAAGCCCTTCCACGGCGAACTTCGTCGCGTGGTAGTAGCCGGTGGCGCCGAAGGCCGCCAGGCCGCCGAGCGACGACACCGTGACGATGTGACCGCTGCGGCGCGCACGCATGCCCGGCAGGACCGCGCGGGTGACGTCGGCGAGGCCGAACACGTTGGTGTCGAACAGGTTCCGGATCTCTTCGTCCTCGCCTTCTTCGACCGCGGCGAGGTAGCCGTAGCCGGCGTTGCCGACGAGGACGTCGATCCGGCCGAACGTCGCTTCGGCCCGCTCCACGGCGTCGACGACCTGGGCGTGGTCGGTGACGTCGAGCGGCAGGGCCAGCGCGCGGTCGCCGTGTGCCTCGGCGAGGTCGGCGACCCGCGCCGGATCGCGGGCGGTGACCACCGCGCGCAGCCCGCGGCCGAGCACGGCTTCGGCCAGGGCGCGGCCGAGGCCGGTGGAGCAGCCGGTGATGAACCAGACAGCGTTTTCGGGCACGACGAACTACTCCGTCCATTGTGGAAGGTCCATTATGGAAAGTAAATTGTGGATGATTGGGAAACGGTTCAGGACGCGGCGAGACTGCCCAGCAGGGCCAGCGCCGCTTCCGACGGGCTGCCCGGCTCGGCTTGGTACACGATCAGCTGCTGGCCCGGGGCGCTGTTGACGGTCAGTGCCTCGTAGCTCAGTTCCAGCTCGCCGACCAGCCGGTGGCGGAACCGCTTCGTCTCGTGGGTCTTCTGCCGGATGTCGTGGCGGGCCCACAGCCGGCGGAAGTCGGCGCTCTTGACCGACAGCTCGCCGACGGTGTCGATGAGCTGCGGGTCGTCGGGGTCGAGCCCGGCGGCCGCCCGCAGGCCGCCGACCGTGTTGACCGCCACGCGCTCCCAGTCCGGGTAGAACTCGCGGGCGTCCGGGTCGAGGAAGACCAGCCGGACCAGGTCACCGCTGTGGGTGTGCCCGGCGAACAGCGCCTCGCCCAGCGCGTTGTGCGCGAGCACGTCGAGGCAGCGGCCCAGGACGACCGCGGGCGTCCCCGGCCAGCCGGCCATCAGGCGGACCAGGTTCGGGCTGACCCGTTCCGGCCGCCGGGCCCGCCGTCGGCGCGCCGGCGCCGGCTGGGCGAGCCGGTGGAGGTGGGCGACGGCGTCGTCGTCCAGGGCCAGCCCGCGGGCGAGCGCCTCGACGACCTGCGCCGACGGGTTCCGCTCCCGGCCCTGCTCGAGCCGGACGTAGTAGTCGGTGCTGACGCCGGCCAGCAGCGCCACCTCCTCGCGGCGCAGGCCGGCCACCCGGCGCGACCCGCCCGCGGGCAGGCCCAGCTCCGCCGGCCCCACCTGTTCGCGGCGGGCCCGGAGGAACTCCCCGAGTGCGTTCTCCGTGACCATGATCCGAGGCTAACTCGAAATCCCGCCACGAGGGTGGCCGTGCCACACCCACCCGGACCAGCCGGATCGGCTCCTCGTCCTCGGCGGGTGCCGCAGCAGCTCGGTCACCCCGGGATCCGGTCAGCGCCGCGCCGGGCCGGCCGAGCGGTGACTCGTTCGAAAGTTCCCGAAAGGTTTCGATAATCGTTGACCGGCCGGTCCGGGAGACGAACGATCGTCGCAGCTGCGCTCCCGTCCCCGGAAAGGATTTCCTCGAGTGCGAAGACTCCTCACCGCCCTTTCCGCCGCCGTGCTGGCGATCGCCGCGGCGATCGTGCTGGTCGTGGCGGCGCAGCCGGCGTCCGCGGCCACGTTGACCCGCGTCACCGACTTCGGCAGCAATCCCAGCAACCTCAACATGTACACGTACGTGCCCGACCGCGTCGCCGCCCGCCCGGCGCTGCTGGTGGCGATCCACTACTGCACGGGCTCGGCGTCGGCGGCCTTCAACGGTCCCGCCCGCGACTACGTGACCGCGGCGGACCAGTACGGGTACGTCATCGTGTTCCCGGAAGCCACCCGCAGCGGGCAGTGCTTCGACGTGTCCTCGCCGCAGGCCCTCACCCGCGGCGGCGGCAGCGACCCGGTGGGCATCCTCTCGATGGTCAACTGGGCCAAGCAGCGCTACAACGTCGACTCCTCCCGTGTGTACGTCACCGGGTTCTCTTCGGGCGCGATGATGACGAACGTGCTCGCGGCGGAGTACCCGGACGTGTTCGCCGCCGGCTCGGCGTTCATGGGCGTGCCCGCCGGCTGCTTCGCCACCACCGACGGCTCCAGCTGGAACAGCCAGTGCTCGGGCGGTCAGCTCATCAAGACCGCGCAGCAGTGGGGCGACCAGGCCCGCCAGATGAGCGGCGGCCGCACCGGCCCGTTCCCGCGGATGCAGCTGTGGCACGGCACGGCCGACGACACGTTGCGCTACCCCAACTTCGGGGAGGAGATCAAGCAGTGGACGAACCTGCAGGGGGTCAGCCAGACGCCGTCGTCGAGTGACAGCCCGCAGTCCGGGTGGACCCGCACCCGCTACGGCGGCACCGGCACCCAGCCGCCGGTCGAGGGCATCAGCGTCCAGGGTGCCGGGCATTCGCTGCCGCAGAACGGGATGGTGCAGTACGCGATCGCGTTCCTGGGCCTGAACAGCAGCTCGACGAGCACCACCCCGACCACCACCCCGACGACCACCACCCCGATCAGCCCGAGCACGCCGACGACCACGACGTCTTCGCCGCCGCCGGCGGGGAGCACGCTGGGCAGCGCGGCGGCCCGCACCGGGCGTTACTTCGGCACGGCGGTCTCGGCGAGCAAGCTGTCGGACAGCGTCTACACCGGCATCCTGAGCCGGGAGTTCTCCATGATCACCCCGGAGAACGAGATGAAGATGGACGCGACCGAGCCCGCGCAGGGCCAGTTCTCCTACGCCAACGCGGACCGGATCGTGAACCAGGCGGCGAGCCAGGGCGCCCGCATGCGCGGGCACACGCTCGCCTGGTACTCCCAGCAGCCGGGCTGGATGCAGGGCATGGAGGGCTCGGCGCTGCGGCAGGCGATGCTGAACCACGTCACCCAGGTCGCGTCCCACTACCGCGGCAAGATCTACGCGTGGGACGTGGTGAACGAGGCGTTCGCCGACGGCGGTTCCGGCGCTCGCCGCGATTCGAACCTGCAGCGCACGGGCGACGACTGGATCGAGGCGGCGTTCCGCGCCGCGCGCTCGGCCGACCCGGACGCGAAGCTGTGTTACAACGACTACAACACCGACGACTGGAACCAGGCGAAGACCCAGGCGGTGTACCGGATGGTGCAGGACTTCAAGTCCCGCGGCGTGCCGATCGACTGCGTCGGTTTCCAGTCGCACTTCAACGCCAACAGCCCGGTGCCGTCGAACTACCGGACGACGTTGCAGAACTTCACGGACCTGGGCGTCGACGTCCAGATCACCGAGCTGGACATCGAGGGCTCGGGGACCACGCAGGCGGACAACTACCGCACGGTCACGCAAGCGTGCCTCGCGGTCACGCGCTGCACCGGCATGACGGTGTGGGGCATCCGAGACACGGACTCGTGGCGGTCGTCGGCCACGCCGTTGCTGTTCGACGGGAACGGCCAGAAGAAGGCGGCGTACACGGCGGTCCTCGACGCGCTGAACGGCGGCGCGCCCCCGGACACCAGCACGCCGACCACCACGCCGACCACTCCGACCACGACGACCACTCCGACCACGACGACCACGTCTCCGGCGCCGGGCGGCTGCACGGCCGTCTACGCCAAGACGGCGGAGTGGAACGTGGGGTTCAACGGCCAGGTGACGGTGACGGGCTCGAACAACTGGGTGCTGACGGTGACGTTCCACGCGCCGCAGAAGGTGATCGGCAGCTGGAACTACACGGGAACGTGGGACAGCACGGGTTACGTGCTGACGGCCAGGCCCAACGGCAGCGGCAACGTCATCGGCTTCACGGTCCAGCACGGCGGCAACCTGACGGACCCGACGGTGACGTGCGCGACGGGCTAGTCCACAGTGGCCGCCGTCACAGTGCCCGGGCGACGAAAACCGCGGGAAAACTGTCGGTGGTGACGGATAGCCTCAGCGCATGAAAACGGACGACGCGACAGTCCCGGCGCACCAGCTCACCAAGGGCCAGTGGTTCTGGCACGAGCCGGCGCCGGGGCTGCCCGCGTGGCAGCTGCAGGTGGATTCGGCCGAGCTGGTCGAGGACTCCGTCGAGATCTTCACGACGGATGGGGAGCGGGAGCTGGTTTCGTACCCGCGGAACAGGTTGGTGCGGTTGGCCGAGGTGGCTTGAGGGGACGCTGGGGGTGGGGGATCGAGGTTTAACGGCCTTGCGGGTGAGCAGCCGCGCGGGATTGGGGCTCCGCGGGTTTCTCGGCACCTCGCGTAGCCAGGTGAGCCGGTCGGCAAAGCCCGCCGACGCGCGGTCAGGCGAGCCGGCGGGCTTCGAGTGGTGCGGCGCGGCCCTCGCCTGACCTAACTTGCGTTGCGCAGGGCTACCGGGCGCCACGTCATGTGGACTGTTGTTCCGGTTGTGCCCGTCTCTATCTCGGACTGGTCCGTCACCTGGTCGATCAGCACCAGGCCGCGGCCACCCGAGGTGCGCAGACCCGCCGTTCGGGGGCGTGTTGCCGGGATTCCGCAACCGGTGTCCGTCACCGTCACCGTTATCGCGTCGCCCTCGCGGTGGGCCTGCAGGCGCGCCCAGCCGTGGTCATCCGGGTAGGCGTGCGCTGCCACGTTGGCCAGGGCTTCGTAGGTCGCGAGCGTTATGTCGTGCTTGTTGTCCGCGTCCAGCGGGAACTCGCTCAGCCACTGGATCAGCTTGCGGCGCAGGCCGGCCATCTCGTTGGGCAGCGCCGGCGCCAGTTCTTCGAAGGCCGAGACGACCACGGCTCCGGCGGCCAAGCGCCCCGGGGCCGTGGTCCCGGCTTGGTCGGCGTCGGCGCTCTCGCCCGTATCGACGCCAGTTTCCGGGGTATGTCGATACACGATTCGCTCCCATCGTTCAGCCGCGTTTCCCCAGTGCCAAAAAGGGCTCTCCGAAGGACTACCCACCGCCACGAAGTCTTACCCGTTGTGCTTCGTGAGATGTGTCGCTACAGTGGAGGTGCTCCTCGCGGATGCCGGCCCTCAGGCCGCCCGGAGGCAGCTTCCCGGATCCAGGCCAGTCGGCCTCTTTCCTTCACTTCCGGCCTCGCCGTCCGTGCGCGGGCCCATCGTCACTCCAGGAGACACCCATGTCTTTTCACGGCATCCTCGACCTGTCCGGCAAAACCCCGTTCGTGCGGCCCGGCTACCGGCCCGCGCCCGACGACGTCGCCCTCCCGGTTTCCCTGCTTCGCAAGTACAACCTGCGGCCCGGCGACGAAATCACCGGCACCACCGAGCAGCTCACCAGCGTCAACGGCCACGACCCGAGCGAGCCGCGCCCGCGCTTCGCCGACCTCGTCCCGGTGCACCCGGACCGCCGGCTGCTGCTCGAAACCACGCCGACGCGGCTGCTGCCCCGCGTCATCGACCTCGTCACCCCGCTCGGGCGCGGGCAGCGTGCTCTGATCGTGTCCCCGCCCAAGGCGGGGAAGACCACCGTGCTGCAGGAAATCGGCCACGGGCTGTCGGTCAACCACCCCGACTGCCGGCTGCTGGTCCTGCTCGCCGACGAACGGCCGGAGGAGGTCACCGAGCTGAGCCGGACCGTGCGCGGGGAGGTGATCGCGTCCACTTTCGACCGTCCGCCCGCCGAACACGTCGCGGTGGCGGAACTCGCCGTCGAGCGCGCGAAACGCTTGGTGGAGCAGGGCGAAGACGTCGTCCTGCTGCTCGACTCGCTCACCCGGCTGGGCCGCGCGTACAACCTCTCGGCCCGCCCGTCCGGCCGCACGCTGTCCGGCGGCGTCGACGCGGCCGCGTTGCAGCCGATGAAGCGGATCCTCGGCGCCGCACGCAATGTCGAGGGCGGCGGTTCGCTCACGATCATCGCCACGGCACTGGTGGAGACCGGTTCCCTGGCCGACACGGTGTTCTTCGAGGAATTGAAGAGCACCGGCAACGCCGAACTGAAGCTCGACCGCAAGACGGCCGAGCGGCGCGTCTTCCCGGCGGTCGACGTGGCGGCCTCCGGCACCCGGCGCGAAGAACTGCTGGTGACGCCGGGCGAACTGGCGGCGATGCGCGAAGTCCGGCGGGCGTTGCCGGGCCCGCACGCGATCGAGCAGTTGCTGGAGCAGCTGCGCAAGACCGGTTCCAACGCCGAGTTCCTGCTCCGCGTGACGGGCGCGGCCCTGCCCGCGGCGGCCTGATCGCTCAGCTGTCGCGCCGCGCCCGCAGTTCGCCGATCACTTTGGCCCCGACACCACGGGCATCCTCGGGACTGTCGGCCGGTTCACCCTCGCCGGGCCGGTAGAGCCGGTCTTCGGCGCGGCCGAGATCGGGCGTGTCGGCCCGCGCGATCTCAGGTTGCTGCTCGTTCGGTTGGGACATGCCCAAGGGTTACCCGCTGGACGGCCGTTCGACTCATCGAGGCGGCTGGTAGGGGGCCCAGTCGGGTGTGCCTCGAGTGCCTGAACCGCAGTGCCTGAACCGCAGTGCCTGAACCGCAGTGCCCGGACTGCCGTCGTGGTTCCGCGCTGGCGGAGTCGCGAGTGCGCGGGCTAGGTCCGCCGCGCCGCAGTCTCCCAACGTTCCGCCCGCGGCCTTGCCCCGGCGGATCGGGCGGGACGAACGCTCAACTTCCCGAACCACCCGCGCGCGCCAACCGAACCGGCGAGCGTCAGCCTCCGCCCGTTCCGGCCGCGAACCTGCACCTCCGCGGCCCAGCGGGTGCGGACCCCCGGGAACCGGAGCACAGTACCCCCATGGCCCTTCCGTCCGCTCGGCCCGCCGCGGCCCGGTCACGCCGGGTCTGGCTGCGCATGTTCTTCACCGGCGCCCTGCTCTGGGTGCTCGCCGTCGTCGTCACCTTCGTCACCGGCAACCCGAATCTCGTGCCCACCGTGGTGCTGCTCGGGAGCTTCCTCGTGCCCGTCACCTTCGTCGCCTGGGCCTTCGGGCGGCGGCGGAGCGGGGAGGTGACCTCCGAACTGCTCTTCAGCACCTTCGTCGCCGGTGGGGTGCTCGGCGTGCTCGCCGCCTCACTGCTCGAGTCCTACCTGCTGCATCCCTCCGCCTGGCTGTTCGCCGGGGTCGGGCTGATCGAAGAAGCCGTCAAGCTCGCCGTGCTGGCCGTCCTCACCCGGCACCTGCGGGTCAAGTTCGCCACTGACGGCATGGTGCTGGGCGCCGCCGTCGGGTTCGGGTTCGCCGCCTTCGAATCCGCCGGGTACGCCTTCACCGCGCTGTTCACCGAACGCGGGCTCTCGCTGATGGACCTCGTCCAGACCGAACTGCTCCGCGGCGTGCTCGCCCCGGTCGGCCACGGCCTGTGGACGGCGATCCTCGGCGGCGTGCTCTTCTCCGCCAGCGACCACCGCCACTTCGCCCTGACGCTGCGGCTGCTGCTCAGCTACCTCGGCGTCGCCCTGCTCCACGCCCTGTGGGACGCCATGCACGGCATCGCCCTGGTGCTGACGCTGCTGCTCACCGGCACGCCGTGGCAGTACGTCCAGCTCGAACAGGGCTACCAGCCACAGCCCACCGCCCTGCAGGCCGACGTCTTCACCGTGCTCTCCTGGGGCGGCCTCGCCCTGGTGTCGGTGGTCGGCATCGGCTGGCTGCTCGCCGTCCGGGCCCGCGCCCGGCGCGGCGAGCGGGAAGCCGCCGTTCTGTGGCGGATCCCCGCCGGCCGCCCGCGGTGACCCGTCACGCGCCGCGGCCGGTCGTCTTCTGCAGGGCGTCGATCCGCTCCGACGCTTCCGCCTTCGTCAGGTTGTCCGGCACCTCCTCGCCGGCCTCCTGCGCCAGCGTCTGCAGGTAGGACTTCTGCGGCCCGGTCATCGGCTCGTCGCCGGTGGTCCAGTCGCTCGGGTCCTTCTCCGGATTGGGCTCCACCTGATCAGTCATCACAGCTCCAATCGAACGTTTGTTCGTGCGGGTCCGACTCTAGCGCAGGGGTCCGACAACCGCCGCTCACGAGCCCGCCGGGGGCGTGCTCGGGCCGCCCGCCTCGTGGCCCGGCCGCCCGTGCGTCCGGCGCTCGTCCTTCATCTGCTGTTCGTGCAGGTGTCGGCGCCCTCCGGTGAGCGAGGTGAGCAGCTCGCGCTCGAGGTCGCGGCAGGCCTTGTAGTAGCCGTCGTCGTACTCCTCGACGACCTGGAACGTCCACCGATCGGGTAACACGTTGAGCCCGATGAGCTCTTCGGAGATCCGCCGCGCCCAGTCGCCGTGCCCGGCCTTCTCGAGCTGCTCCACGGCCTCGCCGAGCGCCAGGTCCGCGCTGCCGGTCAGCTGGTGGAAGGAGTACAGGTGCCCGCGGGCGCGCTCGATCGTCTCGAGCGCCTCGGTCACCTTGCCGACAGCTTCGACGGTGGCGGGGTCAGGGTTGTTTTCCATGCGCGCAAAGTGCCCCGTTCCGCGATTTCTACACGTCGCGGAACGGGGCACCCGGGCCGGAGAATCACGCCGTGGGGCGCGTGGCTCCCGCGTACTGGCTCATCAGCGGCGAGATCTTGACGACGTCGCCGCTCGTCGGCGCGTGCACCATCTTGCCGTCGCCGATGTACATGCCGATGTGGGACACGGGGGAGTAGTAGGCGACCAGGTCACCGGGCTGCAGCTGGTCTCGCGACACCGGGGTGCCGAACCCGGCCTGCGCCGACGACGTCCGGGGCAGCGAAATGCCGGCCTGCTTGTACGCCCACTGCATCAATCCGGAGCAGTCGAACGTGCTCGGGCCGGTGGCGCCCCACACGTAGGCGCTGCCGAGCTTGCTGAGCGCCGCATTGACCGCGGTCTGCGCGGCGGCGGTGGGGGCCTTGACGACGGGCGCCGCGCCACCGGTGTCCTTCTGGGCGGCCCGGTCCGCGCTGCTGAGGTTCCGGCTCTGCGCCTCGATCTGGTCGATCTGCGCCTGCAGGTCCTTCTTCTTCGCTTCGATGTTCGAAGCCAGCTTCGCGGCCGCGTCCCGGGCGTCCTGCGCCCGCTTCGCCGCGTCGGCGGCGGACTTCTCGGCCGCGGTCGCCTTCGCCGCCGCGGCGTTGAAGTTGTCCAGTGCGGCGTTCTTGCCGGTCGCGATGACCTCGAGCGCCGCGGAGCGGTCCAGGAAGTCCTGGGTGGACGTTCCGGCCAGCAGTGCCGACAGCTTGTTCAGCTGGACGCCGCTGGTGAACGACGCGTCGGCGAACTTGTCCACTTCGGACTGGTACTGCCGCTTCGCGTCGATCGCCTGTGCACCGGCGTTCTTCGCGGCCGTGACGTCGGCGTTGGCCTTGTCGAGCTGACCCTGCTTGGCGGTCAGGTCGTCCTGGGCCCGGAGCAGGTCTTCGTTGAGCTTTTCCGCCTGTGCCGCGAGGTCGCGGTACTTGGCGAGGGCGTCCGACCCGGCGGGCGGCGCCTGGAGGACGGGGACGGGGGCGGCGGTGGCCACCGGCTGGGCCATGGTGACGACGGTGATCACCGAGGCCGCGGCGAGGGCACCTGACACCACGCGCTTGACGGGATGCGAACGCATTCTCGCGCGGGTCTCCTTTGCTGATCGGCCGCCGACGGGTACCGGGACGGCGAGTCGGGGGCCTCGCCCGTGCCCGGGGCGCGCTCGACCGCTACAGGAAGAGCCCGCGGGGGGTCCGGTACCCAGCAGGGGGGTATCGGCGGCGATCTCGCGTCGCCGTCTGGGGACGACCGGGGGCCGCGAGATCTCGAACAGGTTACGAAACGAGCACGGCGCCGTCCAGGGCGGGGCATCGGAAACTCTGCGTGACGTCGGACAACACGGCTGGACCAGTGGTAATGCACCCGACTGTGGCAGAGATTACACACTGTCACCGACCCTTCTTACCCTACCCCTCTAGGGTATTACGAGGGCACAGATTGAACTCGACCCTCAACCCGATGCTCGCCGGCGCGGCGGTGGCCGTCAGCTCGGGCTTCGTGGTGACGAACAGCCTGCGCGGGTTCCGGGCCGGGGGAATCCGGTTTGTACGTCCCTTGTACCCGGTTGCGCGATCGTCCTTCCCGTAGCGAATTCCGACCCATGGAGGACAAGGATGTTCACGAAGGCCGCCGTGCTCACGGCGCTCACCGCCGCGACGCTCGCCGTGGCCGCGCCGGCCCAGGCCGAAACCGCGGCCACGACGGTGCTGCCCGGAGCGAACATGGAGGCCGTGCTGAAGGCGGCCCAGATCGATCCGCGCCGCGCCGACGACACGCAGACCCCGGGTGCGCACGACAGCGTCCTGCTCGTCGAGCAGGCGCTGCAGGCGAAGGGGCTGCTCGACAGCAAGTACGTCGACGGGTACTTCGGCACCACCACGATCACGGCGTACTCGCAGTACCAGAAGTCGTTGGGCTACACCGGCCTCGACGCTTCCGGCCTGCCCGGCAAGACGTCGCTGGAGAAGCTGGGCGAAGGCCGGTACACGGTCACGAACCCGGTCTCCGCCGGCAGCCAGGTCACCTACCACGGCAAGACCCTCAACACCCGCACGAAGGCCATGCTCGTTGCGGCGGAAGGAAAGGCGGGCTTCCAGGTCGCCCTGACGCAGGGGTCGTACAACCCGGGCGGCGTCGACGCCTCGGCCGGGACGCACGACGGTGGCGGCGCGATGGACATCTCGGTGTCCGGCATGTCCTCGACCAACCGCAACAACCTGCTGAAGGCGCTCCGCAACGTCGGTTTCGCGGCCTGGTACCGGACCCCGGCCCAGGGCTTCGAGTACCACATCCACGCGATGGCCGTGTCGGACCCGGACCTGTCGTCGGGTGCCCAGCACCAGACCGGTGACTACTACCTGGGGATGAACGGCCTGGCCGGCCGCGGCGCCGACGACGGCCCGCAGGTCCCGAAGGTCACCTGGGAGGAGTACCAGCGCGGCTGACGCCGGTGGTGGGCCCGGCCGTGGTGGCACGGCCGGGCGCACCGGTGGTTTGATCGAAGGACCAACGACTTGGGGGTGCTTCAATGCCGCAGAAGGCGTTCCGGTTCGGCGTGGTCGCGGGCGCGACCGAGGGCGGGGCGAAGTGGCTCGCCACCGCTCGCCGCGCCGAAGAACTCGGCTATTCGACGCTGCTGTGCCCGGACAACCTGAACATGCCGACGCCGACCGCGGCGCTCGCGGCGGCTGCGGCCGTGACGAGCGAGCTGCGCGTCGGCTCGTTCGTCCTGGCCAGTCCGCTGCGGACCGCGCGGGCGGCGGCCTGGGAGGCGCACAGCCTCACCGTCGTCACCGACGGGCGGTTCGAGCTGGGCCTCGGCACCGGACGGCCGGAAATGCGGCAGCAGGCCGGGGAACTCGGGCTGCCCTACGGTTCGGGGCAGGAGCGGCTCGACTCGATTTCCGAGACGATCGACCACGTCCGCCGGCTCGACGGCGACGCGCACACGCCGGTGATGATCGCCGCGGGCGGTCCGAAGGCACGCCGGCTGGCGGGAGCGAAGGCCGACATCGTCACGATGGCCGGCGGCGTGCTGACCACCCGCGACGAAATGACCGGGTACGTCGAGGAAGTCCGTTCGGCGGCCGGCGACCGCGAACTCGAGTTCGCGATGAACATCTGGGTCGTCGGCGAGCAGGTGCCGCCGTGGATCCGCGGCTTCATCGGCGTCGACGCCGAGACGCTCGTCGAGCACGACTCGCTGGCCATCCTCCGCGGCGGCGTCGACGACATGGTGGCCGAGCTCGAACGCCGTCGCGCGGAACAGGGGCTGTCCTACATCAGCGTCAACGGCGCGTTCCTCGAGGAGTTCGCCCCGGTGGTGGCGCGGCTGTCGGGGAAGTGAGCGTCGCGGGGTCGGTGTTGGCGCCACAGAGCAGGACGGCGACCCGCTCGCCGGGCGCCGGCCGGTAGGCGCCGGAGAGCAGGGCGGCGAACGCCGTTGCCCCGCCGGGTTCGACGGCGAGCCGGTAACGGTCCCACAGCGCCGCCCGGGCTGCGACGATCGCGGCGTCGTCCACCAGCACCGAGCCCGTGTTCGTGCGGGTGGCGACGGCGAAGGCGATGTCGCCGAGCCGGGACGCGCCGAGGGAGTCGGCGGCGACGCCGCCGACGTCGACGGTGACCGGCTCGCCCGCGGCCAGCGCCGAGTGCAGCGTCGGGATCGGGCGCGGTTCGACGCCGACCACGCGCGCCCGGCCTTCGACCGCGGCGGCGACGCCGGCCAGCAGCCCGCCGCCGCCGACCGCGACGAGGATCGTGTCCAGGCCGCCGGTCTGCTCCAGCAGTTCGAGGCCGAGGGTGCCCTGCCCGGCGCAGATGTCGGGGTGGTCGTAGGCGTGGCAGAAGAGCGCGCCGGAGTCGGCAGCGTCCTTGACGGCGGCGTCGTAGGCGTCGGCGTACTTCTCGCCGACCAGCTCCACCGCCGCGCCGAGCTGCCGCAGTTTCGCGACCTTGACCGCGGGCGCGGTCGTCGGGACGTAGACCCGCGCGGGCAGGCCGAACTCGCGGGCGGCGTAGGCGACGGCGAGGCCGGCGTTGCCGCCCGAGGCGGCCACGACCGCGGTCTGCTCGCCGGCGGACAGGATCCGGTTGAACGCCCCGCGGGCCTTGAACGACCCGGTGTGCTGCAGCTGTTCCAGCTTGAACCACACGCCTTCGTCGGCGAACACCGGCGTCCGGCGGACCCGGCCCTCGATGCGCGCGGCGGCCCGTTCCACATCCGCAGTGCTGATCATGGGCTCCAGCATGCGCGCGGGCCGCCGTAAGCACCAGCGGCGTCTCCTATGCTGGCGTTAGCGGAACTTACGGCTGGAGGCCTCCGTGCTCGACGCCCACCGCCTCGCCCTGCTGGCCGAGGTCGCGCACGCCGGCTCGATCGCCGCGGCCGCGCAGCGGCTTTCCTTCACGCCGTCCGCGGTCTCGCAGCAGCTGGCCAAGCTGGAGCGCGACGTCGGCGCCCGCGTGCTGCACCGCCACGCCCGCGGCGTCACCCTCACGCCGGTCGGGGAGGCGCTGCTGACCCACGCCGAGGCGATCGCCGGGGAACTGCGAACCGCCGAGCGGACGGCCCGCGCCCTGCTGGAGGAGGAGCTGACCGTCGGCACGTTCGCGAGCGCGGGCATGACCCTGGTGCCCGCCGCGCTCGCCGGGTTCCGCCGTGCTCACCCGAAGGTGGCCCTGCGGCTGCTGGACCTGGAGCCGCCCGACGGGTACGGGCTGGTCCGCTCGCGCGAGCTGGACCTGCTGATCACCCACCGCTACCCCGGCGCGCCGCTGCCGGACCCGCGTGGCCTGGAACGGACGCTGCTGCGTTCCGAGCGGTTCCGGCTGATCCTGCCGAAGGGGCACGAGAAGGCCCGCGCCCGCCGGCTCACCCTGCCGGAGCTGGCCGCGGAGGACTGGATTTCCGGCAACCCGGGCGTGCCCAACCGCGCCTGCCTCGAGCAGCTCGCCGACGCCGCCGGCGCCGAACTGCGGGTGGCGTACGAGACGCGGGACTACCAGGTGATCCTGGCCCTGGTGGAGGCCGGGCTCGGCGTCGCGTTCGTGCCGGAGAGCGTGCTCGACCGGGCGGGCCCGGCGCGGGTCGAGGTGCGCGACGCGGCGGACGCGAAGCCGGCGCGGGACATCTTCCTGGTGCACCACCGGCGGCCGGGGGAGCTGGTGACCGAGATGGTCGCGCGGCTCAGCCGTCCGCAGTAGCGGGCTCGGCGGCCGGGAACTGGACGGGGCTCAGCAGGTAGCGGACGCGGTCCGGGGCCGGCTCGTGGCCCACCCGGCGCACGATGGCCTCCCGCAGCTCGCCGATCAGGTCGGTCAGCTCGGCTCGGCTGAGCCACAGGGCGTGCTGCCGGTAGCCGACGAGATCGGCCGCGGGGTCGGCGTCCTCGCGGTCGAGGTAGGCGTTGAACTCCGCGATGAGCGTCGCCATCGCCGTCGCGAACACGCGCCGGTGGTCCTCTTTGGACACCGAGGCCGCGGTGGCGGCGTCCACCACCGCGCGGTCCCGGCGCAGGCGGTACCGCCGCTCGACGGCGCCGTGCACCCGCTGCTCGCCCTCGACCTCGAGGATCCCGCCCTCGGCGAGGACGCCGACGTGCCGGTAGACGGTCGCCTTCGAGACGTCGGGCAGGCGTTCGCACAGCTCGGCCGTCGTGCGGGTCCGGCCACCCGCCATCGCGTGCACGATCCGCAGCCGCACCGGGTGCACCAGCAGGTTCAGGGAATCCACGGAAGGATGTTCTCACGCGTGATACCGTTCTCAAAATTGAGAACGCACACTTCTGGAGGAACCATGCCCGGCACCGAACTCCCGCTCGGCCGGACCTGCGACGTCGCCGGGCGCGCGTTGTGGCTGGACCGGGCGGGCACCGGCGGCCCACCGGTCGTGGTGCTGCCCGGGGCCGGGCTGGTCGGCCTGGACTACCTCAACGTCCACACCGCAGCCGCGGGCTTCACGACGAGCGTGCTCCACGACCGCGCGGGCACGGGCTGGAGCGGCCCGGCCCGGTTGCCGCGCACCGCGGCCGAGGTGGCGACGGAGCTGCGGGACCTCCTGCGCGCCGCCGGTGTCTCCGGGCCCTGCGTGCTCGCCGGGCACTCCCTCGGCGCGGCGTACGCCCGGCGGTTCGCCCAGCTCTTCCCGGCCGACGTCGCCGGATTGCTGTTGCTCGACCCCGGGCACGAAGACCTCTTCGCCCACCTGCCCGCGGAGGCGGCCGCGCTGAACGAAGAGATGAAGCGGGCCGCCGCGGAGCTGCCCGACCTGACCGACGACCAGGTCCGCGCCGCGCGGGCGCAGTACACGCAGCTGTTCGCGGAATGGCCCCCTCGGGTGCGCGAGCCGCTGATCGACCACCACCTGACGACCTGGCGGACGGTGATCGACGAGACGAAGAACGAGGACGACGTTTACGCGGAACTGCGCGGCGGCGGCGAGCTCCCGGACGTCCCGCTGATCGTGCTCACCGCGATGGGGCGCAACCCGTACTGGGCCCGGTTCGGCTCCGAGGAGCTCATCGCGGCGGCCCAGCGCGGGATCCGGGACCTGCACGCGTCGATCGCCGCCGCCGTTCCGCGGGGCGAGCACCGCGTGCTCGACGACGCGGCGCACCAGTTCCTGCACATCCAGCGCCAAGACGCCGTGGTGCAGGCCATCCGCGACCTCTGTTGAGGTCTCAGCCCACCGGCCGTCCCGCGCTCTCGAACCGCGCCGACGCCGCCCGCAACGCATCCAGGCACGCCCGCACCGCCCCACGGTCCTCCTCACCCGCCCGGCAGATCGCGTGGATGGTGCGGCTCAAGGCCGGGCGGGTGGTCAGGATCCGCACCCCGTCGGGCAGCCGGTCGCGGGCCAGCCGGGGGACCAGCGCCGCGCCGACGTTGCCCGCCACCAGGGCCAGCTGGGTCGGGTAACCGCCGACCGTGCAGCTGATCCGCGGCTCCAGCCGCTGCTTGCGCAGCACCTGCACCCAGCCACTCGTGGCAGCCGGACCCGGCGGTCCAGCCGATCCACGGCAGGTCGTCCACTTCAGACAGGTCGACCGCCTTGCGGTGGGCCAGCCGGTGCCCGGCGGGCAGGGCGAGGTCCGCGACGTCCGAGAGCAGCGCGACGCGCGTCGTCGACGGCGGGATCACCGTCGGGCGGTCGTTCCAGCTCTCCAGCACCGCCACGTCGAGATCGCCGACCAGCACGCGCGGCATCGTCTGCTCCGCCTCGCCCTCGTGCAGCGTCACCGCCAGCCGCGGGTGCTGGGCGGCGAGCGTGGCCAGCGCGGGCGGCAGCAGCGCGTGCACCGTCGTCGGGATCGCGCCGATCCGCAGCGGCCCGATGACGTCTTCGCGCAGCAGCTCCAGGTCCGCCTTCGCCTCGGCGACCTGCGCGAGGATCCGCTCGGCGTGCCCGGCCAGCACCTGGCCCGCCTTCGTCAGCCGCACGCCGCGGCCGCGGGGTTCGAGCAGCGCCTGGCCCGCCTCCCGTTCCAGCTTCGCCAGCTGCTGCGACACCCCGGACGGCGTGACGTGCAGGGCCTCGGCCGCCGCGGCCACCGAGCCGTGGGTCGCGACGGCGTGCAGCGCGCGCATCCGCTCGAGTCCGAACACGGTAGTGATGCTACCGAATTCGGCGCAGAAACATTCGCTTGTCGTTGACAGTCGCCGCCCGCAGGCTGGAGGCGTGACCACCACCGCGTCCCGGCCCGCCCCGGCGTTCACCCACCGCTTCGACCCGCGGCTGCTCGCCGCGCTCGGCAGCTGCTGCATCTCGCTGTCGTCGGTCTTCATCAAGGTTTCGCACGTCAGCGGCAGCACGAGCGCGTTCTGGCGCTGCCTGCTCGCCCTGCCCGTGCTGCTCGTGCTCGCCGGGCGCGAACGGCGGACGGCCGGCCCGGCGGCCCGCCGCCGCGTGCTCTTCCCCCTGCTGGCCGGAACCGGGCTCGGCCTCGACTTCGTGCTGTGGGGCGAGGCGATCCCGCGGGTGGGTGCCGGCATCGCGACCGTCCTCCTCGCCGTGCAGGTGGTGATCGTGCCGCTGCTGGCGTTCGCCTTCCTGGCCGAGCGGCCGTCGAAGCGGTTCCTCGTCGCGGTGCCCGTGCTGCTGGGCGGGATCGTGCTGGCCGGCGGGTTCGCCGGCACCGGTTCGTTCGGCCCGGACCCGGTGACCGGTGCCGTGGCGGCCCTGCTGGCCGGCGCCGGGTACGCCGGCTACCTCTTCCTGATCCGGCTCAGCGGCGGCACGGGGACGCAGGCGCACTCGCTGGTGCTGGCCACGGTGTCCGCCGGCGTGGTCGCCGTCGTGCTCGGCGTCCCGACCGGCACGCTCGACCTGGCGCCCGGCTGGCCGGCGTTCGGCTGGCTGGTCGCGCTCGCCGGCGTCGGCCAGCTGGCTGGCTGGCTGCTGATCTCCGCGGCGCTGCCCCGGATGTCCGCCCCCACGGGCGCGACCCTGATGCTGCTGCAGCCGGTCGGCGCGGTGCTGCTCGGCATCGGGCTGCTCGGCGAGACGCCCGGGTGGGCGCAGCTGGCCGGGTGCGCGGGTGTCGTCGCCGCGGTCTGCTTCGCCGGCGGCGGACGATCTGCGCGCGAAGGCCGGCCCGGCTAACGTCGCGGGCATGCGAGTGCTGGTGGCCGGGGCGTCGGGGTTCGTCGGCAGCCGGCTGTGCCCGGCGCTCGAGGCGGCCGGGCACGAGGTCCTCGCGATGACCCGCCACCCCGCGAAGTACCGCGGCGCCGGGAAAGCCGTCCGCGGCGATGTCGCCGACGTCGGTTCCCTGCGTGACGCGCTCAAGGGCGTCGACGCCGCGTACTACCTCGTGCATTCACTCGACAGTGCGGACTTCAAGCGCCGCGACGCCGACGCCGCGCGCGCGTTCGCGCGGGCCGCCGAGGGCGCGGGCCTGCGCCGGATCGTCTACCTCGGCGGGCTCGGGGACGACGACGACGCGCTGTCGGACCACCTGGCCAGCCGCCGCGAGGTCGAGCGGCTGCTGGGGGAGACCGGCGTGCCGGTGACCGTGCTGCGCGCCGGGATCGTCATCGGCCACGGCGGGACGTCGTGGGAGCTGACCCGGCAACTGGTCGAGCACCTGCCGGCGATGGTCACCCCGCGCTGGGTCAACACGCGCACCCAGCCGATCGCGGTCGCCGACGTCGTCCGCTACCTGGTCGGCGTCCTCGACCACCCGGAGGCCGCCGGGCGCACGTTCGACATCGGCGG
Source organism: Amycolatopsis sp. cmx-4-61 (assembly GCF_046548775.1). Classification (NCBI taxonomy): domain Bacteria; kingdom Bacillati; phylum Actinomycetota; class Actinomycetes; order Pseudonocardiales; family Pseudonocardiaceae; genus Amycolatopsis; species Amycolatopsis sp. cmx-4-61. Next base: position 101,840 of record NZ_JAEBEI010000016.1, on the reverse strand, counting down.
TCCGGAAGTCCTGGCCTACCGCGACATGCTGCAGCGCGTCGCGGCGATCGAGGGCAGGCCGCTGGTGATCCTGCCGGTGCCGCTGCTGTCCCCGCGCCTGTCGTCGTACTGGCTCTCGCTCGTCACGGACATCGACGCCACGACCGGGCGCGCGCTGATCGACTCGATGGCCAACGAGGTCGTCGTCCGCGACGACGCCATCCGCCGGATCGTCGAGTTCGAGCCGCTGGGCTACGACGAAGCCGTCCTGCAGGCCTTGGGCGAGCGCGCGAAGAGCAGGCGTCCCACGTGAAGCCGTTCCTCACGGCGGTGACCGCCGCCGGCTCCGGCCTGCTCGGCGCGTCACTCGCCAGCCGCCCCGGCTCCCGCCGGTTCCACGTGCTCACGGCGTCGGTCGCGGCGACGTGGTTCGCCGGCGCCCAGGCGGCCGGGCCGGTGACCCGCGGCCGCCGCGACGTCGTTCAGCCGGTGGCGGCGGGCGCGGGCGCGTTCGGCGTGTTCTACGGCTGCGCGCTGGTGGCCCGCCGCATCCCGCCGCTGCGGAGGGCGATCGCGGGAGTGCTGGACCACGCCCACCAGGGGGCGACGGCCTCGGTGGCGGCGACGGCGTTGCTCACGGGCGCGGCGGAAGAGGTGTTCTTCCGCGGTGCGCTCTACGACGCGACCGGACCCCGGACGTCGACGGCGGTGTACGTGCTGTCCACGACGGCGACCCGGAACCCGGCACTGGTCCTGGCGTCGGCGGCGATGGGGACGTTGTTCGCCTGGCAGCGCGGACGGTCCGGCGGGGTGCAGGCGCCGATGCTGACGCACGTGGTCTGGTCGGCGCTGATGCTGGCGTTCATGCCGCGCTTGTTCCCGCCCGAAACACTCGACCCGCCCGGGGCGCCCACGCCAGGATGACTGCTCGTGCGGATCTTCCTCGCGGCCATCGCCGTTCTCCTTGCCGCTGCCGCTGCCGCTGCCGCTGCCGTTGCCGGATGCCAGGCCGGTGTGCCGGTCAAGGAGGGGACGCACCTGCGGTTCCGGCCGGTCCTGAGCGAGCTGCCCGCCGGACCTGCGGTCGGGCCGCCGGGACAGCGGCAGAGCACGGACCCCGCCACCCAGGACGCCGCCGCGCGAGCGCTGCCGTGCGTGCCGGAGCAGCCGGATGAGCTCGACGGCCGCGACGACCCGGCGCTGCCGCTGGCCGGCTGCGACCGCACGCGAGGCACCCGGTACGTGCTCGGTCCCGGCTTCCTCAGCGGCGCGGAAGTGGCCTCGGTCGAGGCGGGCGTCGATCCCCTGACGGGTGGTTCCGTCATCACCTTCGGCTTCACCGAAGCCGGGACGGCGACGTGGGCCGAGTGGACCGGTCACCACCTCGGCAAGCCGCTCGCGGTGGTCTTGCGGGGCCGGGTGATCGGTACGGCGGTGATCCGCTCGGCCATCACCGACGGGACGGTGCGGATCAAGGTGACGTCCCCGCGCCCGGGCGCGCAGCAGCTGGTGCGGGAGATCACCGGCGCCTGAGGCTCAGCAGGGCCGGACTTCCCGGCAGGCCTCCGCGGCCGTCTTCCTCGTGGCCTGCTGCAGCAGCGTGTAGAGCGTCTCGCGCTGCTCGTCGCTCAGCCCGCTGAACACCTCGTCCTCGACCGCCGCCAGGGCGAACTCCGCGCGCGCCAGCAGTTTCGCGCCCACGTCGGTCAGCTCGACCAGGTGGCGGCGGCGGTCCTCGGGGGACCGGCGCCGCTCGATCAGGTTCTCGGTCTCCAGCTCGTTGAGCAGGGTGACCACGTTCGTGCTGTCCATCTCCAGGATCTTCGCCAGCTCCTGCTGCGAGCTGCCGCCGCGGTCGCGCAGCACCGTGAGTGGGATCAGATGCCGCGGCCGCAGGCCGAGCGGGGCCAGCACCGACTCGCTGCGCAGCCGGAGCCGGCGCGCGAGGTGGTCGACCAGCGCGCCGCAGCGGTGCGGGGGCTGGTTGACGACCGGGAGCGAGCTCATGCGCCCAGTATATGGGCAGACAGACGGTACATGTGCTATCAATAGTTTGTCCTACACCAACGATCTATGGACGGCTAACGACATGGCTCATCTCCTGCACATCGACTCGAGCATCCAGGGCGACGCCTCGGTGAGCCGGCGGCTCAGCGCGCGGGCCGCGGCGGCGTGGCGGTCCGCGCACCCGGAGGGCACGGTCACCTACCGCGACCTGGGCGCGCACCCGGTCCCGCACGTCGACGCGGCCGGCGGGCTGGCCGCCCGGGTCCCGGCCGGACAGCACACGCCCGAGCAGGCCGCGGCCTGGGCGCGGACGGTCGAGCTCGTCGAGGAGGTCAAGGCGGCCGACACCGTGCTGCTCGGCCTGCCCCTGTACAACTTCGGGCCGCCGAGCAGCGTCAAGGCCTGGGTCGACCACCTCATCGCGCCGGGCCTGTCGGTCGACCCCGAGACCAACGCCGGCCTGCTCGGCGGCCGCGAGTTCGTCGTGCTGGCCAGCCGGGGCGGCGGTTACGGCGAAGGCACGCCCCGCGAGGGCTGGGACCACGCCCAGCAGTGGCTGCCCCACGGCGTCTCCCTCACCGGGCTCGAGCCGCGCTTCATCACCGCGGAACTGACGCTGGCCCCGGTGCGCCCGGCGCTGGCGGAACTCATCCCGCTCGCCGAGGAGAGCCTCGCCGCGGCGGAACGCGCGATCGACGAGCTCTGGGCCCCGGTCCGGGTCTGACCGGCTCGCCCCCACCCGACCGCGGTACCGCCCGGCCCGGGCGGTACCGTGCCGCGGCGGGCGGACTGACGTGCGGCACCTGCCGCACCCGGGCGAGGAAGGTCGGGTTTGAGCGCGCACACCTCCCAGATGGACGACATCCGGCTCGTCGCGCAGCCCAGTGCGCTGCCGGTCACCGAGCTGTTCGTCCGCCTGATCCTCACCGACTGGTCCCTGCTGCCGATGCTGGAGCAGGTGACGGCCACCGCAAAACGCATGGTCGGGGCGGTGATCGACGCCAGTGACCCGAAGGCGCCCGCCTTCGTCACGCTGCGGCTGCGGCTGCGCGCCGAGGTGCTGTCGATCGAGGTCGACGACGACGTGCCCGGCCGGCCGGACACCCCGGCCCGGCCCGGCGAGCGGCTGGGCGTCTCGCCCGCCGACGGCGGCGGCCGCACCACCTGGTGCGAACTGCCGCTGCCGGGCGGGATGACCGCGCGGCAGGTGCGCCTGCCGCGGCGGCAGGAACGCCGGACGCTCGTCGACGAGCCCGTCTCGGGTGACCCGGTGGCCGCGGATCCCGAGGTCCTCGAGCGCCTGCTGACCCGGCTGAGCGGCTGGTCCGGCCAGAGCTGAACGCTTCCGCCCGCGCGTCCGTGCCTCCAGGCAGGGGATGACGTGGACGCGAGGAGGCAGCCGTCGTGCGGATCGTGATCGCGGAGGACGACGCCCTGCTGCGCGAAGGGCTGGTACTGCTCCTGCGCAGCGAGGGGTTCGACGTGGTCGCCGCGGTCGACCACCCCGACGACCTGGTGACGTCGGTCGAGGCCGCGGAACCGGACCTGGCCGTCGTCGACGTCCGGATGCCGCCGACGTTCACCGACGAAGGCCTCCAGGCCGCCCTCGAAGCCCGTCGCCGCGTGCCCGGCCTGGCGATCCTCGCGCTTTCGGCGTTCATCGAAGACGGCTACGCGGGCGACCTCCTGGCCGTCGGCGGCGGGGGAGCCGGGTACCTGCTCAAGGAGCGCGTCGGCAAGCCCGGCGAGTTCCTCGACGCCCTCCGGCGCGTCGCCACCGGCGGCACGGTCCTGGACCGGGACGTCGTGGCGGTCCAGCTCGCGCGGCCCCGGCCCGGCGACCCCGTGGCGACGTTGACCGCCCGCGAGCGCGAAGTCGTGGCGTTGCTGGCCGAGGGCCATTCGGTGCCCACGATCGGGCGGCTGCTCGGCATCGGCACCGCCGCGGCGCGGCAGCACGCCGGGGACGTCAGCACGAAGCTGCGCGTCCCCGACGGCGCCCGGGCGATGCTCAGCTACCTGCGGGCGTGAGGACCTCGGCCTGCCGCTCGCGGTACCGGGCCACGTTGGCCAGCTTGACGTCTTCGTAGCCGCGGACGAGGTCGGGCAGTTCGGCGAGCGCCAGCACCCGCGCCCGGTCCCGGGTCTCGAACGCCCGCAGGACGACGGTGCGGTAGTCCTCGATCAGCTCGCGCTCGACCTTGCGCACTTCGGCGCGGCCGAACGGGTCGAAGCGCGCGCCGCGCAGCCGCCGCAGCGCGTGCAGCAGCCGGAACGCCGGGCGGAACCACGTCCCGAGGCTGATCTTGCGCCGCATCCCGAGCGCCCGCAGCACCGGCGGGTGCAGCCGGTAAGCGTACTTCGTGCCCGCGCCGAACTGCTCTTCGAGACCGTCGGTGAACGCCGGGTCCAGGGACAACCGGGCGACCTCGTACTCGTCCTTGTACGCCATCAGCTTGTACAGGTGCTTCGCGACGGCCTCGGTGATCTCCGTCGGCCCGTCCTCCAGCACCCGCACCCGCTCGACGAACTCCGCGTACGCACGGGCGTAGGCCTTGTCCTGGTAGGCGATCAGCTCGGGGATCCGGATGTCGAGCAGCCGCGCCAGCTCGGAGCCGGGCTCGGCGTGCACCAGCTTCCGCACCGACGTCGGCTTCGGGGTGGCCACGGTCTTGGGAGCTTCCGCCGGGGGTTGCGCGACGAGCAGGCGGCCGCGGCGGAACGCCTGCAGGTTCGCGGCGACCTGCGTGCCGTTCAGCTCGATGGCGCGCTCGATCACCGACGCGGGCAGCGGGATCGCGCCGGTCTGGTAGGCGGCGCCGAGCTGCAGGACGTTGGCGTACTGGTCGTCGTCGAAGAACTCCTCGGCCAGGCCGCGCGCGTCCAGCGAGACCGTGCGCGCCGCCGCGGCCTCCAACGGCGCGAGAACGCTGCCGCGGTCGGGGAAGGACACCGTCGTGTCGACGACCATCCGGCCGGTCGGGACCTCGGTCGTGGAGACGACGGCGACGGTACGGGCCGGGTCGGCGACACCAAGGTTCGCCGCGTCCGCCCCGACCAGCGCGTCGCAGGCCAGGTAGAGGTCGCACTCGCCGGCGGCGAGCTTCGGGGCCTGTTCGACCGGTTCCGCCGTCACCTTGAGGTCGGAGACGACCGCGCCGCCCTTCTGCGCGAGCCCGGTCTGGTCGAGCGTGCGGACGTGCCGCCCGTCGAGCACCGCGGCGGTGGCCAGGATCTGGGTCACGGTGACGACGCCGGTACCGCCGATCCCGGTGATCCGCACGGTGAAGTCCGTTCCGGCCGATGCGGGCGCCGGGACCGCGTCGGCGCTCAGGTCGGCCGGCTTCCGGCGCTGCTTGCGGCCGGACGGCACGACCGTGACGAACGACGGGCAGTCACCGGCCAGGCAGGAGTAGTCGACGTTGCACGAAGACTGGTGGATCGCGGTCTTGCGGCCGAACTCGGTGTCCACCGGCTGCACGGACAGGCAGTTCGACTTGGTGCCGCAGTCGCCGCAGCCTTCGCAGACGCGCTCGTTGATGACCACACGCGTGGCGGGCGCGGTCTGCTTGCCGCGACGGCGTTTCCGGCGCTTCTCGGCCGCGCACTCCTGCTCGTGGATCAGCACGGTGACGCCCTTGACCGCGGCCAGTTCCTCCTGCGTGCGCAGGAGTTCGGTGCGGTCGCGGACCTCGACGCCGGCGGGCGGCTTCCGGTGCTTCGCCGGTGCGTCGCTGGTGATGACGACCCGCTTCGCGCCCTCCAGGAGCAGCAGCTGGGCGATCTTTTCGACCGGCAGGCCGCCGACGGCGTCCTGGCCGCCGGTCATCGCCACGGCGGAGTTGTAAAGCAGCTTGTAGGTGATGTTGACCCCGGCGGCCACCGCCGCGCGCACGGCGAGGCTGCCGGAGTGGGTGAAGGTGCCGTCGCCGATGTTCTGGACGAAGTGCTCCGCGTCGACGAACGGCGCCATGCCGATCCACTGCGTGCCTTCGCCGCCCATCTGCGTCAGGCCCAGGACGGTGCCGACCTGGTCGGGCTCCATGAACAGGGCCATGGTGTGGCAGCCGATGCCCGCCCCGACCAGCGTGCCTTCCGCGACCTTCGTCGAGGAGTTGTGCGGGCACCCCGAGCAGAAGTACGGCGTCCGCGCGAGCAGCGGGACGGCGATGCGCTCGCGACGGCGCCGTCCCCGGTAGGCGTCGACCGACGGGATGCCCGGCGGCAGGACCTTGGCGAGCCCGGCGGCGATGCCGTCCGGGTCCAGCTCGCCGAGCTCGGTGAACAGCGTCCGGCCGTCGTGGTCCTTCTTGCCGATGATCCTCGGTGCGTCCGGGACGCCGTAGAGGAGTTCCTTGAGCGCGGTTTCGACGAACGCGCGCTTCTCCTCCACGACGACGATCTCGTCGAGCCCGTCGGCGAACTCGCGGACGATCGTGGGCTCGACGGGGTGGATCGCGCCGAGCTTGAGGATGCGGATGCCGTGGTCTTCCGCGTCCAGGCCCAGGGTGCGCAGGGCCTGCTGGAGGTCCAGGTAGGACTTTCCGGCGGAGACGATGCCGATCCGGTCGGCCGGGCCGCGCCGGGTGATCCGGTTGATGTCGCTCGCGCGCAGGTAGTCGAGCACGAGCGGCAGCCGGACGGTGAAGAAGCTGCGTTCCAGCTCGGCCAGGCCGGCACCGAGCAGGCGGGAGGTCGGCGTGTGGCGGTACCCACCGGGGATTCCGGGTGCGCTCCACTGTGGACTGACGGTGGCGGTGCCCGAGGCGTCGGCGACGTTGGCGACGATCTTCAGCGACGTCCACAGCCCGCTGGCCCGCGACAGCTCGACGGCGTGCATGCCGAGGCCGAGGACGTCCTGGGCGTCGGCGGGGAAGAGCACGGGGATGGCCAGGTCGGCGAGGGCGAGCTCGGACGCGCAGGGAACCGTGGAGGACTTCGCGTTGGGGTCGTCGCCGACGAGCGCGACGGCACCGCCGCGCGGGTCGGTACCGGCCAGGTTCGCGTGGCGGAGGGCATCGGTGGCGCGGTCGAGGCCGGGCGCCTTGCCGTACCAGAAGCCGGTGACCCCCCTTCGTCCGCCGGCGCCCGCGACGAGCTGGCTGCCCATGACGGACGTCGCAGCGAGCTCTTCGTTCAGCCCGGGCCGGTGGACGACGTCGTGCTTTTCGAGGAGGGTGGAGCGGCGCCCGAGTTCGAGGTCGTACCCGGCCAGCGGCGAGCCCTCGTAGCCGGAGACGAAGACGGCGGGGTCCCCACCGCGGGCCCGGTCGTGGCGGACGCGGTCGAACAGCAGCCGGACCAGGGCCTGCACCCCGGTCAGGTGCACGGTCCCCGCCTCCCGCAGATAGCGGTCTTCCAGCGTGAACGTCTCCACGGCCCGGCTCCTCTCCGTCGGTGTTCGGAGCACGATGCGACGTGGACCACAGTGACGCAACGGGCAGGCAGGTTTCGGGGCCTCGAACGCAAAGTTCGGTGCGTTGTGGGTCGGTTTGGTGCGGATTTTTGCGTGTAGGCTCCGGCGCATGCCCGAAGAGCTGCTCGACGCGACCGACCACGAGATCCTCGGCCTGCTGCGCGAAGACGCCCGCCGCACGCTGTCCGACATCGCGGCCCGCGTCACGCTGTCCACGGCGGCGGTCAAGCGCCGCATCGACCGGCTGCGGGAGAGCGGCGTGATCACCGGGTTCACGGTCCAGGTCGACCACGCGAAACTGGGCTGGGGGATCGAGGCGTTCACCGAGCTGCGGTTCGTGGGCAACGCCAAGGTGGCCGAGATCCTCCGGACGACCACGAGGATGCCGGAGGCCCAGGCGGTGTTCACGATAGCGGGCGACCCGGACGCGCTGGTGTGGCTGCGGGTCCGGGACATGGCCCACCTGCAGAAGACGATCGACGAGATCCGCCGCCACCACCAGGTGACGGGGACGAAGACGTTGATCGCGTTGGAATCCTGGTCGCGTTAGCCGTGGAGGTCGTGACGCTGGCGCAGCGGCCGGAGCTTTCCGAGGCGGTGTACGGGATTCCTTATCCGCCGGGGTCGCCTCGGTTCATGCAGGGCAGCTTGACGAGCCTCCTGGTGCGGGGGAAGCAGGTGGCCCGGCGGTGGCCGCATCTGGTCGTGGCGGTCCTGGAGGGTGGGGTTGCCGGGGCGCGGAGCCGGGCGCGGGTGCGGGTCCCGGGCGCCCCAATGTGGCCTTCGGTGCGTCAGACGCACCGAAGGCCGCCTTGGGTGCGTCAGACGCAACCAAGGCCGCCTTGGGGCGCTTGAGCCGGGCCGCTGTCAACGAACCTCGGACGCGCGACCCTAGCCGCGCAGCAGAACCCCCGAAGCGCGCTCTCGGGCGAAGAACGTCTCCGGCCACTCGATCGAATCCGGCGGCGCGTCGATCGCGGCCGCCCGGCGGCGCAGCTCCGCCACGTACTCCTCATCCAGCACCGCTCGGGCCGACAACGGTTCCCGCAGCAACAGGTCCGCCGGGCCCTCGTACATGTACGCATCCACTCCGGGGTACCCGCGTGTTCCCGGCGGGTAGTCGCGGTTCACCGGGAAGTACGTCGTCTCCAGCGCCCCCAGCCAGGAACTCTGCAGCGGGACCAACGCCGGCCACGGGCCCAACCGCTGCTCCAACCTGGTGTTGTCCGCAGTGAACCCCCGGTGGTCCGCGATCACATACGCCGCCCCCGGGTAGGAGCGCTCCAGCTGGGCCACTGCGGCGCTGCCGCCGTCGTGGGTCAAATGGCCCAGCCCGAACAGCAGCAATGCCTTGCGGTTCTTCTGCAGTACCTGCGTCTTCACCACAGATACGATCGACGCGTCGCGGTCCAGGAACGGCTCCAGGTCCGCCGGTGAGTGGACCCGGCTCCAGTCCACCGGGGGATCGGTCGCCAGCACGCGGATTTTCCGCGCGGCCGGCAGCGTCGTGTTCACTTGGCGGACCAGCGCGAACAACTGCTCGTAGAACGTCGAGAACCCGCAGCTCGGCTGCGTGGTGTCACGCCACACGTGGCTGATCTCGGGGACCGGGGCCCCCGCGGTGTACGCGTCCAGCAGCGGCTGGAGGCGGGCGTTGCCGCACTCCACCGCTATGTCGTTCACGCGGGCCGGGAACCTCGGGTCGCGGATCAGGTCGAACACGAACGTTCCCACGTCCGGGCTGCTCTTCGCCACGATCGGGTGGCTGTCGTACGCCGCCAGCAGTGCGGCCGCCGGATCGGGACGCTGCTGGGCCGCGTCCGCCGGTGAGACCAGCAGCGTCGCGGCAGCCAGTACGGCCAGGAAGAGTCGCACGGAAGCTCCTCGGGTAGTTTACCTGCTGTACTAGGACAGTAAGACAAGTAACCCGGAGCTTGTCAAGGAGCGCAGGATCAGTGGCGGAACGCCTCCGCCAGCCACCACGATCCGCCGTCGTCGGCGATCTTGGCGTCGATCACCAGTGGTGCCGACCGGGGGCCCGCCAGCCAGTCACGCACCGCCGGCAAGTCCGAAGGCGATCGCACCGTCACGCCCGTGCAGCCGAAGCCGCGGGCTATTGCCGCCAAGTCGGAATCCGGGAACCGGACCGTCGTCATGTCCGCGTCGCCGAAGTGGTGGATCTCCGCTCCGTACGCCGCGTCGTTGTAGACGATCACCACCAGGGGCAGGCCCAGGCGGGCCGCGTGTCCAGTTCGGACAGTGCCATGTGGAACCCGCCGTCGCCCGTGCCCAGCACCGGCAGGCGGTCCGGGCGGGCCAGGGCCGCCCCGATCGCCGTGCCCAGACCCAGGCCGATGCTCTGGAACGCCTGCGTGAAGCAGAACCCCCGCTCGTCCGGCACCCGCAAATAGGCGCTCGGGTAGCCCATGAAGTTGCCCGAATCGATCGAGACGATCCGCTCGACCGGCAGCAGCTCGTCCAGCAGCCAGCTCAGCGTGCGCGGGTCGATGCGGCCGTCGCCGGAGAGGTCCTCGTGCTCGACGTCGGTCCAGCGGCCCGTCGCGATCCGGGCCGCCACCTCGTCCGTGCGGTAGCCCGTGCGCTCCGGAACCGAAGCGAGCGCGTCCGTGGCGGTGCACCCGACGTCGCCGACCACGCCCAGGTCGATCGGGCGGTGCGCGCCCAGCGCCGCTTGCTCGACGTCGACCTGGACCAGCTTCGCGTGCGGGCTGAGGAGCCTGCCGTGGCGGGTCGTCCACGTGTTCAGCGCGCAGCCCCAGCCCACGACCAGGTCGGCGCCCACGATCAGCTCGGCCGCCACCGGGGACGCGAAGCCGCCCGAGATGCCCAGTGCGAACGGGTCGTCGTGGAACAGGCCGTGCGCGACGGCGGACGTCGCCAGCAGTGCGCCGCACCGCGAAGCCAGCTCCCGCAGTGGCTCCCGGCTCGAGCGGGCGCCGCGGCCGGCGATGAACACCGGTCGCTCGGCGGCCGCCAGGAGGCCGGCCAGCGCCGCCGCCGAAGCGGTGTCCGGGCGCACCGGCGCGGGCCCCGGGACGGCCGGCAGGGGCACCTCCGGCGGGGCCGGTTGGGCCTGGACGTCGAGCGGCAGGTTGAGCACCACCGTGCGGCGCTGCTGGCGGGCCGTCCGGAACGCCCGCACGGTGTCGGCCGCCGCGGTCGCGGCCGAATGCACCCGCTCGGGCACCGCGCCGACCGCCGCGGCCAGGCCGTCCTGGTCGATGCGGAAGTTGGACAGCACCGACGCGGCCGCGGAGTCCGCGGTCAGCACCAGCATCGGCGTCCGGCTCTTGGCCGCTTCGGTGATCCCGGTGACGGCGTTGGTCAGGCCGCAGCCCTGGTGCAGCGACAACACCGACACCTTCCCGCTCATCCGGGCGTACGCGTCGGCCATGCTCGCCGCGCCGCCCTCGTGGCGGGCCGCGACGAACCGGACGCCGCCCGCGCGCAGTGCGTTGGTCACCTCGAAGTTGCCGCTGCCCACCACGCCGAACGCCGTGCCGACGCCGAGGCCGGCCAGCGTCCGGCCGACCAGTTCGGCGACGTTCACCGTTCCACCAGAGCCAGCACGCGGGCGGGGCTGCCCGAACCGCCGACGATCGGCAGCGGCGAGACCAGCAGCAGCACGCCGGTCGGCGGCAGCGACGCCAGGTTCTGCAGCTGCGTCAGGCCGTGTTTCCCCGCGCCCAGGAGCAGCTCGTGGCAGGGGAACATCGGCTCCAGACCCGGTGCCTGCCCGGCGTCGGTGCCGACCGTTTCGACGCCGAGCCCGGTGATGGGCGTTTCCTCGGCGAGCCAGCGCGCGCAGCCGGGGGAGACGCCGGGGGTGTGCGAGCCCGTTTCGTCGGCGTTGAGGAACTCCTCCTGGTCGGCGCTGCGCGCGTCCCAGCCCGTGCGGTAGAGCAGCCAGCCGCCGTCGGGCAGCGGCCCGTGCTCGGCCGTCCAGCCGCGGACGTCGTCGATCGAGAGCAGGAAGTCCGGGTCTTCGGCCGCCCGGGCCGAGAAGTCGAGCACGACCGCGGGCGCCACCAGCGTCTTCAGCGGGACCTGCGAGACGTCATGACCGTCCTTTCCGGACACCCAGTGCACCGGGACGTCGAGGTGGGTGCCGGTGTGCTCGCCGGTGTGGATGTCGTTCCAGTACCACCGCGGGCCGCGCTCGTCGTAGCGGCTGATCTCCTCCAGCCGGAACGGGATCGTGTTGGCGAACGGTTCCGGCAACCGCAGGATCGGCGTGCTCGAGCTGAGGGGAGCGGTGAGGTCGACGATCTCGATCGTCCCGCCCGCGATCGCCTTGCCGAGTTCGTCCAACAACGACATGCCTGCCTCCTGGTGCCGGGTGCGTCCGCCGAGGCGAACCCTATGCCTTGACAGGTCCGCGCCGGGAGGTGTTGTCTTAATGTCGTAAGACAATAGGAGGGTGGGCAGGGTGATCGAGTTCGTCCTCGACGGCCGTTCCCGGGTGGCCACGTACATGCAGCTCGTCGTCCAGGTGAAGCAGGCGCTGCGCGTCGGCCTGCTGCGGCCCGGCGACCAGCTGCCGAAGGTGCGGGACGTCGCCGAGGCGCTGGCGATCAACCCGAACACCGTGCTGAAGGCCTACCGCGAGCTGGTGCTGGAGGGGCTGGCCGAGGGCCGCCCGGGGGTGGGCACGTTCGTCACCGGCAGCCTGGCCGGGCCCTCGCTGGGCCACCAGGCGCAGCTGCGCGACGAGCTGGTGGCCTGGCTGGCGCGCGCCGAATCCGCGGGGATGTCGCCCGACGACATCGCCGCGCTGATCGAGACCACGATCCGCGGCACCCGGGTGTCGCACGACCTGTCGTAGGGAGTCCGGAATGGAACTGGCGGTGGAAGCCCGGGCGCTGGGCAAGCGCTACGGGCGCACCTGGGCATTGCGCGACTGCGCGCTGGCGGTGCCTGCCGGGCGGATCGCCGCGCTGGTCGGCCCGAACGGCGCCGGCAAGACGACGCTGCTGCACCTGGCCGTCGGCCTGCTGGAACCCGACGAGGGACAGGTGCGCGTCTTCGGGCGGGAGCCGCGCTCCGCGCTCGCGGACATCGGGTTCGTCGCGCAGGACACCCCGCTCTACCGCGACTTCACCGCGGCCGAGCTGGTCACCATGGGCGCCAAGCTGAACCGCCGCCGCTGGGACACCGCGCTGGCCCGGAACCGGCTCGCCGTGCTCGGCATCCCGCCGGACAAGCCGGTCGGCAAGCTGTCCGGCGGGCAGCGCGCCCAGGTCGCCCTGGCGCTCGCGCTGGCCAAGCGGCCACGGCTGCTGCTGCTCGACGAGCCCATCGCCAGCCTGGACCCGCTCGCCCGCCGCGAGTTCATGCAGACGCTGATGGGTGCCGTCGCCGAAAGCGGGACGACCGTCCTGCTGTCCTCGCACCTGCTCGCCGACCTCGAACGCAGCTGTGACCACCTGATCGTCCTGCAGCGGTCCCGCGTCCGGCTGGCCGGCGCGGTCGACGAGCTGCTCGAGGGCCACCGCACGCTCACCGGGCCGCGGGCCGGGAGCGAGTCCATCGCCGGGGTCGCGGAGGTGGTCCGGGCCACGCACACCGAACGCCAGTCGACGCTGCTGGTCCGCCGCGGCGACGGCCCGATCGATCCACTGTGGACGGAGCACGGAGTGACCCTGGAAGACGTGGTGCTGGGCCACCTCGCCGAAGCCGAGGCGCGCGTCCCGGCGTCCGCCTGGGAGGTGCCGGCATGATCTGGCTGGTCTGGCGGCAGCACCGCAGGCAGATGCTGTTCACCCTCGCCGCCCTGGCCGCGCTCGCCGCGATCATGGTGCCCACGGGCCTGGCGATGCACACGAAGTACGACGACCTCGGCCTCGGCACGTGCCGCTCGGCGCTCGGCAGCGCGTCGCTGGTCACGCAGACCGAGGCGGTTTCGCGCTGCGAAAGCCTCGGCCACCGGTTCCAGCAGGAGTTCGGCGGCATGGTCTCCATCGCCATCCTGTTCGTGGTCCTGCCGCTGCTGGTCGGCGTGTTCTTCGGCGCGCCGCTCGTCGCCCGCGAGGTCGAGCAGGGCACCCACCGTCTGGTGTGGACACAGGGGGTGACCCGCCTGCAGTGGGCGCTGGCCAAGTTCGGCCTGACCGGCGCGCTGACCACGGTGCTGGCGGTCGGGTACGCGCTGGGGGTGTCGTGGTGGTTCGAGCCGCTGGTCGGCGCGAGCGCCGGCCGGCTGGCCTACCTTTCGTTCGACGTCCAGGGGATCGTCCCGGTCGCGTACACGTTGTTCGCGCTCGCGCTGGGCGTTTTCGCCGGGACGTACTGGCGGAAAGTCGTGCCCGCCATGGGGATCGCCCTGATCGGGTTCGCTGCGGTCCGCGTCGCGATCGAGGTGCTGGCGCGGCCGCGGTACCTGCCCGCGCAGAGCCTCACGTTCTCCCCGGGCGGCGACCAGACGCCGAACCCGGCGGCGGGCAACTGGGTGATGGACGTCGGCGTCCGCAACGCGGCGGGGGAGCTGGTCCTGCCGAACGCCCAGCTGGGCCCGTGCCCGCCCGGCGGCTGCCTCGACCCCGTGGCGGGCCCCGGCGCCCAGAACTGGGTGCAGTACCAGCCGGGGGACCGGTTCTGGCTGTTCCAAGGCATCGAAACGGGGATCTTCGTGCTCCTGGCCGGGCTGCTGGTGTTCTTCGCCCTCCGCCGGCTGCGCACGATCGCCTGACACCGCCCGCCGGACGCCGGCGCCGGTTCGTGAGTTCTCCACGGTGGCGCCGGGTCCGGCGGCCGATCGGGTGATCTGCCGGGTCAAGCGGGCGAACCCGGCCCGGAGAGCCGGTGCCGGGTCGTAAGGTCCCACCCGGTGAGGGAGCACAACGGTTCTGCCGAGGGGCACGCGGGGGATCCGGAGCCGTGGCGAGTGTGCTTGGTCGACTCGTCGGGCCGGGCACTGGGCGCCGGGATGCTGCTGGGCGAATCCGTGGTGCTCACCTGCGCGCACGTGGTGCAGGCCGCGGGGGAGGAAGCGCTTTCGGGCGCGCACGTGCACGTGCGGTTCGTCGGCCTGGACGGCATGCCGGAGACGCTCGCGTCCGTGCGGCCCGGCTGCTGGGTGCCGCCGTCGGAGGACGGCCGGGGCGACATCGCCCTGCTCGACCTCGCCGAAGCGTTCTCCCACGTGCCCGGCGCGCCGCTGGTGCGCCTCGGTGCCGTGCGCGACCGGGTGGTCCACACCTACGGCTTCCCGGCTCCGCACCGCTACGGCGTCTGGGTGAACAACGCCGAACTGGCCGGCCCCGCGGGCGCCGGCGGGGAGTGGATCCAGCTCAATTCGCCGCTGCCCGGCGAGCGGGTGCGACGCGGGTTCAGCGGCGCGGGCGTGATCGACAAGGCGACCGGCGCGGTGCTGGGCATGGTCGTCACCGAATACACCGACGAACGGGCCGGACTGGCCTACCTCATCCCGGTCGAGGTGATCGTCCGGCACGTGCCCGACGTCGCCCGGTGGGTGGGCGAGCCGCCGCGGCCGTCGGCCGGGCCGCTGATCGTCGTGATCGGCGACCGCGACTCGGCCGTCCGGGAGGGGTTCCTGGCGCAGGTGCGGCGCGAGCGCCGGGGAGCACGGGGCACCGAGCGGCTCGCCGCGATCGTCGACGCCACCGGCAAGACCGCCGGCGAGGTGGCCGAGCACGTCAGCGCGGGCATCAGCACCGGCGAAGTCGTCACCGTGCTGGAAACCAACCCGGAGGACGTCGCCGTGGCGGTGACCGGCGTCGAAGACGCGCGGGCGCCGGAGGAAGTGCTCACCGATGTGGTGCGGCCGCTGGTGGACAAGGGCGCCACCGTCCTCGTCCAGTTCAGCGGACCCGACTCGCCCGGCGTGCGGCTGGCCCGCCGCTGGGAGACCGAGCGGAACGCGCGGCGCCTGGACCGGCTCGCGCTGCTGGTCGACATGGTGGAGCACGAGGAGGACCGCACGCGGGAGCGGGCCGCCCGGCTCGGTTCGCGCACCGCGGTGCCCGGCAGCTCCGCGGATCTGCGCCTGCGGCTGGGCGCTCTGCGCTCGGCGGGCGAGCGGATCGAACCGGGCCGCGTGCGGCGGGCCTTGGCGGCGACCGAACGGGACGCCGAAGCAGCCCGGTGGGCGCTGGTGCGGCTGTACGCCGACCTCGACGCGCTGGCCGCCCGGCACGACGAACTGCTCGGACGGCTGCGCGGCTACAACGCCAAAGCGACCGACGCCGGCCTGATGGAGGACGAGGAGCTCGCCGAGCTGTACCGCCCGGCCATGGCGGCGCTGACTCACCGGCCGGACGAGCCGGAGGCCGCGGCCGGGCTCGTCGAGCGGTACGTGCGCGCGGTCCGCCGCCGGCTGGAGGGCGCATGACGACGGAAACGGTGTGGTGCCACGGCCGTCCGGTCGGGCCGATCGGGTTCTGCGAGGTGTGCGGCCGCCGCCGGGTGCCTGCCGAGCCGCCGGCCGCGCCCCCGGAAAGCACCCGGCGCAGTGTCGAGCTCTGGAGCGGTGAGGCCGACTTCCAGTCGCTGCCCGCGATCGAGGTGCCGGACCCGGAGAAGCTCGTCCTGGCCGATCCGGACTACCCCGAGCAGCACCGGTTCTGCGGCCACTGCGGGGAAGCCGTCGGCCGGGCCTACGCCGGGGAACCGGCGTTCGCCGAAGGGTTCTGCGAAAACTGCGGCGAGCGCTTTTCCTTCCTGCCCAAGCTGCACCGCGGTGAGCGGGTCGGCGACCGCTACGACATCCTCGGCTGCTTCGCCCGCGGCGGGCTCGGCTGGGTGTACCTGGCCGCCGACACCGCGCTCGCCGGCCAGCACGTCGCCCTCAAGGGCGTGATCAACAGCGGCAACGCCGTGCTGCGGGCGATGGCGCGGGTCGAGCGGGACGTGCTGGTCCGGCTCGACCACCCGAACATCGTGCGCGTCAGCGACTTCGTCGAGCACGTGCCGCCCGGCGGCGGCGAACCGGACACCTACCTGGTGATGGAGTACGTCGGCGGCCGGTCGCTGCGGGACCTGCTCAAGCAGGGGCCGCCGCCGCGGGTCGAGCACGTCATCGTCTACGGGCGCGCGATCCTCGGCGCGCTCGACTACCTGCACGGCGAGGGCCTGCTGTACTGCGACATGAAGCCGGAGAACGTGATCCACGGCGACAAGCGCGTCAAGGTGATCGACCTCGGGGCGGCCCGCCCGATCGAGGACGCGACCGGGCCGAGCGTCGGCACCGAAGGCTTCCAGGCCCCGGCGCACGAGCTGGCCCGCTACGGCCTGACCGTGCGCTCGGACCTGCACACCGTGGGCCGGACACTGCAGGTGCTGCTCGAAGCCGCGAGCGAAGACGCCGACCCGGACCGCGTCGCCGGCGGCCTGGACTCGCTGCACCGCGTGCTCGAACGCGCGGTAGCCCCGTTCGAGCGGCGGTTCGCCACGGCGGCCGAAATGGCCGAGCAGCTCGACGGCGTGCGCCGGGAAATCCTTTCGCTGCGCGACGAACGGCCGCGGCCGGCGCCGTCGGCGCTGTTCGAGGACACCGCGGAACTGCTCGACGACGGCCTCGGCGCGGTACCCGGCCTCGACCACTGGGTCACCGGGGAACGCACGGCCGGGCTGGACCTCGGCCTGCCCGCGGCCGCCGTCGGCGCCGGACGGCTGCCGATCCCGCGGGTCGCCCCGGAAGACGCCGCGGCCGGGTTCATCGCCGCCGCGGGAGCGCCCGGGCCGCACCGCTGGCTGGACAAGCTGGCGATGTTCGGCGAGCGGTCGCCCGAAATCGCCTTCGCCCGCACGCGGGCACTGGTCGCGCTCGGCGATCCCGGTGCCGCGGCCGCCGCACTGGCGGACGCCGAAGAGCAGCTCGGCACCGAGGCCGCGCGGGACTGGCGGGCGGCGTGGCACCACGGGCTGCTGGCGCTGGCCCGCGACGACGCCGAGCAGGCCGCGGCCGCCTTCGACCGGGTGCACCGCAGCTGGCCCGGCGAGCTCGCGCCGAAACTGGCGCTCGGGTTCTGCGCCGAGCTGCGCGGGACGACCGAGCAGGCGCAGCGCTGCTACCGCTCGGTATGGCACCGCGACCACGCCCAGGTCAGCGCCGCCTTCGGCCTCGCCCGCGGCCACCTGCGGACGCACGGCCGGGACGCCGCGGTCGCGCTGCTCGACGCCGTGCCCCCGATCTCGCGCCACTACGACGCCGCGCGGATCGCCGCCGTGCGCATCCGGGCGGGACGCCTGCCCGCCGGTGCGCCGAGCCGCGACGACTTCGCCGACGCGGCCCGGCGGCTGCCCGAGCTCTACCTCGACCGGGAGGCCCAGGACCGGCTGGAGGCGCTCGTCCGCGAGGCCGCGCTGACCGCACTGGGCCGTGCCGATCACAAAGCCGATGGCAGTGCCGATGACAGTGCCGATGACAGTGCCGACCACACTGCCGATCACGGTGCCGATCACCCTGCCGATCACGGTGCCGATGGCCGGGACGACGGCTGGGACGGCGGCGCGCTGCTCGGCGAGCGCGTCACCGAACGCGGTTTGCGGGCGCTGCTGGAGCAGTCCCTGCGCCGGCTCGCCGAGCGGGCACCGGACCGCAACTCCCACGGCGTGCTCGTCGATCTCGCGAACTCCGTCCGGCCGAAGACGAGAAGGTGATCGGATGCCCGAACCGTCGTTCGCCCTCCAGCTGAGCCAGCGGAAGTACCTGGCCCCGGACGACGACCGGATGGACGTCGTCCTCACCGTGCGGGTGGGCGACGCCGGCGCGCCCGCGGCCGGGCCGCCACCGACCGCCGAACTGCTGCTGGTGGACTGTTCCAGCTCGATGGACTGGCCGCCGACGAAGATCGAGGCCGCCCGGCACGCCTGCCGGGCGGCCATCGGCTCGCTGCGGGACGGCGTGCTGTTCGGCGTGGTCGAGTGCACCGGCCACGCCCGGCTGGTCTACCCGGCCGAGCCGCCGCTGGCCGTGGCCGGCGAGCGGACCCGCCACGAGGCCAAGGCCGCGGCGTCCGGGCTGATCGCCGGCGGTGGCACCGCGATGAGCACGTGGCTGGACCTCGCCCGCGACCTGTTCGGGCAGACCCCGGCCGCCATCCGGCACGCCGTGCTGCTCACCGACGGCAAGAACGAGACCGACCGCGCGGGCGCGTTGGAGGCCGCGCTCGACCGCTGCCGGGGCCAGTTCGCCTGCGACGCCCGGGGAATCGGCGACGACTGGGAACCGCGGGACCTGCAGCGCATCGCGTCGGTCCTGCGCGGCAGCGCCGACGCCGTCCTGGAGGACGCCGAGCTCGCCGGGGACTTCCGGCGCCTGGTCGAGCGGGCGATGGGCCGGACCGTGCCGGACGTCCGGCTGCGGCTGACCACCCTGCCCTACAGCCGCCTGCGGTTCGTCAAGCAGGTCTTCCCGACCGAGGTCGAGCTCACCCCGCAGTGTCACGTCGAAGGACATGCGGTCGAGCTGCCCACCGGGGCGTGGGGTGACGAGCAGCGCGAGTACCACCTCTGCCTCGACGTCGAAACCGCGCAGCTGACGCGGTACGAGGACCGGTTGCTGGGCACCGCCACCCTCTTCGCCGGGGCCGGCGAAGCTGTCACGGAACAGGTGGCGATCGTCGGCTACCTGACCGACGACCTGGCGCTGTCCAGCGTGCCGGACGACAACGTCGCCCGCGTCACCGGGCAGGCCGAGCTGGGCCGCGCGGTCCGGGCGGGCTGGGACGCCTTCGAGCGCGACGACCGCGCGGAGGCGGCGCGCGAATGGGGTACCGCCGTCCGGCTGGCGACCGAGCTGGGCAACGCGGAGATCCTCAAGCGCCTGGGCCGGTTGATCGACGTGCGCGAGGACGGCACGGTCGCGATCAAGGACGGCGTGCGCCCCCGCGACGGCTTCTCCCTCGTGCTCGGCTCGACGATCTCCACCTACACCGGTGCCGGAGAACCCGCCGCCGTCACCCCGCCCGAAGCCGCCGGTGCCCCGCGGGAGTGCGTCCGATGTGGACACAAGGCACGGCCGACGGCGAAGCGGTGCGGGCACTGTGGTGAGCCGTTCGAGGCCGGAGCGCCCTCGTGACCGCGACCAGCACCACCCGGCAGACCCTCTGGTGGCTGCGGCTGGGGCTCGTGGCCGCCAGTGTCGTGGTGCTGGGGACGGCGCTGGCGACCTTCCTCGGCGTGCGGGCCAGCATCGCCGAGGTGCGGGAGCGGACCGCGCCCGCGGTGCTCGAGGTGTCGCTGGCCAAGGAGGCGATCGTCGCCGCCCACGGCGCCGCGGTGGCCGCCTTCGAGCACGGGCAGGCGAAACTGACCGGCCCGAGCGAACAGTACGAAGACGAGATCGCCCGGGCCGGCCAGCAGCTCGCGCAGGTCGCCGAGCACAACGCGGCCGGGCCGGCGGGCAGCCGGACGCTGCGGCTGATCGAAGGACTGCTGCCGGCGTACAACGGCTTCATCGGTCACGCCGACGCCCATTTCCGGGAGGAGGGCGGCGGCCCGCTCGCCGCGAGCGACCTGCTGTCGGCGTCGGACCTGCTCACCGCACCGGAGAACGGCATCCTCGCGCGGCTCGACGCGTTGGAAGCCGCCCAGCGCGCCGCGCTCGACGACCAGCTCGACGCCGACTGGCTCGATCCCGCGATCACGCTGCTCTGGGCGCTGCCGCTGGTCGTCCTGCTCGGCACGCTCGCGTGGACCCAGCGGTTCCTCACCCGGCGGTTCCGGCGCGCGGTCAACACCGCGCTGCTGGCGGCGACGGCGGCGGGCGTGCTGCTGGGCGCGGGAACGGCGCTGCTGCTGGGCATCCAGGCCGAGGCGAGGAACAGCGGAACCGCGCTGGCGCAGACCGTGGCCGCGCGCTCGGCGGCCACCACGGCCGCCGCCGGCCGGGCCCAGTGGACGCTCGCCCAGGTCCTGGCCGCCCAGTGCGGGCCGGGCGGAGCGGCCGCCTGCGGTGACACGGTGGCCACGTTCGCCGCCGCGACGGCCACCCCGCCCGCCGCACCGGCCGCACCGCCCGGTGCGGCCGGTGCGGCGGGCGAGGCGGCGCTGCTGGGCCCGGGCCTCACCGAACCGGGCTGGACCGGGGTGCTCGGCTACGGAATTCCGGTGCTGGCCGCCGGGATCGGGGTCCTGGTGGTGGGCGGCCTGCAACCGCGCCTCGACGAATACCGGTTCCGCGCGGGGAGGCAGCCGTGAGGAAACGCTGGGCCGGCTGGGCAATGGCCGTCGTCCTCCTGCTGTCCGGGTGTTCCGCCGGCGGCGGCACGGAGGAGGTGGCGGTCCTGGGGCCGTGGACCGGCGACGAGCAGGCGGCGTTCCAGCGGGTGCTCGACGGGTTCACCCGGGCGACCGGGATTCCCGTGCGCTACCAGGGCACCCGCGCCCAGAACCAGGTGCTGCGCGGGGACCTCCAGCAGGGCACCCCGCCCGACGTGGCGGTGCTGTCGAACCCGGCCGAACTCGCCGGGTACGCGCGCTCGGGCGAGCTGAAACCCCTCGACGCCGTCCTCGGGACGGAGGCCACCGCGGCCTACAGCTCGCAGTGGCGGCAGCTGCAGCAGCTCGGCGGCAACGCCGTCCACGCGGTCGTGGTGAAGGCCGACCTGAAGAGCATCCTCTGGTACACGCCGAACTCGTTCGCCGGGCCGATTCCGTCCACTTGGGACGAACTCGTGGCGGTTTCGCACCGGCTTTCCGCGGCGGGGCAGCAGCCGTGGTGCCTCGGCATGGGCGCCCCGCCCAACTCCGGGTTCCCCGGTACCGACTGGCTGGAGGACATCCTCCTGCACCGCGCCGGGCCGGGGGTCTACCGCAGCTGGGCCGCGGGGCGGCTGGCCTGGTCCGACGCGGCGGTGGTCGACGCGTGGCAGAGCTGGGGCACGCTGGTCCTGGCGCCGGGCGCGGTGCGCGGCGGCAGCACGGCCGCGCTGCTCACGTCGTTCTCCGACGCCGGCCGGCCCATGTTCGCCGATCCGCCCGGCTGCGCGCTGGAGCACCTCGGCTCGTTCGCGATCGGCGGGTACTCCGCGATCCGCCGGCCGGGCGGTTCGCCGGTCCCCGACCGGGACTTCCGGTTCTTCCCCTTCCCCGGTTCCGGCGCCGCCGGCCCGTCGGAGGTGTCGGCCGACCTCGCCGGGATGTTCCGCGACACCCCGGCCGCGCGGCGGCTGATGGCCTACCTGGCCGGGGCGGAGGGCCAGCGCATCTGGCCCTCCGGCGGGACCACGTTCTCGGTGCACCGGCGCCTCGTCGGCGAGGACGTCTACCGCAGCGACGTGACGCGGCGGATCGCCGCGACCCTGGCCGGCGGCGGTGACCTGTGCTTCGACGCGTCGGACCTGATGCCGTCGGCGATGACCAGCGCCTTCTACCAGGCGGTGCTGGAGTACCTGGCCCGGCCCGACCGGCTGCCCTTCCTGCTCCGGCAGCTGGACCAGGTCCGGCTCGGCGTCCCGCGAGAGCAGTGGCTCGACTTGCCGTGTTGATTCCCGTGGCGGAAAGGAGATCAGGTGCAGGAGTTCGTGCGGTTCCCGCTGGCCGGCGGTGGTTCGGTGGTCGTCGAGGTGGAGGGCGAACCGGGCCTGGAACAGGCATCGGCGCCTTCGGGCGTGCTGCGCAAGGCGACCACCACCTTCGAGCACGCGCTGCGCGAGGTCCGTGCGGCCGCGGCCGCCGCGCTGACCCAGTTCCGCGACCTCGGGCCGGACGAGGTCGAGCTCAAGTTCGGCGTCAAGCTCGACGCCCAGGCCGGGGCGGTGATCGCGCGCACGGGGCTGCAGGGCCAGTTCGAGGTCAAGCTCAAATGGGTGCGCGAAGGGGTTACGCCCGCCGAAGCGGCGCCGGCGGAGGAACCGGAGGACTGAAGGTCACGGCTTGTAGCCGACGATCCCGGCGACGCACCGGGCCGAGTCACTGAGCGGGGTGAGCCGGGGGCCGTCCGGCCACCACTCGTCGCAGACCGCCAGGCCCGGCTGCGATGTCGCGTTCGGCTGGACGAGTTCGAGGCCGTCCATCATCGCTTCGATCTCCGCGCGGGTGCGGAAGCGGCCGGCGCCGAGCGGGCCGGAGACCAGGATCTGCTCGATGCGCTTGGCGATCGCGGTCAGCTCCGGCACCTCGGGGTCGAAGAAGTGCGACAGCACCACGTACGAGCCCGACGGCAGTGCGTCGATGTACGCGCGCATGATGTCGTTGACGCCGTCGCCCTCGAAGTGGTGCATCGTGCCCACCTGCAGCAGCGCGACCGGCTCGGAGAAGTCGATGTGGGCGAGGACTTCCTCGTGGCCCAGCACTTCCCGCGGCTGGAAGATGTCCGACTCGACCATGTGCGTGAAGTCGTTCTCGACGAGCAGGGCCCGGCCGTGGGCGAGGACCACCGGGTCGTTGTCGACGTAGACGACCGTGTGGTCCTTGTCGATGCGCTGCACGATCTGGTGGGTGTTCTCGGCGGTCGGCAGCCCGGACCCGCAGTCGAGGTACTGGCGGATCCCGGTCTGGTTGGCCAGCATCCGCAGCGCCCGGTTGTGGAAGCCGCGGTTGCCGCGGGCGATGTCCACCGCTTCCGGGACCGCCGTGCGGATCTTGTCCATCACCATGCGGTCGACTTCGTAGAAGTTGTTCCCGCCCAGGAAACCGTCGTAGATCCGCGCGATGCTCGGCCGGTCGGGGTCGACCCCCACCGGCGTCTGGCTCGGGGACAGCACGGACGGCGTGTCGGGCATGGCGACCTCGCAGGACTTTCGGCGGGTGGCGTTGGGCCACCCAGAGTAGTAGGTCGCGTCCGCGCGGTGAACGCGAGGTGGCCCCTCGCTACCCCAGCCGCCGAAGCCGCTGGGCGGGGATGTCGGCGGCGCGCTCGGCGCGTTCCCGGCGCAGCCGCTCGAGGTGCTGGTCGATCCGCCGGTCGAGGTCGCGGGCGGCTTCGGACAGGTCCGTCAGGTCGCCCCGGGATCCGGGGTGCCCGACGGCGGTCCACGTGTCCCGATCGTCTCCTGCCCTGTCCACTACCGCCACCTCCCGGATCGGCTCTGGCTGCCTGCTCTTCGCGTTACTGCCCCATCGGGCGGTGGGCAAAACACCGTCCGGCGTGAATCGACGCACGCCGCCGTCCGGATGGACCGGCCCTAAAACCCCTGGTCACAATTTTGACCAGGTGGTAGAAATTGGGAAGCCGTGGCGGACGACCGCCACGGGCGAGTGGAGGAGCCGGTGATGAGCGTGCCTTCCGTCCAGCTGTATTCGGTCCGCGACGCGTTCGCGGCCGATCCCGCCGACACCCTGCGGCGGCTCGCCGCGATCGGCTTCACCCGAGTCGAGCCGTACGGCGTGCTCGAGAACGTCGAGGCACTGCGGGCCGGGTTGCCCGCCAACGGCCTGACCGCCCCGACCGCGCACGCGCAGCTGATCGGGGTGGACGGGCAAGCCGTCTTCGCCGCCGCGGCCGAGCTGGGCATCGGCCTCGTGATCGACCCGTACGTACCGGCCGAACGGTGGCAGGACCCGGCCGACATCGCGGCCACGGCGGAGGCGCTCAACGCCGCCGCGAAGCTCGCGGCCGAGCACGGCGTCCGCGTCGGCTACCACAACCACTGGTGGGAACTGGAGTCCCGGATCGACGGACGCAGCGCGTTCGAGGTGTTCGCCGACCAGCTCGACCCGGCGGTCGCGCTGGAGGTCGACACCTACTGGGCCACCGCGGGCGGCGAGGACGCTCCCGCCCTGCTGCGGCGGCTGGGCGACCGGGTGCGGGCCATCCACGTCAAGGACGGCGGGCTCGCCACCGACGCCACCGGCCAGGTCCCGGCCGGCCAGGGCCGGGTGCCGGTCGCCGAGGTGCTGGCCGCCGCGCCGGACGCACTGCGCGTGGTGGAGTTCGACGCCTACAGCGGCCCGGCCGGTGACCTCTTCGAGGCCATCGCCACCAGCTTCGCCTTCCTGACCGGCGCGGACCGGTGACCGGCGGCCCGGTCGGCGTCGGGATCATCGGCACCGGCGTCATCAGCGGCACCTACCTCGA
Organism: Amycolatopsis sp. cmx-4-61; assembly: GCF_046548775.1. Taxonomy (NCBI): domain Bacteria; kingdom Bacillati; phylum Actinomycetota; class Actinomycetes; order Pseudonocardiales; family Pseudonocardiaceae; genus Amycolatopsis; species Amycolatopsis sp. cmx-4-61. The sequence continues at coordinate 77,436 of NZ_JAEBEI010000016.1, read as the reverse complement.
GAACCTCACCGCGTTCCCGGACGTCCGCGTGGTGCGGGTCGCCGACCTCGACACCGCCCGCGCGGCGGCCCGCGCGGCCGAGTACGGCGTGCCGCGCTCGGGCACCGTCGCCGAGCTGCTGGGCGACCCGGACGTCGAGCTCGTCGTCAACCTGACCGTCCCGGCCGCGCACGTCGAGGTCGGGCTGGCCGCGCTCGACGCGGGCAAGCACGTCTGGGCGGAGAAGCCGCTGGCCCTGGACCGCCAGACCGGCCGCAAGCTGCTGGATCGCGCCCGGGAGAAGAACCTGCGCGTGGCGAGCTCACCCGACACCGTGCTCGGCGCCGCGCTGCAGACCGCGCGCCACGCCGTCGACGCGGGCCGGGTCGGCCGCCCGCTCACCGCGCTCGCGCTGTTCCAGGTGCCGGGCCCGGAACTGTGGCACCCGGCGCCGGAGTTCTACTTCCAGCCCGGCGGCGGACCGCTGCTCGACATGGGCCCGTACTACCTGACGGCGCTGGTGCACCTGCTGGGCCCGATCCGGCGCGTCACGGGCGCGGGCGGGCGGGGGCGCGACACCCGGGTCGTCGGGTCCGGGCCGCGGGCGGGTACGGAGTTCCCCGTGTCGGTGCCGACCACGGTCACCGCGCTCGTCGAGTTCGAAAGCGCTTCCGCCCTGCTGGTCCTGAGCTTCGACTCGGCGCTCAAGCGGGCCGGCGTGGTCGAGCTGACCGGCACGCTCGGCACCGCCGTGCTGCCCGACCCCAACCGGTTCGACGAGCCGACCCGGCTGCACCTGCTCGACCGGGACGAGCCGGAAGAGCTGGCGCCGCAAGGACACGCGGCTTCGCGCGGCACCGGTGCCCTCGAACTCGCGCGGGCGATCCGGGCCGGGGTGCCCGAACGCGCGTCCGGCGAGCTGGCCTACCACGTGCTCGACGCGATGCTGGCGATCGACGAATCCCTGACCCGCGGGCAGAGTGTCGAGGTCACCAGCACCGTCGAGGTGCCGCCGCTGCTGCCGGCGGGGTGGGACCCGTACGCGGAGACCCTCTAGAGCGGGACGGTGAGCAGGTTCTGCAGGTAGAAGCGCAGCGAGCCGACCAGGTCGACGTCGCCGGGGACGGTGAGCCACTGCACCTGCAGGCCGTCCATCAGCGCGATGAACGTCAGCGCCGCCATCGCGGGGTCGGCGCCGTCCCGGAGTTCGCCGCGGGCCGCGAGCGCTTGGAACGACTCGTGCACGCCGTCGCGCGCGGCGCGGTAGTGGCGCACGAAGTACTCGTGGGCCGGGTGGTCGGGGACGACCGCTTCGGCGGCGAGCCGGGAGTAGAGGTCGACGATCCCGGGGTGGCGGACGTTGTGCTCGGCGAGCGCGACGAAGTGACGCAGGACCGCGAGCCCGGGCGGCACGGTGAGCTGCTCGCGCTCGGCGTCTTCATCGTCCCGGCGTTCGAGGACGGCGGCGAGCAGCGCCTCCTTGGTGGGGAAGTAGTAGAGGAGGCCGGCGTGCGAAATCCCGACGCGCTTGGCGATCTCCCGCAGCGACGAGCCGTGGTAGCCGAGTTCGCCGTACGCCGCGGCTGCCGCCGTGATGATGTCCTCGCGGCGGATGCGGCCCTTCAGGTAGCCCCCGGTCACGGGGTCGCGGTGGTCTCGGCGGCGTGCACGGCACCATCATGCCGCAGCGGGGCTGCGCACAAAATGCGTGAGCGGACGAACAATCAGGTTGTGCGAACGCGCGCGGCTTGCGAGCATCGCGGGGTGAAGAGCGCGGACCGGCAACGGGTGATCGTGGAGCGGTTGCGCGAAGCCGACCAGGTGGGCGTCGCCGAGCTGGCCGAAGCGACCGGCGCGTCGGAGATGACCGTCCGCCGCGACCTCGACCAGCTGGCGTCCCGCGGCGTGCTGCGCCGGGTGCACGGCGGCGCGGTTCCGGCGTCGCCGTCGGGGGTCGAACCGCCGTTCGCGGCTCGTGCGACGGCCGGGGTCGAGGCGAAGCGGGCCATCGCCGCCGCGGCGGCCGAGCTGGTCCGGGACGGCGAGACGATCGTCCTCGACAGCGGCACGACGGCGCTGGAGCTGGCGCGGCTGCTGCGCGGGCGGCCGATCACCGTGATGCCGCTGTCGCTGCACGCGGCCCGCGAGCTGGCCGAGGCGCCCGGCGTCCGGCTGCTGCTGCCCGGCGGCGAACCGCGGCCGGGGGAGCAGGCGCTGGTCGGACCGCTGACCTTGGCGTCGCTGCGGGCACTGCGGTTCGACGTCGCCGTGCTGAGCCCCTGCGCGCTCGACCTCGATTCCGGGCTCACCGCCTTCGACCTGGGCGACGCCGAGGTCAAGCAGGCGGCGCTCGACGTCGCGGCCCGGGCGATCGTGCTCGCCGACGGCGCCAAGTGGGGCCGCGCCGCGCTCGCCTGCATCTGTCCCGCCGACCGCGCCGACGTGGTCGTCACCGACCCCGGCGCACCCGAAGACCAGCGTGCCGCGCTGGCCGAGCGCGGCGTGCTCGTGCACGTCGCCGTCCCCGTGGAGAACCGATGACCGTCCTGCCCCGCCCGCGCGCCGCCCGGTTCGCGACCTTCATGTTCTTCGGCCTCAACGGGTTCGCGATGGGCATGTGGGTCGTGCACATCCCGAACGTCGAGCGGGCGACCGGCATCTCGCACAGCACGCTGGGCGCGCTGCTGCTGGTGCTCGGCGGCGCCGCGTTCGCCGGCATGCAGGTGGCGGGCCCGCTCGTCGACCGGCTCGGGCACCGGCGGCTGGTGCCGGCCGCGGGGGTGCTGCTCGGCCTCGCCCTGTGCGGGCCCGGGTTCGCGACCTCGTGGTGGACGCTGGGTTTGGCGCTGATCGGCTTCGGCTTCGGCAACGGTGCCATCGACGTCGGGATGAACTCCCACGCGGTCGTGGTCGAACGGGCCTACCCGCGCCCGATCATGGCGGCGTTCCACGCGATGTGGTCGATCGGCGGCGCCATCGCCGCGGTCATCGGCGCGGCGACGCTCGGCGCGGGGGTGCCCACCGGCGTCACGCTCACCGGCACCGGCCTGCTGTGCGTGCTGCTTTCCGTGGTGTCGGCGCGGTTCCTCATGGAGCCGGCGGCGGTGCCGGCTGAGGTGCCGTCCGCCGCTTCTCCGGGCGAGCCGGAGCCGGTGGTGCGCCGCCGGAGCCCGGGCCGCACGGTTTGGCTGCTCGGCCTGCTCGCGCTGGCGCTGATGCTGTCGGAGGGCGTCGCGAACGACTGGGCCGCGCTGCACATGGAAAAGGTGCTCGGCACCTCGGCTTCGACGGCGGCGCTCGCGTACGGCGCGTTCGCGGTGGCGATGACGACCGGCCGGTTCCTCACCGACCGCGTCGCGGCCTGGGCCGGCCCGGCGGCGATCGTCCGGTACGGCGCGGCGCTGGCCGCGGTGGGCCTGACGACGGCCGCGGCGGCCCCCTGGGTGCCGGTGTCGCTGGTGGGGTGGGCGCTGTTCGGCCTGGGCCTCTCCGGGGGTGTTCCGCAGCTGTTCACGGCGGCGGGAAACCTGGACACCCGGGCCTCAGGTGCGTTGATGGCCCGCGTGGTCGGCCTCGGGTACGTCGGTCTGCTGGCCGGTCCGGCGCTCATCGGCGGGCTGACGCGGTGGATGCCGTTGAACCTGACCTTCGCGCTGCCGGTGGTGCTGTGCGTGCTCGCGGCCGTGTTCGCCGGGGTGCTGAACCCGGCACCGGAGCCGGCGGAGCAGCCCGTCGCCTGATCGGCCGGCACCACACCGGAACCACGGCGGCGGGTGGTTTCGCCGACGACGGATCAGCGGGTTCGCCGCAGCCGGGCCGATCAGGACATCGACCGCGGTGGCAGGACCACGCGGGGCCCGAGCTGCGGCGGGACGTCGCGCGGTTGCCGGGTCAGCACCCGCAGCAGCGACTCCGCCGCCTCCGGTGTGTTGGCCGGGACCTCGTACCGGTCCGCCGCGTTGGGCTGGAGGAACTTCGGGATCTCCTCCTTGCCGTGGCCGCGCAGGAGCACCGGCAGGAGCTTGGCCGTCCAGGTGGCGCGGTCGCCTTGGAGCAGGTCGCGCAGCAGGGCCGCTTCCGACTGGCCGCCCAGGTTCAGGTGGTTGGGCCCGGTCCCGTCGCCCATCCGCCGGTAACCCTCGGACGCGATGACCAGGACGTAGTCCGACTCGGTGATGCTCCGGGTCATCCAGGCCTGCCAGTCCCGCCGCCGGTCGGTCGCCCAGCGGTCGAGCACCACGTCGATGCCGTGCCGCATCAGGAAATCGGCGAAGGCCAGCACGGCTTCGCGGTGCTGCTCGCTGTCGTGGGTGTAGGAGACGAAGACCTTCGGGTGCTCCCCGGGCTCGTGGCTGTCGTACTGGTTCGCTTGCGCCATCGGAAGCCCTCGTCGTCGGCGGAACACCGGGCGAATCCCGGACAGGGCCGCATCAGGCGCTCTCCCGTTCGCGATCAGGAGAGGGTACTGATCGGTTCCTGCAGTTCCGTCACCCAGGCCGCCGGGTCCGCCGGGCAGTCCAGGTAGACCTCCCGCTGCGGCCCGGCCGAGCGGCAGCCGTGGTCGTCGATCCAGCGCACCACCGCCTGCCAGCTCGGCAGGACGGCGTCCATCGCGCCGCGGTGGACGAGCGTGGCCGCGCGGGTGGGTGGCAGGTCCGCCACCGCCAGGCCGTTGAGGTCGCCGCCGCCGACCGACGCCGGGACCGCGGCGTGCACGACGACTTCGTCCTCGGCGCGCTGTTCGTAGTAGCAGGTCAGCCGTCCGGCCGGCGTCACGTCCGCCTGCGGGAGGCGGCGGCCGAGCTCCGCGCACAGCGGGTGGACGACCGGGCCGATCGCCTCCGGCGCGAAGCCCGCCGCGATCCCCGTCAGCTCCACCACCCGCATCGCGGGCAGTTCCTTGACGACGACGTCGTGCGCGGGCGGCCGGCCTTCCGCTTCGATCGTCCGCAGCCGCGCCTCGACCCGCGCCAGCCGCGCCGCGCCTTCGGCCAGCGCGGCCTCCAGTTCGGCGCGCCGCAGCGCCAGCATGCCGCGCACCTGTTCCACCGTGACCTCGTCGGCCAGCAGCGTGGCCACCTGCTCCAGCGTGAACCCGAGGTCTTTCAGCGCGACGATCCGGTTGAGCCGCGCCAGCTGGCCCGCGGTGTAGCTGCGGTAGCCGGTCGCGGGGTCGACGCGTGCCGGGCGCAGCAGCCCGAGCGCGTCGTAGTGGCGCAGCATCCGCACCGACACCCGGCCGTGGCGGGCGAAGTCACCGATCGAGAACACGGTCCGATCCTTCCCCAGGCGGGACGAACCCGCCGACGACGTCCGCGGCGAGTTCCGCGAACGTGAGCGCGGTGTCGTCCTCGTGGGCCGGCCCGACCACCTGCAGCCCGGCCGGCAGCGCCCCGCCGGCCGGGGCGCTGACCGCCGGCAGCCCGGGCAGCGACGCCTGCGCGATCCAGAACACCTGGTCGTCGTAGCGGTGCCGGTCGTCGTGGGTGCGCGCGGTGGTGAACACCGTCGGGCAGAGAAACGCGTCGACGTCGGCGAAGTACCGGCCCCACGCGGCGGTCAGGGCCGCCCGCCGCCGCTCCTGCTCCGCGGTCCCGGCCGGCGTCCGCCCTTCCTGGCTCGCGAAGAACAGGTCCACCTGGAAGCCGAACGCCTCCGCCTGAGCGACCGGGTCGACGTCCGGCGGCCAGCCCGCGCGGATCCGCACCCCGGCGCGGCTCAGCGCGTCGACGGCGTCCGACAGCGCCGCGCCGACCTCGCCGGTGACCGGGCAGGCCGGATCGTCGAGCACCACGCCGACGCGGAAGTCCCCGAGCCGGGACCGCCGGGCCGGCCGCAGCGGCCCGCCGGTGACTTCCAGGGCGAGGCGCAGGTCGGCCGCGGACCGGGCCAGGGGACCGGCCGCCGAGGGGAATTCCCGGGCGAGCGGCACGGGCGGCCCCGGCGGCTGGAACCCGCGCAGCGGCACGGTGCCCGGGGTCGGTTTGAGGCCGTAGACCCCGCAGTAGGCCGCCGGGATCCGGATCGACCCGGCCAGGTCGGAGCCGTACTCGAGGTAGGTCAAGCCGGCGGCGAGCGCGGCCGCGGCACCGCCGCTCGAGCCGCCCGGCGTCCGGGTGGGGTCGCGCGGGTTGAGCGTCCGTCCGTGGAGCGGGTTCTCGGTCCGGCCGAAATCGGCGAGCAGGTGGTGCACGTTCGACTTGCCCACGATGATCGCCCCGGCGGCCCGCAGCCGCTCGACGACCGCCGCGTCCTCGTCCGCGACGCAGCCCGCGAACGCCGGTTCGCCCCAGGTCGTGGGCAGGCCTTGCACGGCGAAGGCGTCCTTGACCGTCATCGGGACGCCGTGCAACGGCCCGACGTCGGCGCCGCGTGCCACGGCCCGGTCGGCCTCCGAAGCGGCCTGCAGCGCGGAGTCGCGGCAGGTCGCGACGACGGCGTTGACGGTGGCGGCGTCGATGCGGGCGAAGAGCTGTTCGGTCAGGTCGCGGGACCGGAGTTCGCCGCGGCGGATCCCGGCGGTGACCTCGATCGCGGTGCGGAAAGGCGTCATGGGTCCGGGGTAGCGGCTGACACGGTGTCAGGGTCAATGCGTTTCCCCGGGCCCCCGGACGGGGTAGCTCACGGGAAGATCGCCGACCGGCCCACGGGCGGCGCAGCGTCGCGGAGGGAAGACCGATGTCGACCGCACCCCCGGTCCCGCCCGGACCGATCCAGCCCGAGCCCCTCGTCCCGGAGGAGCCGGAACCGGGCCGGCCGCTGCCGGAGCCCGGCAGCGTGCCCGTCCCGGACCCGCTGCCCCCGGACCCGAAGCCGGGTCCGGCACGCGATTCCATATGATGCTCAGAACATACGAGTCTCGTATGACTTCGTGTACCGTCGGAGTATGACAACAGCGCAGAGCTACCGCCGGATGGTCAACGCCGGCAACAAGATCGTCGTGGGGCTGCATCGGCTCGGCGTCGCCTTCGGCCCGATGCAGCTGCTCACCGTGCCCGGACGCCGCACCGGCGTCCCGCGCACGTTCCCCATCGCGGTCATGGCCCTCGACGGGGAGCACTACATCTTCCAGGCCTATCCGAAGGCGGCCTGGGTGGCGAACGTCCGGGCCGCGGGCGAGGTGACGCTCACCCGCGGCCGCCGCTCCTCGACCGCGCGGCTGGCCGAGCTGCCGGTGGAGGCGCGGCGGCCCGTCCTGCGCCGGCTCGTCGAGACGAGCCCGGCCAGTGTGGGGAAGCGGTTCGTAACGACCGGCCTGGCGGACGCGCCGACGCCGGACGCCGTCGCGGCGGCCGCGGACCGCATCGCGGTCTTCCGCGTCGAACGGGTCTGAGGTCGAGGGGCCCGAGTCGGAGTCCGTCCAGTGCACGCAGCACTCGCTCGGCGGCCTGCCGTGCGGCCGGGCCGGGGAGGAGCACGCGGTCGTTGCCGGGCTGGGTCCGGGCGCGCGCCCGGACCCCCGGCCCATGGCTCAGGCCTTGATCTCCTTGCGGTCGCCGGCGCCGTCGATCTCGATGCGGCGCGGCTTCGCCTTCTCGACGATCGGGATGCGCACGGTCAGCACCCCGGCGTCGTAGTTCGCGGTGATGTGCTCGGTGTCCAGGGTGTCGCCGAGGAACAGCTGGCGGGAGAACACGCCCAGCCGGCGCTCGGAGACGTGCATCTTGACGTCGTCACCGGTCGGCAGGGGCCGTCGCTCGGCCTTGACCGTGAGGACGTTGCGCTCGACGTCCAGCTCGACGGCGCCGGGATCGACACCGGGCAGGTCGAAGCACACCACGAACTCGTCGCCGGCGCGGTAGGCGTCCATCGGCATCGCGGCCGGCTTCGACCAGGTGCCGGCGCCGAAGACCTGCTGGGCGAACCGGTCGAGGTCGCGGAACGGGTCGGTGCGCATCAACATCGGGATCCACCTCCTGGACTCGACAGCACTGGTGTCAACACGCGGGTCTGTTCTAGCATGTCGTCAAAACGATGACAAGATGCGGGTCGTCGAAAGGATGACGTGATGGACGGAACCGATCCCACCGGCGCTTTGCGCCGGATCCAGGAGGTGGTGGCGGCCGCCCGGGCCGGTACGGGAGACCAGGACCGGCTGCTGGCGGCGTTGTCCGGCCTGCGGCAGCTGCGGGAGGAACTCGCGAGCTGGGAACCCGAACTGATCGCGGCGGCCAGGGCGGCGGGCACCAGCTGGGTCGCGCTCGCGCCCGCCCTGGGTGTCGCGAGCCGTCAGGCCGCGGAACGGCGGTACCTGCGGCTGCAGCCGTCGCACACCGGGGCGAAGACCGGCGAGGCGCGGGTCGACGCGGAACGCGACCGGCGCGCGGGTGACCGGGCCGTCGCCGACTGGGCCCGCCGCAACTCCGCGATCCTGCGCCAGCTCGCCGGCCGGGTCAGCGCACTCGACGGCCTGGGCCCGGCCGCGCAGGAGAGCGCCGACCGACTCGGCGCGGCACTGGGGGACGACGACCCGGCCACGCTGCTCCCGCCGCTGGCCGCCGCGCAGCCGCACCTGACCGGTGCGTACGCCGGACTGGCCGAACAGCTCGGCGAAATCTCCGCCCACACCGCCCAGCTGCGCCGCGACGCCGCCGGCAACCGCCGTTCCCGCGACTGAGCGGGTTTGCCCGGCAGCCCGCCGGGCACCCCTCGCGGAAGCGACGGAAGGACGGTGCCCCATGACCGCCGAACCCCCGGATCCGGACCCGCGCCGGACCCCGGACCTGGAGCCCGGAGGCGGCGTGCCCCCGGGCAGCACGCCACCCGATTCCGGCCAGACGTCGGGGTTGTCGCACCCGCAGCCGATGCCGTCCAAGGCGATGCCGGTGCTGTGGCTGGTCCTCACCGGCGTGCTCGTGCTGATGGTCGCCGGGCTGGTCCTTTCGCTGGCCGTCGGCTGGTTGAGTGTCTGAGATCGGGCCGGAGCGGGTACTCGCCGACCATGGACGACACCCCTGACCGGACGGAGACCCGGGCGGAACTGCTGCCCGAAGAGCAGGCCGTGGAGAGCGCGGACCCCGAGGCCCAGGCCCGCGAGGTCCTGCGCGACTCCGACCGCCGCACCGAGCACCCGGAGGCGACGCTGGGCCGTCGCCGCCCGGAGGACACGGTCTAGCTGCCGCGGAAGTTCTCGTGGGTGGCCGGGTGACCCGGCTTCGCCTTGGCGTCTTCGTCTTCCAGCGGCCCGTCCGGCTCCTGCGGCTCTTCGCGGCGAGGTGGGACGTCGACCGGGTTCCCGCTCGAGTCCACCTCGCCGGCCTCGTCGTGGGGCTGCGACATCGTTCCTCCTCGGGTAGCCGTTCCCTCGCGGCTACCCGGCGGACGCCGGCGTCAACCGCTCTTCGGCACGGGTCTCGCCGCGCAGCAGCAGCACGGCAACCAGGCCGAGCGCCGCCACGACGGCGAAGAAGTAGAAGCCCCACGGGTAGGCGACCCCGGCGGTGACCAGCGCGCCGGTGACGAACGGGCCGAGGATCGAGCCCAGCCGGCCGACCGCCGACGTCAGCCCGAGTGCGGTGCCGCGGGCCGACGCCGGGAACGCGTGCGCCACGTAGCCGTAGATCAGCACCTGCGCGGAGAACACGAACACGCCGGTGAGCAGCACGACCGCGTTCAGCAGCACCGCGTTGCCGATCTTCAGGCTCAGCGCCGCCAGCAGGACCGCCCCGGCGCCGAACCAGATCCGCGCGATCGGCCGGATGCCGAACCGGTCGGCGATCGTGCCCGCCAGCACCAGGCCCAGCACCGCGCCGATGTTGAGCACCAGCAGCAGCGTGATCGACGTCGAGATCGGGTAGCCCGCGGTGCGCATCAGCTGCGGCAGCCAGGTGTTGAGCCCGTAGACCAGCAGCAGTCCCATGAAGGACCCCGTCCACACCGCGATGCTGATCCGCCGGAACCGGGCACCCAGCAGGTCCTTGAGCCCCACGCGTTCGGCCGTCCCGCGGGCCTCGAGGTAGGCCGCCGACTCCGGCAGCTTCCACCACATCAGCGGCACGGCGAGCAGGCCGACGATCCCGCCGCCGTAGAACAGCAGGTGCCAGTCCTCCTTGGCGTACAGCGCGAGGATCGACGTCAGCACCGCGCCGACGTGGTAGCCGGTCATGGTGAAGGTGCTGGCGCTGGCCCGCCGCCGCGCCGGCAGGTTCTCGGACATCACCGTGAGGGCCACCGGCATGCACGCGCCGAGGCCGAGCCCGGCGACGAAGCGGAAGACGCCGAACGTCGCCACGTTCGGCGCGAGCGGCGTCAGCAGGGTGAACAGCGAGAACAGCAGGACCGAGCCGATGAGCATCACCCGGCGGCCGAACCGGTCGGTGAGCGGGCCGAGGCCGGCCGCGCCGACGGCGACGCCGATCAGCGACACCGTCGCGACCAGTGTCGCGCCGGCCGCGGTGAACCCGAGGTAGCCGCTCTTGAGCAGGGTGGGGATGGTCGCGCCGAGCGCGACCAGGTCGTAGCCCTCGAGCAGGACGGTCAGCCAGCAGAGGACTGCCGTCCACGCGCCACGGGCGGGAGACGTCGTCATTGTCGTGCTCCTCGAAGTCAGAAGGGGTAGTTCGCGATGTCCGCGCGGACGGTCAGCCACTGCGTCTCGGTGAAGGCCTCGATGTTCGCCTTCGCCCCGCCGAAGCGGGAACCGTTGCCGGAGTCGCCCACGCCGCCGAAGGGCGCGGTCGGCTCGTCGCCGACGGTCTGCTCGTTGATGTGCACCTTGCCCGAGCGGACCTCCTCGGCCAGCTTCATCGCCGTGCCGACGTCGCCGAGGATGCCGACCGACAGGCCGTACTCGGAGTCGTTGACCAGCCGGGCGGCCTCGTCGAGGTCGCGGTAGGCGCGCACCGGCGCCACCGGGCCGAAGATCTCCTCGCGCCAGGCCGGGCTGTGGTCGTCGAGTCCGAAGAGGACGGTCGGCGGGTAGAAGGGCGCGTCGGGCTTGCCGCCCGCCACGACCTGCGCGCCCGCGGCGACGCTGCGGTCGACGACGTCGGTGACGTGCGCGAGCTGGCGGTCGTCGATGATCGGGCCGAGCGCGACGTCGTCCTCGGCCGGGTTGCCCACCGGCAGCCGGCGCGCCTTTTCGGCCAGCGCCTCGACGTATTCGTCCACTTGGGACTCGTGGACGAGGTGCCGCCCGGTCGTCATGCAGATCTGGCCCTGGTGCAGGAACGAGCCGAACGCGCCCGCCGAGGCCGCCTTGGCGACGTCGGCACCCGGCAGCACGACGAGCGCGTTGTTGCCGCCCAGTTCCAGGTGCACGCGCTTGAGCGAGCGCGCGGCGGCCTCGCCGACCTTCCGCCCGGCCGCGGTGGAGCCGGTGAACGACACGACCGACACCTCCGGCGCGTCGACCACCGCGGCGCCGACGGCGGCGTCCCCGGGCAGCAGGTGCAGCAGGCCTTCGGGCAGCCCGGCCTCCTCGAAGACGCGCAGGATGCTCACGCCGCCGCACACCGCGGTCCGCAGGTCCGGCTTGAGCAGCACGGCGTTGCCGAGCGCGAGCGCCGGGGCGACCGAACGGATGGCCAGGATCAGCGGGAAGTTGAACGGCGAAATCACCGAGACCACGCCGGCCGGCACCCGCCGGGCCAGCGACCAGCGGGGTTCGCCGGTGCTCAGCACCTCGCCGAGCGGGTGCGTCGGCAGGGCCGCGGCCTCGAAGCAGATCCCGGCCGCCATCTCCGTCTCGATCCCGGCCTTGGGCCGCGTCGAGCCGGCTTCGCGGACGATCCAGTCCTGCACCTCGGCGGCGTTTGCCTCCCACAGCTCGCCGGCGCGGCGCAGCACGGCGGCGCGCTCGGCGGGCTTGCGCCGGGCCCAGTCGCGCTGGGCCTTCGCGGCGGCCGCGGCGGCTTCGCGGACGTCGCCGGGGGTCGCGATGCCGACGCGGCCCAGGGTGGCCCCGGTCGCCGGTTCGACGATCGCGTGGGTTCCGCCGGTACCGCCGCGGAATTCGTTCTCGAGCAGGGACATGATCACTCCGGTGTGGTCGGTTCGGTGTCGACCTGGATCAGCCGCGGGCCGTCCGGGGTCGTCTTGAGCTGGGTGCGCAGGTCGTCTTCGTCGGTGACCGTGGTGGCTTCGACGCCGTAGCCGGCCGCGATCGCGGTGAAGTCGAGGCCGGGGATCTCCGTGCCGGGCACGTCCGGCGTTCCCAGCAGCTCGCCGAACCACCGCAGGGCGCCGTAGACGCCGTTGCGCAGGATCACGAAGGTGACCGGTACGCGGTAGTGCGCGGCGCTCCACAACGCCGTGATGCCGTAGTTGGCCGAGCCGTCGCCGATGACGCCGACGACCGGGCGGTCCGGACTGCCCATGGCCACGCCGACCGCGGCGGGCAGGCCGAAGCCGAGCCCGCCGGCGGCCGGGAAGAAGTACGAGCCTTCGCGGCGCAGGTCCATCTGCCGCCACCACGCCGAGTTGGTCGATGTCGACTCGACGACGTAGCGGGTGTCGCCGGGCTGGGTGTCACGCAGGGCGGCGAAGACCTGCTCCGGGTGCAGCGCCTCCTCGCCGGTCTTGGGGGCGGGCGGCTCGACGTGGCCGCGTTCGGCTGCACGGGTGGGCACCTTCCGCAGCAGCGCCTCGATCACCGGCGCGGGGTCGGCGACCAGCGCCTCGCCCATCGGCGCGCGGGCGGCGGCGCCGAAGTCGTCGGTGACCTGGATCAGCCGGGTGCCCTCGGGCAGGTACGCGCCGGGGACGTGCTGGTGGTAGCGGAAAACCGGCGCGCCGAGCACCAGCACGAGGTCGTGCCCGGTCAGCGCGGCCGACACGGGCGCGATGCCGGCGGGCAGCACGCCGCGGAACAGCCGGTGCCGGTTCGGGAAGGGCAGCCGGTGCGGCGACGGCGCCACCCAGGTCGGCAGGCCGAGGTGCTCGGCCAGGGCGACGGCCCGGTCGAAGAGCCCGGTGGCGTCGATGTCGCCACCCAGGACCAGCGCCGGGTTCTTCGCCGCGGCGACGCTCGCGGCGAGGTCGTCGAGTTGGCTTTCGGCGGGGGTGAGACCGCGTTGGACGTCCCGGTCGATCGTCGCGCTCGCGGGCAGCTCGGCGGCCCAGTCGTCGTAGGGCACCGACAGGTAGGTCGGCCGGCGGTGCAGTTCGGCCTCGAACACCGCCTGCGCGAGCGAGCGCGGCACATCCTCGGCGCAGCTCGGCTCGCCCGACCAGGCGACCAGGGGACGCATCAGCTGCGTCGCGTCGACGTTGGCGAGCATCGCCTCCAGCCCGATCGCCGTCCGGACCTGCTGGCCCGCGGTGAGCACCAGGGGAGAGCGGGAGTAGACGGCGTTGGTGAGCGCGCCCATCGCGTTGCCGGAGCCGGCGGCGGCGTGCAGGTTGACCAGCACCGGGCGGCCGGTCACCTGGGCGTAGCCGTCGGCCATCCCGACGACGGCGCCTTCGTGCAGGCCGAGGACGTAGCGGAAGTGCTCCGGCAGTTCGGCGAGGAACGGCAGCTCGTTGGAACCGGGGTTGCCGAAGATGGTGGTCAGGCCTCGGCGGTCCAGGAACTCGTGGGCGAGCCGGCGGGCGGTGGGCATCGATGTCCTCCTCGAAGTTGGGCCTGACCCTATGGAGCTGCGCGCTTGTGTTCCAATAAATGTTGGCTCGTGGCTTCATCGATGGGATCGATAATGCAGGAGTTCGACCTGAACCTGGTGCGGACGTTCGTGCTGCTCTACGAGACCCGCAGCGTGACCGCCACGGCCGAATCCCTGCACGTCACGCAGCCGACGATCAGCTACAGCCTGCAGAAGCTGCGGCGCCGGTTCTCCGACGAGCTGTTCCGCCGCACCGGCGGCGGCCTCGTGCCGACGACGACCGCCCGCGCGCTCTACGAGCCGCTGCACAGCGCGCTGTCGGAGATCGAGACGGCGGTCAGCGGCGCGAAGTCGTTCTCGCCGTCGACCGCACGGACGGCGTTCACGCTGTCCCTGTCCGACCTGGGGGAGATCTCGCTGCTCCCGCGCCTGATGGCGGCGCTGCCCGGACGCGCGCCCGGAGTGACGCTGACCGTCCGGCCGCTCGACGTCGAGCGCGCGGCCGACCAGCTCGGCCGCGGCGAGATCGACGCGTTCATCGCGTCCTCGCTGATCAGTTCCCAGCGCGTCGCCCGGATACCGCTGTTTTCCGAGGGCTACCTGGGCATGGTGGCTTCGGACCACCCGCGGCTGGCCTCGGCCGTCACCTTCGAGGAGCTGGCGGCGGAACGCCACGTGACGGTGTTCGGCCCGACCGGCCACGACGGCCCGCGCCGCGCGCTGGAGGCGTGCGGCCTGCTCGACCGCGTGGTCCTCGAGGTGACGCGGTTCGCGGCGCTGCCGTACCTGGTGCAGGACGGCGAGCTGGTGGCGATGGTGCCGCGGCTGGTGGCGGGGATGTTCGCGGCCCAGCACCGAGTCCGGCTGTTCGAGCTGCCGCTCGAGGTCGAGCCGGCCCAGGTGTCGGTGTACACGCGGCACACACACGCCCGCAGCCCGGCCCAGCACTGGCTGGTGGGCTTCATGCAGTCGGTGCTCGGCTAGCCCGTCTTGCAGCTCGCGCCGTTGAGGGTGAACCCGACGGGCGAGGGGTTGCCGTGGTCGAAGGCGCCGTTGAAGCCGATGTCGACGGTCGCGCCCGGAGCGAGGGTGAGGTTGTAGGAGACCGCTTTCATGGTGACCCGGGAGCCGCTCTGGGAGTAGTCGCCGTTCCAGCTGTGGGTGACCCGCTGCCCGGCGGTGAAGGTCCAGGTGGCGGTCCAGGGGGAGAGCGTCTGGTTGCCGGTGTTGGTGACGGAGACCCCGGCGGTGAACCCGTTGGGCCACTGATCGGTGACGGCGTAGCGGACGGCGCAGGAAGCGATCACCGCGGGCGGCGGCGGAGGCGGAGGGGCCGCCTGGGTCGTGCTGGTGGCCGTGGTCTTGGGCGCGGAGGAGGTCTGCCGCAGCACGGTGGGCACGGGAGCAGGTGCGGCGGTGGTGGTGGCGGTGGTCCGCGGAGTGGTGGTCGCGGGAGCGAGCGGCCCGGGCGCCACGGCGGCCTGCCGCCCGGGCGAGCTTTCCGAGGTCACGGCGATGACGACCAGGCTCCCGACGACGACAGCGGCCCCACAGAGGGCGGAGACCCACCGAATCCGCCGCCCGGCCCGCTGCTGCGCGGCGGCGGCCTCCCGCGCCCGCTGCTCGAGCCGTTCCCGGTACCCGGCATCGGTATCGGCTTCCCGCGCCCGCGTGACGGGGACATGCTCCCCGAGCGCCCGCGGCATGGCCCCGGTTTCCCGCAGCAGATCATCGACGGAGAAGTCATCATCAGGCCGCCACCCGGCGCGCGCCATACCGGAACCTCCAGGTCCTGAGGGCGCTGGAACGCGCTGGCTTTGCCCGGCGAATCCTAGGAACGGAAGGCGCAGTTGTAAACCGGCGTCTCCCAGGTAGCTGGCCGCTCGTCGAGGAGGTTCCTGGGCCCTGGATCGATGCAGGAGGTCGAAACTGGTCGATCATGCCAGAGGCTTGCTGCCGGTGGATCGACACCCCCCTGAAGGAGGGGTGGGGGTGGCCGTATACTCTTTCTTCAGCAGGTCCGAGTGGCGGAATGGCAGACGCGCTAGCTTGAGGTGCTAGTGCCCTTAACGGGCGTGGGGGTTCAAGTCCCCCCTCGGACACAAATACGTGGGAGATCTCCCAAACCACAGAGTAACCGACCCGCCACGGCGGGTCTTTCTCGCGTTCAGCGTCCGTCGATCTCGGATAGGCTGATCTTGAACGCGCCCTCCCTTCGCGCAGCACGCAGCGGAGGTGTCGCATGACCCGCATCCCCTCCCTGCCCCTACCTGGCCGGATCGCCACGCCCGACGCCGAACGCGTGGCTTCCCTGACTGTCCCGATGGATCTACCGCCGTTGCGAGATCTCGGTACGGCGGATGGTCCACGGCTGTCGATCGCGCTGATGGACGGGGGAGGGCGGCTGCAGGACCGCGGGGCCGTCGCCGCCCTCGGCTGGAACCCGGGAGATCGGCTGCTGATCACCCTCGTCAGGACCTCGGTGGTGATCCGCCGGCGTCCGGACGGGGTGTTCGTCATGCCCCGCAAGCCCTACGTCGCGCTGCCTGCTCCGGTGCGCCGCGGCTGCGGAGCCCTGGCGGGCAGTCGCCTGCTGCTGGTCGCCGACCCCGTCCACGACGTGCTCATCGTGCATCCGGAAGTCGCCGTGCAGGCAATGCTGCGCACCTTCCACACCTCCCTCGCCGCCCCCGAGGAGGCATCATGACCGCCACCACCCAAGACCTCGAAGCCGCGCGGCTGCTGCTGTCCCGCCTCGGCGTCGATCCCGCCGACCTCATCGGTGACGCACCCGCCGGCAACACCGACGACGAGCGCCCGCCGATGCCGACGCTGAGCGAATGGATCCCCGTCGTCTCGGACCTCGTGTCGCCGAGCACGGCCAGCTCCTACGGGTCGTACTGGAAGAAGGCCGAAGCCCGATGGGGCGAGCGGCCCATGGACACGATCACGGCCACCGAGATCAAGGCGATGGCCGAGCACGTCCGCAGCACCGCTCGCGTCCGCCGCAACTCCCGCGGCGGACGCAACGCCGCGGAGAACTTCATCGCCGCCATGCGCTGCCTCTACAAGCACCTGGTCAACGACGGACGCCTCGACGAGCGCGCCAACCCCGCCATGCGGGTCACCAAACCACGGCGCAACGCCTCCACCCGCCGGGCCCTCGCGTCCGACCGGGTCAACGAGCTCAACGACATCGCTTCCAGCACCGGCGACGACCCGGAACTGGACGCGCTGATCTGCCGGCTGCACGAGGAAAGCGCCTGCCGACGTGGCGGTGCACTCGCCTTGCGCCGCCGCGACCTGGACCGAACGCAGTGCACGATCCTGCTGCGGGAGAAGGGCGAGACCGAACGCTGGCAACCGGTCTCGCCGACCCTGATGCGTCACCTCATCGCCCACTTCGACGAACGCGGCGACGGCAACCCCGAGAGCCAGTTGCTGCGCTACGCCAACGGCAACCCGATCACCAAGCGCCGCTACGACTACATCTTCGGCCGTGTCCAGAAGGCGCTGGATTGGGCAAGGTCACTGCAGGTCAGCGCCCACTGGCTGCGTCATACCACGCTGACCTGGGTCGAGCGCAACTTTGGCATCGGCGTGGCTCGTGCCTACGCCGGACACGCCGAGTCGGGCAGCGATCTGACAACCACCACCTACGTCAAGGCCGACATCACCGAGGTCGCCGAAGCCCTGGCCGCGCTCACCGGGGAACCGCACCCCCTCGCGCCGGTCCGGACGCCGAGGACGACGGAGTGATCCACGGCGGGCGCGGTCGTGCAGACCGCGTCCGCCTCAGTCCCTGTGAGCGGTCCTATCCGGGATCTTGACGAGATTGTCGTGGAAGGCGGTGACCATTGTGTACAGCGCGTGCTGCGGATAGACGACCAGCAGGTCATGTTCCAGCACGGCAGCGAGCAGCACCTGATCTTCAGTCCGGATGCGGCACTGCGCCCGCAGCCGGGCCGGCAAGGTCAAATTCATCCTCGGCGGAACTGACGCAGCCGAGGGCTTCTCGCTCGGCGCTACCACGAGCAGACCCGAGGACACCGAGAGCCGCAGCTGCAGGCCTGGAGCCCAGCTCAGCCGCTCCAGCGGGACCCGTGCAGCCACCACGCCGTTCGCGCCGACCCGGGCCAGGCTGAACGCGACCGACCCACCGTCCACCAACGGGCCCAGATCCGCAACCGGCAGGGGAACCACGGGTTCGCCGCTACGCCTCCGCCCCGGTAGGAGCAGCGACGCGACGATTCTGTTGCCAGCTCCCTCCGATGTCGAGCTCGGAACCGCGTTGGCCGTGTCGGCGTCGATTGACATCGGGCTTTCGCCAGCATGACGTTCTCGCGCATACGACATGACTGCTCCCAGAACTCTCGCGTGGGAGGGCGAGGGAACCAGCGTCCGACGGCTTCATAGCGCCGAGCTGAACGTAATTGAGTTTAGCCGTGATTGCCCCAGCCTGAAACTGAGCGCCAGAACGACGCGGGCGAACGTCAGCGCGACCCACGCCGAGCTGCGGGACGGCCAAGAACGCCTCGACCAGTTGCTCTGGCGCGAAGCGTAGAACGCGGGACGGAGCGGGGACAAGGAGTGAGCCACGCTAGCGGATTTCGTGCTCGCAACGAAAATCCCACCCATTCGAGTGAATATTATGCCGGTATTCTCGAACCGGGGCCACTGCGCCGTTCGGTTGCTGCCGCCGCGCACGGAGTCAGCGATGTCGAGGCGAGGAGTGCAAGGCCGGCATGAAGATCCAGACCGCCAACGTCTGGGCGCGCCCGCGTCGGTGCGGTGGGAACGAGGTCCGGCAACTCCTCGTACCGGCCGCGGCCGACTGGGCGGTCGTCGACGAGCCGGGCGAACTGGCCGTGAGCGGCCGGTTCGGAACGTGGCCGGCGGTCCGGGGAGCGACGGTGGCCGAAGACGGCCCGCTCACCGCCAGAATCCCCACAGTCGAACAGGCGACGCACCGGCTTTCCTGGTCCGGCTCGCGTGAGCCGGTGCCGCCCGAGGTGGTCCGGGAGTCGTTCGCCGAGGCGATCGGGTTCCGGTCGCACGAGGAGCCGCATAGCCTGCGCCGGCCGCAGATCGGCGCCCTACACGCCATCGTTGGCTTCCAGGCGTCCGGTGTGGACGAGCCCGCGGTGGTGGTCATGCCAACGGGCACAGGCAAGACGGAGACGATGCTCGCCTGGACGGTGGCCGCCCGGCCTGAACTGCTGCTGGTCGTGGTACCAACGGCGGCATTGCGCGACCAGATCGCGGCGAAGTTCGAGCGGCTGGGAGTCCTGCAGGAGCTGGAGATCGTCGCCCCGCACGCGCTGCGGCCGAACGTCGGGCGGCTCGAGCACTCACTCAAATCCGTGGCCGACGCGGTCGAGCTCGCCGCCGCGTGCAACGTCATCGTCGCGACGCCGCACGTCCTGCACGTCTGCGGTGCGGACGCGCGCAGCGCTCTCCTCGGCGCGTGCAGCCACCTGATCGTCGACGAAGCGCACCACGCGCCGGCGGACACCTGGACGCACGTGATCCGCAGATTCCCCGGCGCCCGGACCCTATTGTTCACGGCGACGCCGTTCCGCGGCGACGGCCGCCGGCTGCCGGGTCGCGTGATCTTCCGGTTCCCGCTCCGCGAGGCCCAGCGTGACGGCCACTTCAGCACGATCAAGTTCCGGTCCGTCGTCGGAATCGAGGACGTGGATGAGGAACTCGCGGCCGCAGCGGTGGCCCGTCTTCGGGAAGACCTGGCCGCCGGGCTGGACCACGTGCTGCTGGTGCGGGTGAAGACTAAGGTCCGCGCGGCCGAGATCCTCGGGCTCTACGAGCACCTCGCGCCGGAGCAGGGCGCGGCGGTCCTGCACGACACCGTCACCGTCAAGCGGCGCAAGGCCGTGCTGGCGGCCCTCGGCAACCGCGCCTGCCGGATCGTCATCTGCGTGGACATGCTGGGAGAGGGCTTCGACCTACCGGCGTTGAAGGTCGCGGCCATCCACGACAGCAGGCAATCGCTGAGCCCGATGCTCCAGCTCATCGGCCGGCTGGCCCGGACCTCGTCGCCCACGAAGATCGGGCATGCCAGCGTCTTCGTCGCGCGCGACCCCGCCATGGCCCTGTCGCCGATGCGGGAGCTGCTCCGGGAGGACCCCGACTGGGACGTGATTCTCAGCGACGTCACCGAGCGCGCCACCCGGCGGGCCCTTGAAGTCGGAGAGTTCGACGAGTCCTTCCCGTACACCCCGGTCGAGGTGCCCATCGGGTTGCTCGAACCGAAGATGAGCGCCATCGCCTACTCGACGTCGAAGCACGACTGGGAGCCGGACAAGGCCAAGCAGGTCTACCCCGGGATGGTGTTGGACGACCTGGTCAGCGTCAACACCGGGAACGACTTCGCATGGTTCGTACTGCGCGCGGAGGCCGACCCGAGGTGGGGGCGGGTTCCCGGGCTGGAGAACACGTCGTTCGACCTGGTCATGCTCTACTTCGACCGGGACCACGGCACGCTCTACGTCCACGGTTCGAACACGAAGGCCAAGTATGACCGGTTGGTGGAAGTCGTGCTCGACGAAGAACCTTCGCCGGTGAACGGGATGCGGACCTTCCGCGTCCTCGCGCACATCGACCGGCTGATCCCGACGAACCTGGGGCTGCTGGACGCGCGCGACCGGGACCGGCGGTTCTCGATGCACGTCGGCAGCGACGTCGAAGCCGCCTTGCAAGAGGCCGAGAGCGACCACAAGACCCAGACGCACATCGCGACGAAGGGGTTCGAGGACGGCGAGTCCGTGACGATCAGCGCGGCGCTATCGGGCCGGTTCTGGGCGATGGCCACCGCTCGCAACCTGTTCGAGTGGCGGGAGTGGTGCGACCGGCAGGGCGCCAAGCTGCAGGACCATACCCTTGACCTGACCGCGATCTTCCGCCGGATGCTGTTCCCCACCGAGATCACGGAGCGTCCGCCGCACCCGCTACTCGCCCTCGAATGGCCGTGGGACCTGTACCTGGGCACCGGAACGGCGACCCGGGCCGAGTTCGACGGCACAAGCCACGTCCTGACGGACATCGAATTCCGAGTCGACGACCACGGCAGCACCGGCCCGTTCGTCTTCTCGCTCGTCAGCGCGGGCTGGGAGGTCGCCTACTCTGCCGAGGTCGGGCCGGACGGCCTGCACTACACGGCGACTGGCAGGGACGCGACCGCCACGACGGGGCGCGTCGACGAGAGCGAGCCCATGGCGGAGTGGCTCAACCGCCACAAGCCGACGTTGTTCCTGTCCGGCGACCGGATGATCACCGGGGACGACCGGCTGCTGGAGCCCCGGGAAGGGCTTCGTCCCTATGACCCGGCGAACCTGATCACCCGCGACTGGCCAGCGCAGGGGGTGAACATCCGTGTCGAATCGCAGGGCGTCGAAAAGAAGAAGAACTCTATCCAGGCGTTCATGGTCCGCGAGCTGCAGCGGAATCGGACCTTCGATGTGCTGATCGACGACGATGGCAAGGGGGAAGCCGCGGACCTGGTTGGGCTTCGCATCGACGGAAACGATCTGGTGATCACGCTGGTGCACTGCAAGTTCTCCAGCGGCGACGACCCGGGCGCCCGGCTCAAGGACCTGTATGAAGTGTGCGGTCAGGCGATCCGCGGCGCGAGGTGGCGCGACGGCGGTGGCCGACCGCTGCTTGAGCACCTCGACCGCCGGACTCGCGCGTACCGGCTCAGGCATCCCGGCAAGACGGCTTTCGAGGTCGGCGACGGTGCCGCTTTGCTCAGGATCCGCGAGCAGGCCCCGTTGCTCTTCCCGAGATTGCGGACGCTGGTCGTGCAACCCGGGCTCAGCGCCGCGCGGTGCACGGACGAGCAACTTCGACTGCTGGCCGGCGCCGAGTCGTACGTGCGGGCTGTCACCAAGGGTACGTTCGAAGTGCACGGCTCAGATTGAGCGCGGACCCTTCCACCCGTTTGACGGCCAAGAGGTCCGTCAAACGGGGCCACATCCAGTCTGAGCGGCCGTAGCCAGAGCGGTTAGCGCGGCAGCCCTCACTCACTTGCGGCTCTGCTGGACCACCCGCGGAAACGCACCGGAGAACGTCGCACACCAAGCGCGCGTCGCGACGGGCGAAACCTCTTGTCAAATATCCACCAAAGCGATGGCTCACCCGTTCGAAGGAGCTGTAGCCCATTCGGCCCATGACAGTCGGTCGACACAGCGGGAAGAATCCGCTTCTGTGTGTCCAGACGATCGTCATGCGAAGGAAAGGCACCTATTCTCACCAGGTGTAGCAGAGGATCCTGCAGAGATGTTCCTCGAGCGCCTGGGTGCGTTCGTCGCGCCAGTAGCCGACAACCAAGGTGCAGTGATCCAGGATCCCGCTCTCCTGGCCTTCGCCCAGGCGGTCTACAAGGTCTTCGGCGACCTCGACGAAACTGGCGAAGGACTGACCATTGAGCAAATTGAGGCGGGCTGCCCTGCAACGGATCCCAGAATTTTCGACAGCCGGATAGCGTTGTTCAAGCAACTCAAGCTACTCCGTCGTCCACACGGGCATGCGTACCAGCGCCGCTTGCTGTTCAACACGACGAGCGTCGCCGGATTACTAGTATTCGACAAGCTTCGCCGCGGCACCGGGATTCAAGAAATCTTGTTCCTGCTCGACGAGACGCGTCGGGACATCCAGGCCGGACTGATCACCCGCGAAGAGGTGAGTGAACGGCTGACCACCTTGCGCCGAGCCCTCTCGATCAGTGCCGGCGAGTTGGTCCAGCTCCGTGATCGTCCCGTAGAAGAGCTCATCCGGGAGCGACGGAACCACCGCGCCGCAGATCGCCTGCTGACCGAAGCCAAGGAACTCGTCCACGTGGTCGAACGCAGGTTTTCCGAACTAAGCTCCGCCGGCGCGAAACTCATCACCCAGGCACTGCGCTATTCCGGGGCCGCCAACGACCTGGTGGATCGTCTGTTGCGAGCGGTTACCGCCGAACGGGACTTCTCGATGCTTCTGCCCGAGCAGTACCGGACGGCGGCGTTACAGTCGGCACAGGACGCGTTGGCCGCAGTGTTCGCGAACATGGCTTTCGATCCACCCGCGGCCTCGATCACACCCGACGAGATCCTCGCGACCGTAGAACAATATAGACCACGAGGACCAACCAGGCGCGCACCCCGCTCACCTGATCTCCCGGCCGATCACGATCCCCTGCGCCGGGCGCGCGAACAGCGAGCCCGGCAACAAGAGCGACGGGAAGCCTCCTTGAGGCTGCAGATGGCAGGCCACTCCGAAATGGACCTGACAGCGCACATCGAGTCGCTGGCCTGGCCGGAGGCTGCCCGGTTTGTGGCCGAGGTGCTGGCAGCGTCCGGCGATCCAGACGTCCCTTTCACTGTGCTGCTGCCCGACGAACTGAGAGTGAATGCCGACGGCTCGGTCAGCTACGTCACCCCGATGCAACTCATCGACGAGGGCCGGCGAACTCGATGACCAACCCCTTCATCGTTGCCCAACTGCGGATCTGGCGTCTCATGCGGATGCCAGACGAGGAAGCCGGTGCCGCAGCTCTACGCGCCGCCGCGACGGCAGCCGGACATCGAATCGTCGAAGTACATGGACCGGCAGGCGAACACGGGCTGACCCTTGCCTGGCAACAGCCCAGCCCCTTGACGCCGAAAGACCCCGGCGGCCCACCCGGCGGTACCGAACGCGACATCCTCACCCTCGCCGCGTGCCTACACCTGTGCTGGCCCGACCCGGACCAACCAATCCTCCCGGGCGTAGCAAGCACCCTGGACGCTCTTCGAGATGCGCTGAAATCATTGGGAGTTCAACAGGTAATACCGTCAGTCAACCGACTGAGCGCGTGGGGCTACCTCGAAACTGACCTCGGCGACGGGACGATCAGGCTGGGACCGGCCGTGGCCACATGGACCGACACCGAAATCGCACAGCTGCGCCGGCAGCATGCGACATTGCCCGGGAACGAGGATGCAGGCCGTGCATGACGACTTGCTCGCTTCCCTGCCTGCCCTGCGTCGCAGCGACGTGCTCGTAGCCGTCGCCGCCGTCGAGGCCGCGAAACTCCCAGTGCCTACACAGGAGTTCCGCGCGCTCATGGACCCGACCCTGCGACAAGTCGTTGAACAGGTGCTAGCTGCAGCCGGCCGGATCTTGATCAAGGTAGGGCCTGGCTACCTTACTGGGTATGACGACGACATCCGCAGACAGCTCGCCGACATCGGAGTCGGGGTGCTCCCGCTGGAGGTGCGAGCAGTTCTGACCATGATCCTGCTGTTCTCGGTCGCGATCCCCCGTGCGGAAGGACGGCTGACCGCCCACGAGTCATGGACGGAGGGTGACCCGGTGCCGACAGCGTTGCTGAAAAGCGGACGAATCGAGCGCAAGAGCACGGTCGATGACGCCCTCAAGGAACTGCGCCTCCACGACCTCGTCCAGCAGCGACAAGGCGGCGTTGTACCAGGACCGCAATTCCTCAGGCTGAGCGCGCGGGCATGCTCTGAGCTCTTCGAAGAGCTCATCCTGCTGACCGAACCGCACGGCGACCTGGCGCTGGGCATCCGTCGACAACGCGCGATGAGTGCGAAGAGCGTGAAGAGCGCGGGTGTCCCGCACGATGACTGAAACGCCGGAAGTGCCGCGTGTGAGCAGCCTCGGGGTGATCGGCAGCCGCCACCTTATCGCTGTCCAGACGTTCGACATCGCCCGCCTAACGACCCATCCGGTGCCGATCGTGCCCGGTACCTTCGTCGCAGTTTCCGGTGAAGGGCCTCGTGGAGACTCCAACGGCTCCGGTAAAACGAGCTTTCTCGTCGCCGTCTCGATCCTTCTGGGAGACCCGCAGTGGCGGTTCGATACCGCGGGCGGCAAAGCGGCCGCAGGTGTCCTGTTCCTCCCCGATTCCGCCGGGGTGGACTCCGAGCGAGCCAGTGCTGCCAAGAGCGGCTACATAGTCGGTGTCTTCGCCCATGAAGAACAGCCACGGGAGTCAGCGATCACGGTGTGGGTTCACCTCGAGACTTCCAAGCCGTACCTGGAGGCGGTGTGGGCTGAAGGTGTCCATTTAGCGGACGACGAGGACCTCGACGAGCGCGATTTGCAAGCCGATGCGATCTGGAAGTCACTCAAGCGGCGCGGCAGGCTGTCGGCACGGCGCATGGCGGAGGAGCTCTACGGCGACGCACCACGTTGCCTCACTTACCTGGACACGCCCCTTCGTCCACCTGTGCCATCACTGCTGAGCCAACAGATGACCGAGATGCAGCCGAAAGACATCGGTGAGTCGCTCATCGCTTTGTCCGGGTCGAAGGCACATCTCGACGCCGAACGCAAACAGCGCGGAGACGTGCTGGTGCAACGGCGCCAACGAGACGACGCGCTCGAGCGCGCTGCTGCGCGTGAGCGTGAGGTGGCCGCCGAGCTCGAGGCGATCGAGCAGCGCGATGCCGCGCGCGAAGCACTCAATGCGGCCGAGAAGTGGTGGGACGGCTACGTCACAGCCCAGTACCGAAAAGTGCTGGAGGCAGACGTCGTAGCCGGACAGGACATTCGTGCGCTAGCCGAAGACTACGACGAAGCTCACGCGCGCGCCGAGGCGGCGAAGGAAATCCTTGACGAGCTGATCGGCGCCACGGAACTCGAAACTGCCGAGCGGCGCGTCTACGACCTGTGGCAGAGGGCACGAGAGCGGACGTCGAAACTTCGTGAACAGCGTGCCGCTCACAGCGAGACCCAGAACGCCCTCGTCCTGGAGCGCAACGACCTGCGTCCACGGACGGACGGCTGGGACGGCAGCAGCAGCGCGAGCACGTCCGAGGCCTTGACCGCAGCCGAGCGAGACGTGCATCGGACTGAAGCTGATCGTGACGCGGCCGACGCTGCTGTGGAATCCGGACGCGCGGCTGTCGAACGGGCCGGAAACGGTCGAGTCGGCCTCGCCGGCCTGGCCCTCGACGCCTTGGCTGATGCGGACGTCGCCGGTGCGGCGCTCTTCGACGTCCTCGAGCTGGATGAGCCCGCACGCGGCGCCTGGGAACCACGAATCAGCCAGTACGAACACGCGGTTGTCGTCCACCATGGTCAGCTTTCCCAGGCCTGCGCTGCGTTGGCGGACCTGCCTGGCGTGGTCGTGATTGGGACGGACCAGGCGAAAACGTCGTTGCCGGAGGGAATTCGATGCTCCTGGGGTATCGGCTCGTTCCTCCACGAACTGGCGGAGCGCCTGGACCACTGCACGGAACCCGATCGTGTTCAAGACCCCGTTCTGGCCGTCACGATCGTCGGCGGATTCCCGGACCCGATCGCCGGTCGTGACGTTCTGCTCGCACAGCTGCGAAGGCACCTAGCCTACGCCGAGCAGAACGCTGCCAACGTCAGGTCTAAGCTGACTCTGGCTCAGTCCGCGGCTGCGCTTGCGGCGAACCGGCACAAGTGTGCCATCGCGGCTGAGAGGCTTCGCTCGGTGAACGAGCAGGAGCGTCAGGTCACGAACCGAGTCTCGGGCCTGGATCGAGAGATCCGCGAGGCGACCACACACGAGGCGAAGGTTCAAGGCGAATGGGAGCGCGCGCGGGACGCTGTGTCCGGACGTACGGGCAAAATCGAAGTTCTACAGGCTCAACACGCCAGATTCCAAGAGGTCGAACGAAGCAAGCTGGCAAGGCTGAACACCAGGAAGACTGAGCGCGAGAACCTCGACGTGGAACGGTGGGGAGTGCTGGCCGCTGCCTGCGTCCCGACTGAGGAAGGCAGCGAACAGACCGAGGCCGTGCACCTGGGCGGTCTCGGCGCCACACGGGTCAAAGCCATCGATCACCTGGCCGACGCCATACGGCTCTTCGGTTTCGATGAGGGTCAGGAGTCGATGCCCGACGAGATTCGCGAATTGATTGGTGCGCGGCAGCAGCTGGCCGCCGACGCGGGAGACAGGGCACCTCGACTGGGCCTTCGCGAGATCGCCGCCCCGTTGCGGTCCAGGCTCGAGGCCCGGGCGGGACCAGATCGGGTGACCAAAAAGCGGATCCACGAGGAACGTGCCGAGCAAGCCCTCATCCACGAGAGTCTCGAGGGCGACCTGCGGGATTCCGAACAGCGTCTCGAGGTGCTTCAGCACATGATCTCGCAGCGCATCGAAGGTGTCCTCAACCGCATCAGCGTCCGGTTCGGTCAGCTCGACTCCGACCGATCCGGCAACGGCGCAGAACTGCATTTCGTGCCGTCCCTTCCCCACGGAGCCGCGGAGTGGGTCTGGGAAGTCACGCCGAGGTGGAAGCGGTCGCGCAGCGGTGGCATGGTCTCCTACCGGGAGATCGCCAACGGCGCGCAGGTCAAGGTCTATGCCGTGCAGCTTGTGCTGGCCGCGGTGCTAGCGGATAAGGAGACTCACGGGCGAGTGCTGGTCCTAGACGAGCTGGGCAACAGTCTCGGCGAGGTCAACCGCAAAGACGTTCTGGGCGCGCTCAACCGGGTCGCCGAGGACACGCAGGTGACTATTCTCGGAACCTGTCAGGACAGCGTCGTCGTAGACGCCGCCGACGTCTGCGGCGAGTTGCTGTGGTTCGCTCACACGAGTGAGAGCGAGGCGTACAACCGCCCGACGCGAGTGTGGGGCTTCACGGAAAATGGTGAGCAAGTGGAGCTGACCGCCGAGCAGATGCTGTCCGGCAGGCGACTGCGGAGCCGTGACAGATGACCGGCCGGCCGATCGAGTTCCTGTTCGGCGAAAGCGTGGGCCGGATCGAAGTGCCGCTGCCCGACCTTCCGAGCGGGGTCAAGGCGTACACAGTTCCGAAGTCACGTCCGGACGATGATGATGATCTCGAGTTCGCCGAGGACATCGACCGTGTACCCCGAGACCGGCGAGGGCGAGTCAAGCCGCGGCAAGTTGACCTCCTCCCGGCGGCGCGTGCAGCCGCCTTCGCACTGCCGTCGACCCTGTCGAAGAATGACTTGAAATGGGTTCTTCGTACCAAGAGCGGGCGGCTGTGGACCGGTGTGGTCACGCAGTTCGGCGACCGCGCCTGGGACGCCGCGGCCGAGCTGGTGCGCAGCGGAGTCGCCGTGCTGCGCTGCAGCGTCGACGGCTTCGACTACCAGCCACACGTTCTGCGGCTCACCGAAGGGTGGCAGGTCGCCCGCCTCGATCACCTGAACGAGCTCACCGGCCGCCAAGATCCCGAAGTCGCCCGCGCGGCTCTCGCCGAACTCCTCGACGGCGTACCACAACTTTCCGACGAGTTGCGCCGCCTGAACAATACCGAACCCAGCACCGCCCTGCGGGCGCCCTCGGGCTCCCGAACCGGAACGACCGTCTGGTCGGTGTTCGAAGACGCCATACGAGGCGCCTGCTACTGGTACACGCATGATGGCGCCACCACCGAGTTGACGGCGAAGCAAGTCGCCAGCGAGGCATTCCGTGACTCCAAACGCTGGACTCCGGAACGCGAGACGGCATTTGCCAACCTCGTCGGAAAGCCGTTCACCAAAGCAGTCAAGGTCACCGACGTCGAAATTCTCATGCGCGGACCGCTACGCTGGCACGTCGGCAACGTCGTCGCCGACGCGCACTCGACCTGCCCCTGGATCGGCTTACCCGCAGGGGGAATCGAGCTTCTGGGCACCGTAGACCGATCGGATGTCCGAGGCGTGCTCGTCATCGAAAACAAGGACGCATTCGAGCAGGTGTGCACCAAGACGGACATCTACCACCGCTGGCTGTGCGTGTGGGGCGCAGGCTACGCCAGCCGGCCGCTCGTCACATTCCTTTCCGCATTCGATCATCTTCCGATCGCGGCGTGGTGCGACCTCGACGCCGACGGCATTGGCATCATCAACAACCTGTCGGTCCGCCTCAGCCACGAGATCCACCCCGTCGCAATGGACGTCGAGTCTTGGGCCGCCGGACCGTATCGCCGGCAGACACCGAGCGAACTAGAACGAGGACGGGCCAGGGCCGCTCGCCTTGCCGCCGATGGCCCAGTCGCGCTGAGGTCTCTGGCTGCCGCGATCGCCCCGACCGGCGACGGCCGTGAGCAGGAGTCGCAGTACAAGGAAGTACTTCCGACGTTGGAACACGCACTGACGAAATGGGAGCCATGACGCTCGACCCCGGATGACGATCGTTCTGGCTGTTTCGCGGACCGAGTCCGAAGCGCCGCGCGGCAGCGCAAGGGCGAAGTTCTAGGTGAGGTCTGAGTCGGCCGCACCTGTCAGGTTGACGAGTTGAGATTTCTGGGAGACCCTGAAGTCAATGGTGCTGATTTGGTCAGTCGCTCGCGCTGGCGGCGCCAGCTTCCCCGGCCGTGTGGCTCCGGAGGTTTGTGATGTCGGAATCTGATGTCGGCGTGCCGCGTTTCCTGGCTGTTGAGCAGGCGGCAAAGTTGCTCGGTGTTTCCGCGATTGCGATCTCTTTCGATCTGTGGTTAATGGTATATTCCCGGATATTCGTATCAGAGGGCGAATTTCGATTCCGGCAAAGGCGATCGACGCGACGGAGCAGGTTGCCGTCTCGGAGATGAGGGTCGTCGACTCCGGCGAATTCACGCTGTCCATGAGCAGTGGTAGTGGTGGCAGTAGCAGGCGATGGCTCTTGCCCAGACTGCGGAAAGCGGACTTCGGTGGCAGAGACCCTCAGGCTGCGATTGAGTAAGAACCGGCGCCTATCACGTTGATGCTGTGATCGCAGCCTAAGGGGATCTGCTTGGCCGCGGGTGGGGGTGTACACAGTGGGGGAAGTTAAGTCTGTGTTGTGATCGGGGTTCGCGCTGTCGGTCAAGATGAATGCGTCGCAGTCTGTTTCTCCTCCGGCGTAGTGGTGCACGCGTTTGAGGATGCCCAGCTTCAGGGCCGCATCTCGTGCTCGGCGGACGGTCTTGGGATCGAGGCCTGCGCGCTCGGCCCAGTGACGAATGGAGATGGAGCCTCCTGTGGCGAGGACGGCGTGCGCGAATGCGTCAAGGGCTGCGCGCAAGCTGGAAATCCGTACGCCCGCGATCACACCGGTGCGCATCGCCGTGTTGAATCCAGCCGCCAGGTGTCCGTCGACGGCGGCGTGAAGCCCCGCCCGAACCTGGCGGAGTCGACGAGGCGAAGGCTCGCTCGGGCAGTCGGTGGCTTGGTGTGGTCCGAGGCGATGGCGTCGTGGCCTGCTTTCCGCTGCTTCCCGGAGGGTAGGTAGCCAGCGGTTGCGGCGCCATGAGTTCCGCCCGACGTGGGCAGCTTGTGTGGGGGAGGCTTGCTGGAAAAGGTCCCATGCCTGTTGCTCGGTGAGGTCGCTTTCGGCGGCGGCGATCGTGGTGGCGGGCGCCCAGAACCACCGGCGCCAGGCCTTCTCGCCGATCTCGCGGGCCTTGGTGCCGGCGAGGTTGGCGAAGGCCCAGGCGTGCGCGACCGTGTGGCCAGCGCGGGCAAGGGCGAGGGCGTGGCCGTATTCGCCTTCGGACCTGCTGCGGCCTGACCTGCCCTGTCGGGGCGCGAGTCGCGAGGTGCGCCGTGGTCTGGTGTCGATGGGCTGGGACACGTCGGTCGTCGTCAGCGTGCAGTTCCGGATGAGGCAGGGCAAGTCGTGCCGGTGCGGCGAGGAGGTGAGCCGGAGGGTTGAGCGGACGGTGGCGGAGACGTTCTGCCTGGTCGCGACTATGGAAACGACGAGCTGCAGCTCTTCGCGTAGGCACGGCGGCGTCTTGACGACGAGGTGGGTGTGGCCGGGGCGGCCGGAGTCGCGGCGCAGCCACGGCAGGCCGTAGTGGTCGGCCCAGAGGATCAGCTGTTCGGCGACGGCATCGCCTGCGTCGGCACCTGCGCCGGTGTCTTCGGGGTCGATGTCGATGGCGAGGAGGGGTTGCTGGAGCGTGCCGACGATCGCTCGCGCCGCACTACTGGTGTTGAGGGTGTCGACGGCGTCGTCGAGGCGGTGGGTGATCGTGTGGGCGGCGTTGTCGGCGTCGATGACGATGAATGGCGCGCCGAAGAGCGCCTGGTCGAGGCGCGATGGGATGTAGGTGTTTGGCATGGGGAGTCCCTCGGGGAGCTCGGCGGGGCGGGCTGGGTCAGCTCTGCGTCCGTGCTGGTGCGCGCCAGGGCCAGCGCAGGGGCGGGGTGAGGATGCGCAAACCAGGCGGCATTGTGTCGATGCGGAGGATCGCGGCGCTCCAGGTCATGCCGATACCGATGCCGAGCAGGCCGACATGATCGCCGGGGGAGACGGCACCGCGCGTGATCAGGTGGGTGAGGCCGATGATCTGGTCGTTGGGTCCGATGTGGCCCCACTGGTCGCCGGCGTGGCAGAGGGTGCGGTCGGCGGTGATGCCGAGCGGTTGCAGGCACTGGGTGTCGAGCAGGTGCCGTCCGTAGTGCGGCAGCAGCACCCAGCTCAGCCGGTCGAGGGTGAGGTCGGCGTCGTGGAGGGCTTCGTCGATGACGGCGCGGACGCCGTCGTGGTTGCGACGGGTGACGGAGTTGGTGCCGACGGCGTCGGTGTATTGGCGTTTGCGTTCGCGGATGCGTTCGATGCCGAGTTCGGTGGTGCCGGCGGGGGCGAAGCGGTGGTTGCCGCGGTGGAGTTGTTCGAGGGTGGGGTCGGTGTAGGAGCTGGTGGCGAGGATGTGGGCGAGGCCGGGGTGGCGGCCGAGGATGAGGGCGGAGCCGCCGTCGCCGTAGGCGATGCCGTGGTCGGCGGCGAGGTGGTCGAAGGCGGGTGGGCCGAAGGTTTCGCCGCCGGTGAGCAGGACGGTGTCGAGGTCGGGGCTGCCGGCGAGGACGCGGGCGGAGATGTCGATGCCGCCGACGAGGCTGTTGCTCATGGCATTCAGTTCGGTGGCGATCCCGCGGCCGGCGGGGAGGCCGAGTCGGGAGCGGACGTAGGCTGCGCGGGACCAGAAGTCGATGCCGCGGCTGCCGCGCCAGATCGCGGCGTGGAAGTGCAAGTCGGGAACGGGCAGTGGGCCGGTAGTGGTCATGGCCATGCTGGCGAGGGCGTTGCGGCCGGCGCGTACGGCGAGGTCCATGCCGGTGGTGTCGCGGGCGATCGACACGGCGCGCTGGCTGGTCGCGCCGCGCAGCGTGCGGCCGGACTCGAGATCTTCGATGGCCACGATCTCGCCGAGCGCGGCGCCGACGCCGCGGAGGTGCAGGTTCGGCCAGCGCATCGTCAGCACCGCCCCATCTGGCTTGGGCATGCCGAGGTGTCGGTGTTGTCAGTGACGATGGCGTCGACCGAGTCGTAGTAGGCCCGCAGGTGATGGGTCGTGATGCTGGCGCAGGCGGCGATTTCGTCGAGCGTGAGCGGTCCGCCGGGTGGCGGGTGGTCGAGTAGGTCGTGGGTGGTGTCGGTGATCCAGGTGCGCATGACGTCTTCCTGATCGGGCCGGTTGGTGTGGCACGCCAGGTGACGGGGAGGCGCCGAACGAGTTCGGTCGGCGGGTGGCGTGGCGCTGGACGGAGGGTGAGAGCGGAGTCAGGTTCGGCGGGCGCGGCCGCTGCGCCGGGTGAGCAGCGCCTTGTGGTGGGCGCGGCGCAGGTCGGGGATCTGGTCGCGGGCGGCGTGGTCGAGTTCGGGCACGCGGTGGATGTCGGTGTCGAAGCCGGGGTCGGTGCGGAAGACCAGGGCGAGGACGGAGGCGTTGTGGCTGAGGTTGACCACGGCATAGGGCAGGGTCGCGGGGATGTAGATGATGTCCCCGGCGCGGGGGTGGAAGGGTTGCATGGCGTTGCCGGAGAGGACGGCGACGTGGCCGCTGATGATCGCGATCGCCGTTTCGGTGGTGTCGTGCCGTTGCGGAGCGAGGGTGGTGGCGCCGGGCAGGTGCATCCGGCCACCGGACAGCGCGCGGGTGGGCACGATCCCGGTGCGCATGATCGGGGTGAGCGTCTCGTCTTCGCCGGCCAGATGCCCGGCCGCGGACGGGATCTGCGTGGTCGTGGCGTCCATCTCGACAGTCCTTCCAGGGGTTCAGCGGGCGGGGGTGTCGGTGGTGTGGCGGGCAAGTTCGCAGGCCAGTGCGGCGTTGGCGACGGCCTCGGGGACGAGCCGCCGCCCGTGGCCGCACGCGGCAGCGACCGCGAGCACGGGCCGGCCCAGTTCGGTCTCGACCAGCCCCAGGGCGGTGTGGGAGTCCTTGGGGTGGGTTTCGTCGACGAGTCCGGCGATGACGTCGATGTCGCGGCGCAGGTGCCGCAGCGCCCGGTAGAACCGCGGATCCGTCGGAGGTGCCTCGGTGCCGGTGCACATCGGGATGTGCGCCGCCGGCATCGGGATCCGTAGCCGGTGCAGCTGCTTGTGCAGGGCGTTGAGGAACTGCACCGCGGGCACGAGGTCGGAGAGCGCGAACAGCGGCTGGTGACCGAGGTCGCCGTGGCAGAGATGGATCCGCCACGTCGCGTCCCGGGGGCCGTCGGCGAAGACGCGCGCGACCTGCTTGGCCAGCGCGCGGACCGCTGCGGGCCAGAGCGGCCTCGGTGTGCGGTCCAGCGTCGCGAGGACGGCGGGGGTCTCGAGCTGGAAGACAACTTGGCCGCCGTGTCGTTGGTGGATGGTGTGGACGTCGTCGAGCACGGCCTGGCGGAACACCGGCAGGTGCGTGACCGCCGCACCCGGGCTGCCGAAGGTGAACAGCGACAGGTCGTAGGGATTCGGGACCGACACTTGATGCGGCGGGATGCCCCGGTCGCCGTGCAGCTGGGCGCGGGCGGCCATGACGGCGCCGGTGTGGGCGGCGCGGCCGAGGGCCAGATCGTCGGATTCGAGCCAGTGTCCGTGCTTGAGGCGGTAGGTCGGCATGTCGTCGTAGTCGGCGGAGTGGCCGGTGCGGACGGGCTCGAGGGCGTCGACGGTGGCGAGGCCGTCGAGCCAGTCGATGATCCACCGGGGGTCCGGGTCGCACGGCAGCCCGGTCAGTGACGTGTCGGGGGTGTAGTCGAGAAACCACTGCATCGTGGCTCGGTGGTCGCCGGTGAGGACGGCGGGCAGCGAGCCGACGAAGTGCACGGCTCGGACGTCCTCGGAGGATGCAGCGTCGGGGTAGTCGTTGCTGGGGTGGCTGAACATGAGCTCGGACATGAAGATCTCCCCTGATGGGTGAGTCGGATGGCGTTGTTGTGCGGGCGTGGGGAGGGCCGCCCGGAGGGGACGTGGGAACGAGAGGGGGTGCGCGGGCCCGCGTGAGGGTTGAGGTGAGGATTGCGGGCCCGCGCGGTCTTGTGGTCAGCCGGTGACGGCGACGTGGCCGGGCTTGGGCTGCGGCTTGGGTGCGGTCCGGTCACCCGGGTTGTCACCCTGTTGATGCCGCTGGCCCGGCGCCCCTGGCCGCGACGTACCCGGAGGCCCGGGCTTGTGCGTCGGGGCCGGGTGGGTGCCGGTGGGCGGGTTGCCCGTCGGCGGCAGGGTTCCGATGCCGCAGCTGACCGTCGCCACGGTCACGGTGATTGCCGTCCCCGCGGTCGGCTTGTTCGGTGCGCCGGACTCGTTCGTGCGGGTGGGGGCGGTGCTGGTGGTGACGGTGATGACCGCGGCGGTGCCGTGGCCGCCGGGCGAGACCTTCAGGTTGCCGCTGCCACCCTTGGGGGCGCTGGTGGTGATCGAGCCGTTGCGGCAGGTCGCTACGAACGGCCCGACTGTGGTCCCGCCGACCCGCACCGACGCGACGCGGGCTTCGGCGAAGCCTGCGCCGGCCTGCAGGCTGACGCCGCTGGCCACGACCGCGCCGCTGGACGTGGACACCGATCCGCCGGCGGACTGGATCGCGCCGCTGCTGGACACGCTCGGCCGCGCGGGCTTCAGGGTTTCGCCGCCGGAGACGGAGATCCCGGTTGCCGTCGACGTCGCAGCGGCGGCCGCGAGGGCGGGCGGCGCCGCGGTCGCCGGGGTGCAGCTGGACACGAACGTGGTGAGGGAGCCGACGAGCAGCGCCCCGGCTCCGGCCGCGGCGAGAGCGGTACGTGTGGTGTTCATGACTGTTCTCTCCAGAAGTGGTGGTGTGATTGCGCTAGCGGATGAGGACTGGGGTGCCGATGGGCACCGGGTCGATGGGATTGGTGAAGGTGGCGAGGGCGTCGGCGGGGACACGGATGCATCCGTCGCTGGACGGGCGGCCGAACACTTCGGTGGTGGGCCAGCCGTGGATACCTGTGGTGCCGGGGCCGCCGCCGTAGGTGGAGAAGGTCGTGGAGTGGATCCCGAGCGGGAAGATGACCGGGCTGAATTTCTGCTTCGCGTCGGTCATCGAGGCGAGCACGAACGTCCGCCCGGCCGGCGTCGGTGCCGCGGCGGTGCCGACGCCGACGCTCCAGGTGCCGATCTGCTGATGGTCGCGGTAGAGGGTGAGCCGGAACGCGGCTCGGTCGATGACGATTCGGTCGGTCGTCGATCGGATCGTGAGCGAGTTGTCCTGGGTGGACAGCCATCCGGTGGAGCCGTTGGGCCGGGCCGGCAGCAGCACTTGCACCCAGCCCGGTTCCTCGGCGATCACCGGTACCCATGTGTCGGATCCCAGCTGCGTAGTCGGCAGGACCGCGATGGCGTCCCCGCCCGGCTGGGCGAAGACCGGCACCGGCTCGCTCGGGTGCACGAGTTGCCCGTCCGGTACCTCGTCGGTTGTCGCGTCCTGCGGAGCGGCCGTGACGGCGCCGAAGGTGCTGGCCTCGGGCAACCCGGTCAGATTCGGGACGACGCGGGCCGCCACGACGGGGGCGTGCAGTTCTACTCCCAGCTCCACTGGATCGGTGCCGCGCGCGGTGTGGGGCGCGTTCGGTGACGGTGCGAGCAGGACGCCTGCGATGCCGACCAGCGCGAACCCGGCCAGCCAGAGCACGAGCACCCGCCACCTGGTCGGTGCTGGCTGTGGCATCTCGGACATGAGACAGTCCTTCCTCACGGTCGATGGAGTCCGTGGCAGGCCCGCCCGCTGCCGAGCGGGCCTGCCACAAAAGGGGTTGTGATTACTGGGAAAGCGCGCCGATGAACCCGTCGGCGGGCGTGCCGAGCCCGGTGACGTTGTCCCAGCCGGGCCCGCTTTGCAGGTTCTGCGGGCGGGCGTCGAAGTCGATCAGGTAGCTGCCCTGCCCGCCGGGGACGGCGACACCGCCGAAGGCGTGCATCATCGGCGTCCACACCCCGGCCTTCTGCGGCGTGACATCCGCGATCGCGCTCGACCCGCGCAGGCTGTAGAGGACGGGGGTGAGCAGCCCGGCGCGGGCGTTGCCGGAGCGGGCCTGCTGGGCGTCGACGACGAGCCCGGCGATCAGCGGCGACGCAAGCGACGTGCCGCCGTAGGAGCCGATGCCGAACTGGCCCTTGATGGTCTGCCCGACCAGCATCCCGGTGTAGGAGTCGGCCAGTGCGGCGATGTCCGGGACGGCCCGCTTCCCGCCGCTGCCGGGGACGACGCCGGCCTGCCAGTCCGGCGCGTCGTAGAGGGCCGACGTGCCGCCTCCGGCGCCGGAAGCGAACGGGCCGTCGGAGTCCCGTTGCGGCGTCCACGAGTTTCCGGACTGGGTGTTGCCGCTGTTCTCCCACCCGGTCAGCACCTTGGCCTGGTTGTTCTGGTCCAGGCCAACGCTGGTACCGCCGACCGCCACGACCCACGGGCTGGAAGACGGAAAGCTGGCGGTCGGGTGGCCGACGGGGCCGGAGTTGTTGCCGGCGTCACCAGTGGACACGGTGACGGTCTGGCCCTGGATCGCCGCCTGCAGCGCCATCGAATTGAACTGGTCTCGTGCCGCCTGCGGGAGCGAGCGTTCGCCGTCGTCGTTGCCATAGCTGTTGCTGATCACGTCCACGGCGTTGTCGGTGACGGCCTGGTTGAACGCCTCGTAGATCCCGGTGCCCTTGCACGATTTCCCGGCGTAGTAGCGGATCTTCGCGCTCGGGGCGATGGTGTGGGAGGCCTGCACGTCCAGCGTCTGCTCGGCCGCCCAGCCCTCGGCGCCGCACTCGGCCGCGTCGGTGAACCCGCCCTGCGGCAGGACCGCGCTGTACTGGCCATTGGCCAGGGGCGGGACGCCGAGGTGGGCGGCGGCCTGGTTGGTGTCGGCGACGACGGTGTCGGAGTTGTAGGCGCCGACGACACCGATCGTCGTGCCGGCTCCGGTGTTGCCGTTGCCGAGCTTGTACATTGCGCGGACCTGGGTTCCGGTGTAACCGCACAACGCGTTGGACTGGAAGCCAGCTGGGTACTTCTGCGGG
This sequence comes from Amycolatopsis sp. cmx-4-61, assembly GCF_046548775.1. Lineage (NCBI taxonomy): Bacteria > Bacillati > Actinomycetota > Actinomycetes > Pseudonocardiales > Pseudonocardiaceae > Amycolatopsis > Amycolatopsis sp. cmx-4-61. The sequence continues at coordinate 40,731 of NZ_JAEBEI010000016.1, read as the reverse complement.
ACGTCGGTGTTGTTCTGCTCGCCCCACCATCGCGCGCAGTGCTGTTCGGCCGTCGCCGAGGCCGGGCGGGTGTGCTGGGGTTTGAGCAGGGCGGCGCTGTCGTCCAGGCCGAGCACCGCGGTGATCGAGGCCCGCAGCGAGGTCGGCACGGTGACCGGCGACGCCGGGGCCGTGAGCGTCCGGGTGGTGCCGTCGATGCGGGTCCGGAATGCGGCGATCCTCGTGCCGAACGCGGTTTCCAGGGCCGCGGTGGGTGCTTCGGCGTCGATGAAGTGGCGGTTGCCGCTGACGCCGGTGACGTGCAGGCCTTGCTTGGCCAGCCACTGCGTCACCTTGTCGACGGCGTCTTTCGTCGGCGCGAATCGGTCGAGGAACTCCTTCGAGGACAGGAACTTCCGGTGCTCGGCGCCGCCTGGTGTCGCCAGCTGCGCGGCGAGGCGTTCGGCACCGGGCTGATCGCGCAGCGCCAGCGCGACCTGGATGTGCCGGACGGTGTTTCCGTGGCTCTGGGCCACTTCGGTATTCGGGGTGGCCCAGGACGGGGTGCTCCCGGCGATCGGCACACGGTCGCCGGTGTCGCTGGCGGGTGTACTGGGTGCCGCGACGGCGGTGGCCACGGTGGAGGCGAGTAGGGCCGCGGTCGCGGCGAGGGCATGCCAAAGACGGCTGTGCATCGAGGTTTCTCCTTGAATAAAGGGAAATCCATCCAGCGCGGCGCCGTGCGATCGACGGACCTGCTGGAGGGCGTGCCTCGTGCCGCAGCCAGGGTTACGCGAAGAGGGGCTGAGCGGAGACTTCGGATGGTGTGGACCGGCCGCGTGGGGCCTGGTCATCGCGAAGGTCGCTGCGCGACCGGTAAGAACACTGTGCGGAGATGGATCGGCGGGCGGGCGTGACAACGGCGGTCCGCGAGCCGTCCCGGCGTAGGAAGGTGCCAATGGTCTGAGCACGAGTAGGTCCCAACGTGGGTGGCGATCGTGCCGGTTCACGCCTCCCCCGGCGTGGGCTACGTTCCGCCTTGCTGAGACGAACAATAACCGTATCTCGACAAAAGTCAACGTGTGTTGCTAGATGTCTGTGTTTCTGCGGACTGCGGAGTGGTTCTTGCTGGCAATCGTTGCGATGCGTGTTGTGTTAGGAACCCTTCGTGAGCTGTATGGCATAACTGTTTCGGCCGGACGACCGAAATGAGCTTCAGTTACACAGGGTAGCCACCGCGATGCTACCTGGTTGTTGACGATTAACCCGATCGAGTGTTCCCTTGGTTAATGCTTGAGGGCTGTGGTGTTACCCGTGGTACGAAACATGACGCGGAGCGCGGCACGCCCCGGGTGAACGCCGCGCTCGCCGACGAGGGGCGTTATGGGCATCGGTCGATGCCTGTGACGAGCAGGGATGGTACGAGGAGGGGCAATGCCGGAGTCTCACGCCGCAGGGCGCAACAAGGTCGTCAATGGTGCAACCCGCCGGCGTCATGGTGCGTAGGCCATCGCCGATTGCCGGTATCCCGGGTGCGGCTTATCCCACCACACTCATCGGTCAATCACAGAAGGTGACCGAGGTCGAAGGCTATATCGACAAGGGCGACCGTCTGGTGATGATGACGGGCAGCGGCGGAGTAGGAAAGACGCGACTGGCCGGAGAGGTCTTCTGGCGGCGACGCGATGCCTACGACGCGGCCGCCTTCGTCCGGCTCGCAGAAATGAGCGGCGAAGCCGGAGACGAAACGACCGTCGGGCGAATCTGCAACTTGCTACTAGCAGATTTACGTGTCGCCAATCATCAGCCTGACGCCCGCCCGCTGGACGTGCTGCTCGGGTTCCTGCGCGACCACAGGGTCCTGCTCGTGCTGGACAACTGCGAACAGCTGCTCGAGCCCATCCAAGAACTCGTGGACCTGCTGATCAACCAGGCGCCGCGGCTGCAGATCATCGCGACCAGCCGCGCCTGGCTGCAGATCCACGGCGGGCGCATCGTGCACCTCAGCCCCCTCCGGATCCCCGAGAAGGACGCCGGCCGCATCCAGGCCGAAGAATGCGACGCGGTGAAGCTGCTGCAGGACCGCGCCACCTTGGCCGGACGGCCGCTGACCCCCGAGGACGACTGGTCGGCCATCGTCGGTCTGGTTCGCTGGTCCGACGGGATTCCGCTCATCCTGGAACTCGTGGCGGCCCAGCTGAGTACCGGCCGTTCGCCAGCGGTGGTGTTCGAACGGCTGGAAGGCGGATTGTCGCTGCGGTACGCCCCGGGTACCCGCGGAGTCCAGGTCCATCACCTGGCTCTGGATGTGACGATCGGCGAGTCCTGGAAGCTGTGCACCGAGGTGCAGCAACGGGTGTGGGCCCGGCTGACCGTATTCACCGACGGCTTCACCCTCGAGGCGGCCGAACAGGTGTGCGCCGACGAGTACGTCGACCGCGCCGAGATCCTGCCGACGCTGGACTACCTCGTCCAGAACTCGATCATCGACGGCGCGTCTGCGGATGGCCGCTATCGGCAGCACAACTACCTGCGCGAGTACGGCCGTCGACGCTTGCGGCACTTCGGTGACCAGGACGTGATCGAGGAACGCCACTGCGCGTGGGTCGCGCAGCTGGTACGCGACGCGGCAGAGCTGTGGTTCGGCCCGGACGAGATGTGCTGGCTGACCCGTGTCAACGCCGAGTCCGGCAATATTGCCGCCGCCGTGACCTGGTGTGCGGAGCGCGGGCAGGTGGAGCGCGGGCTGACGATCATGATCGATCTGCTGCGAACTCGCGCGCCGTACTTCTTCGCCACGGAGATCCCCGTGTGCCGCCAGGTCGAGAAGCTCCTGCAGGCCGAGTCCGCGGAGCCGTCGCCGGTGCGGGTCTCGGCGCTGGCGATGGTCGGCTGGATCTGGATCGCCCTCGGCACTCGCGAACGCGGCAAAGCTCACCGCGACGACTGCCTCGACCTCGCCCGGCAGATCGGCATGGAGAACGCGCCTGCGGTGCAGTTCATCGACGGAACCTACGACGCGCTGGCCCTGGGGCAACGCAGCGGCTACGCCAAGCTGGAAGCCGCCCGGGAAGGATTCCGCGCGGCCGGCGCCGACGGCTCGGCCTACATGGCAGGGCTCTTCCACGCCTTCACCGCCGGCTTGCTCGGCCCGGTCGAGGAGGCCGACCGCATGTCGCAATGGTGCCTCGAGCAGGCCCACGCTCGAGGTGCGGAATGGGCGATCACCTGGGCGGAATGGACCCGCGGCCTGCCCGAGGGATCGCAGCCGCACGCCAGTGCGCGCAGCGCGCTGCGCGCGCAGGTGAAACTCGGCGACCTGTGGGGCCCTGCTTGGGGCGTGGAAGAGGAAGCCCGCAAACGCGTGCTGGCCGGCGACCTGGTCGGCGGTGCCCACTTGTATGGCGGCTCGGACAGCCTCCAGGCCCGCCACGGCGTCCGGTTCAACGGCCTGCCCGGATGGCGCCATCACCGCGACATCGCGATCGACACGATCATCGACGGCATCGGCGAGGAGGCATTCGAAAAAGCCCGCTTGACCGGTGGCCGGTGGCGGGACGACCGGATCGTGGCGTTCGCTCTCGGCGACACCGACCCCACGGCGCCGTCGCTCAGCGAGCGGCAGTGGCAGATCACGCGAATGGTCAGCGAAGGGAAGTCGAACCCGGATATCGGCGCTGTCCTGCACAATTCAGCGCGGACAGTCGAGGGCGACCTGACAAAGATCTACCGGCTGCTGAACTTGGGAGGACGCACGGAGCTCGCCGAGTGGTATCGCGCGCACGTCGCGGCTAGCGACGGCTCCACTGCACCGGCAATGCCGCCACACCGCGGATGACCCCGAACGTACGCCGCACTGTGGCGTCGGGCTGAAGTCCGAAATCGGGGAGCGCGCGCAGCAGTTCCTCCAGCATGACTCGCAGCTCGGCCCGGGCCAGGTGCCTGCCGAGGCAGCGATGCTCGCCTGCGCCCCACCCCAGATGCGGTGGCCGCGTGCGTACGCGGTCGAGCCGAAAGACCTCCCCGTCGTCGAAGCGGCGTTCGTCGCGGTTGGCGCTGCCCCAGGTCAGCAGCAGCCGATCCCCGGGCGAGAGCGGTACCCCGCCGAGCTGGGTGTCAGTGGTGACAGTCCGGCCGGTAGCCGCGACCGCCGGCTCGTAGCGCACTAGCTCCTCAACGAACTGCCCCAGCAGCACCGAGTCGCCGGTGACACGCTCCCGGAGCACGGGGTCTTCCAAAAGCTGCAGGATCGCGGTGGCGCAGGCGTCGGCGGTGGTCAGGTACCCGGCCGCGACCATCAGCATCGTCATCTTGACCAGCTCGTCCTCACTCGCGGCCTGACCGCCGACCTCGGCGGTGGCCATGCACGAGAGCAGGTCGTCGCCGGGGTAAGCACGGTGTTCGCGGATCTGTCCGAGCAGGAAGTCCGCGTACACCCGGCCGATCTGCTGAGCCTCGGTCAAGGTCTCGGCGCCGTAGAAGGCCCGCACATGCTCCGACAGCCACGCCCGCTCCAGCTCCGAAAGCCCGAGCATCCGCCCGATCACCAGCGGCGGCACCTGTTGGGTATAGCCACCGACCAGGTCCGCCGCCCCGCGCGGAATCAGCTCCTGCAGCGTCTCCCGGCAGATCGCCCGCACGTACTGCTCCTGAGCCGCCGCGGCCGCCGGGGTGAAGAAGTCCATCAGCGCGCGCCGCCAATGATGATGCTGCTCGTCGTCGGTCTCGAACATCGGCGCCACCGCCTCCCGCATTTCGGTGACCACCGCCGCCGCGCCCAGACCGTCGACGTAGGCGCTGAACCGACCCGATGCCTGCGCGGCCTCGCGAATCTCGTCGTAGCCGGTGACCAGAACGAACCCATGCAGCTCCCCGCTGCGCGCGACCGGACACCCCCGGCGGATCGTCCCGAGCGTCTCGTAAGCCATCGCAGCGACCGCGGGATCAAGATGGTTGAACCCCCATGCCAATGTCGCCGGATCAGTGTCAGTCCTGCGCGCCGGCGCGTCCCCCGAATTCAGCACCATGACTCCTGACTAGTCGGCCGGAGATAGCGGAATCAACCCTCCACCGTGCAAGAATGCGGTCCGCGCGCGAAATATGCGGGCCCGCACCGACCCCGCAAGGACCGCAAACACCCCCGCACGACCCCCGCACACGAACATTGCGGGATCCGGCGGGCGTCTGCGGGCGTCTGAGGTGCATCGCGTCCGTCAGTATGGCGGCAACGCTCTGACCTGCTCCGATGAAGATCGTCAGTGCTGAGCGTGACCAAGGGGGCCGGCGGGGACCGGGTGGATCAACCAACATTCAGGGGACACCGTGGGGACCACAGAATACGAAGATCAGGCATTCATCCGGCACTGCGACAGCATCATCGCCACGCTGCCCATCCGATACCCCTTCGAGCTGCGCGCCTTTCTCGACGCCCTCGGTGAACAACGAGGAGTAGTCGTTGTTCTGGGCCGAATGCCGACCGGGAGAGGCGGGACCAGCGGGCTGCTGGTGCGCGCGCGGACGCAATGCTGGCTCGGGGTCGCAGCCGCCGCCGTCCCGGCGCACGTCGCCCACATCGCCTACCACGAGATCGGGCACTGGATGCTCGGCCACCCCGGCGACTACGTCTGCGGCCGCCGCTCCCGCCCCGAGGACCGCTGGGAGGTCGAAGCCGAGCAGTTCGCCTACCGGCTGCGGGCGCACATCCGGGCCGGGATGACGCGCCACCGCGACCGGCTCCCGCCCGGCCGGACAGCGCTGCGGGCAGCGTTCGGATCTCGCCAGCACCTGTGCGCCGATGCCTGACCCCGTCTCCCTGCTCTGGTACGGCGCCGCCGCCGCCGGCGTGACCGAATCAGCCCGGAAGGCGCTGGTCAACCGCGGGTTCGGCTACACCCTCAGCCGCCACTTCCTGACCGCCGGTATCGCCTGCATGGCCTTGTCACTGGCGGCCGGAGACCCGATGACGCTGGACTGGGCCGACCAGCTGACCGGCCTGCACAACGTGGCGCTCGTGGTGCACCATGTCCTGGCCATGGTGGCGATGGTCTTCACCGCGGCATTTCTGCACACCCTCGGGCAACTGCGTCTACCCATGCCGGCGGTGGTGACGATTTTCGGGGTCTGCGCCGCGGCGATGGTCACCCTGTATGTGATGGCGGGGGCGCACACGTCGTTCTTCGGGTCGCCCCGGAACCCGACGTGGCCCTCGCAGCTCTACACCGCGATATACCTGACCTACATGGTCGGATGGCTCGCGGCGCTGCTGCTCGGGTTGACCGTGGTCGCGATGGGCGAGGTGGCCGGTGTCCGTGGCGGGGTCACCCTTGCCCAGCTGGGGGTGGCAGTGTCGCTGGTCGGGCTGTCCTGGCGGCTCGGCGTCGTCCTGCGCCTGCTGCTCGACCCGCATCATCCGCCCCGCGGCACCCACTTCGCGGTGTTCACCGACGGTGTCGGGCTGGTGCTGTTCGTCGCCGGTTCGGTGTTCGCCGCCGTGACCCGCAGGGCGTTCGACCGGCGCGACCGGGGCCGCACACAACGCCAGGAGGCCGCGATCGAGCGCCTGTGGCGGCGCACGCGGATCCTGCTCGTCCATCGCCGGCAGCCACCGTTGACCCCGATTCAGCAGATGGTCGAGATCGAGGACGCTCTGCTCATCGTTGATCAGCTGATCGGTTCCGCGACGCGGTCCGCGATACGCCACAATCTGCGGGACCTCGAACTGCTCTACGAGATTGACATCGAACCTATCGCGACCGCCGTCGAGATCGAGATCGCCGTCGCCGCCATCGTCGCGCGGTTATCACAACCGCCGGCGGGACGCACTCAGGCCGATGCTGAGGCCGACGATCTCGATGCATGGTGGCCTGAAACCGAGCGGCTGCCCGTCGACGACGACAAGCGAGCCAGGTGGCTGGCCGCCACTGGTGCAGCACTGAGCGAGCGTCGCGTACGGCGCTTGGCGAAGAAGCTCGGACCGCAACAACCCCGCCGTAGCAGAGCGTGACGGCGGGCTGTCTGGCCTCGTCAGCCGGGCCGGCCGTGGCCGGTTCCGCGGGCGGTCTGCGCGATCCGTTCCAGCACCTTCACCAGCTGTTGCTTGTCGGCCTCCCGAGCTCCGCCCAGGAAGCTGGTGATTGTGCGGGCATTGACGCCGACGCCTCCGAGCTCGGTCATCAGCTCGTGTGCTTTGCGGTCGGTCTCGTCATACGGCAGCACGAATTCCGCGGCCGGCACGCGAGGGTCGAGCAAATCCGGATGGATCCGCCAGAACGCGGCCAACGCCCGGTTGACCGACGGACGGGTGCTCTCCCGGACCCCGCCCTTGAAGTTATGGAGCGCCTGTTTGGTCACCGGGATCCCGCTGCGGGCCTGAACCCATCGTGCGACCAGCGGCACCCGGGCGACGAAACTCCGGAACCCGGGGGTCCTGTCGGCGGCCAGACGTGCGATCTCCTCGGGATCGACGACGGGCTCGCCGTCGAGCACGTAGTAGGTCGACTCGTGATCGAACAGGTACGTCAACCGCTCGGCGAAGGTATCCAGGTTGAGCAGTTCGAGGGTGAGCTGCTGCTGCGCGGCGTAGGAGCGATGCGGCAGCGGCGAGGTCAGGTGCTCCGGCGACGTCTCTTCCCAATCCTCGAAAACGGGCTCGTCTTCGTACCGTCGTCCCACACCGCCCCCGAACATCGCTGTCATCACCGCGTGTGAACTACGCCGTGATGGCCGATATTTGACACATCGCGAGTTGCGTCTACCATCAAAGCAAAGAGCCACACTCGTTGCGAGTATCTTCCGTTTACCGGGAGAAAGCAACCCACGCCACCCCATACAGGGGGTTGGAGCACGGTCCCGCTGTGACCGCCGCACCCTTCACCGGCGCACCACCACCGCTGAGGGGAGCCCGTCATGGCCACGTCCAAGCTACCTGCGGATGCCCGCTCCAGCGTGGACTCGCCGACCACCACCCGGCAACAGACCGCTCCTACCGACGGCGCGGCCGAGCTGGTCGACTGGTCGGCGTTCGGCCGCGTCGTGCCGATCCTGGCCGCCTCTCCCGGCGTCGGAGCGACGAGTACTGCCGTCGCCATCGCCGACGCGCTGCAGCTGGCGGGCCGCTCGGTCCTGCTCATTGACGCCGGTGATCCGGTCCGATCCGGACTCGGACGCGCCGCGCGTACTGACGGGCCCCGGCGGGACGGCGCCAGCCCCGCGACGGGGATCCGGTTCTCGCGGCGCGCCCGCGCAATACTTGCCCGCCTGGAGATGGCAGAGAGCGCCACCGAACCGGTGATGTTCCCGCCGCCCCCGTACTGGCACCCCGGCGCTGGCCGCGGCGTCGATGCCACGGTGGTCGACATCGGCCACGACCCCTGGCGGCTGGCGGCCGATCCCGCTCTCGGGCCAGGCCAATGGCTGCGCGTCGGCAGCCCCTCGCCGATACCCGCGTTAGTGGTACGGCCGACGGTGCCCGGACTCGCACACGCCGAACAGGTCCTTGCCCGGCTGGAGCCGTGGGTGCGGACCGCAGCGGTGACTCCGCCCATGCAACTGCTAGTCGTGGGCGCTCGCCGATGGCCGAAAGGCGTGGCCGGTACCGCGGGACGCCGCACCAGCGTCCTGCTACCCGGCACTGTCTTCTTCCCTCACCAGCGCGACGTCGCCAAGCACGGCATCACGGCCGACGTGACACCCTCTGCGCTTCGCTCACCCGCCGAACAGCTGCTCCGTTCCTGGCACATGCTGCGGCCGCCGACACGCCGCCTGGCACTGCGGTGGCCGCGAATCGTCCGCGGTCGCGTCTCGGACCCCGACACCGGCTGAGCCCATCCCGCCGTTTAGCCGAGAAGAACTTCAACGCCCTCCCACCTGACCCGCTCGACGTGACGTCGGGCGGTGCGATGTGGAGGGCGCGATGTCCGCGCACATTTTCATCGACTGGCTCGCTCAGATCCCCAACCCGACACCCGTGCAGCCCGAGGTCGGCGGCGACAAGATCCTCGGGCTGCTCAACAACGTCAAGTGGGGCGCGGGCGTCGCCCTCGTCGCCGGCTTCTTCATCGGACTGATCGTCTGGGCCGGCGGCCGCTGGGTCGACCATCACCGTGCCGGGAAAGTCGGCGTCGTCATGATGCTCTGCGCCGTCGCCGGCGCAATCCTCTACGGCATCGGCTGGTCGCTGATCAACAGCTTCGCGGGCGGCTGAGCCATGTTCGCCACCACGCCGCGGCGCTCCCGCACGCGGGCGCGCCGCCTGTTCCTCATCGCCGTCCTGATCGTCGCCGCGGTCGCGGTCGTGCTCGTCGCCCGGCAAGCAACAGCACCACCATCGTCCCCGCCGGCCGCGACGCCGCCCGGCGCCGCGCCCTCGCCGACACCCACGGCGCCGGTTGACGAGGCGACGACCTTGGCCACCCGTCCCATGCTGACCCTGCCGCCGGAAGCGGCCTTGCCGCACCAGCTCACCACCGCCACGGCCGGCCCGTCGATCACCGTGCCACAAGCGGCCCCGATCGCGAACCGCGTGATCTCCGACAATTTCCCGGTTACCGCGGAAGGCGCGCTGGGCTGGCTGACCGTGTTCAACGAGTCCGCGCTGCGCGGCGGCGACCCAGCCACCTACGTGCGGGCCTACGGCGAATCTGCGCTCCCGCACGCCCCGTCCCCGCAGGGCAGCGGCCCGCTCGCGCTGCTGACCGCGTTCCGCGACGAAGCCGGCATCCGTCCTGGCGAGCTCAAGCCCGGCCTGACGGTGACCTACGAGGTGTCCCAGGGCCTGATCAAGGGCACCGCCGACGGCGGCCGGTTCGCGGTGGTGTGCACGCTCGGGCAGCTGAGCTTCGACTACCAGGGCCAGAGCACGCGCATGGGCATCGGTGACTGCCAGGCCCTGCGCTGGACCGGTACCGCGTGGCGGATCGCCCCCGGCGCTCGCGCCGCTTACGCGGCGTCGGCGTGGCCGGGCAGCGCCGAATCGGTCGCGGCCGGCTACCGGCCCCTGAACCGGGAGGGCGCCCGATGACGCCCGCGGAGCTGGAGTTGCTGAAGGCGTTGGGCAGGCTAGCCGGCGCAGGAGTCAAAGCGACTGCCGCCGGGGTCCTCGAACCGCTCATGGCGGCGACCTGGTCTGCGGCCTTGTTCATTCTGCGCACCGCGTTCGAGCTGGTCGACCAGTTCTCCATCTTCACGGTGTCCACCACGGACGGGCCGGTGTCGATCCTGTGGCCGATGACGCTGTGGATCTCCGGCGCCATCGCACTGGGGATGTTCTTCTGGCAGATCATCATCACCGTCGCCCGCGGCGGCCGCGGCTTCGTCCGTCTGATCACCGGCCCGGTTCAGTACGGGATCGCTCTCGCGGTGACGGTCGGGGTGGTTGCGGCGTTCCTCGCCGCCGCGGACGGCCTGACCGAGGCGATTCTGTCCACCGGGCTGCGGGTGGGCAACTTCCGCGACGCGCTGAACATGACCGGCTTCACCGACGCCCTCTCCGATGAAGTCAAGAACGTCGTGCTCGGCTTGGCCGGCGCTTTCGGGGTCATTCCCGCCGGGCTGGGGTTCGCGTTCGAGGCGGTGTTCCGCGAAGCCGCGATCTACGTGCTGGTCGGCGCAATACCTATTGCCGCAGCGGGATTGGTGGCCGACGGAACAGGGCGGTGGTACTGGAAAGGCGTCCGCTGGTGCGTGGTGGCGGTGGTGATGAAACCGGCCCTGGCGTTCGTTGTGGTGCTGGCCGTGGCGATCGTCGGTGGTGCGCAGGGGCTGTCCGGGCTGCTGGCAGGTATCGGGGTGCTGTTCGTCGCGCTGTGTGTGCCGCTGGTGCTGTTCAAGCTGTTCGCCTTCGTCGACCCCGACGCCGACCCTCAAGGCGTGTTTCGGGACAAGCTTTCGGACGCGGGCCTGGATTCCTACGGCGCCAACAGCATCGCCGGGCGCATGGCTCGCGCGTTCCGGAACAAAGTCGGCAACGAGTTCGGGGACGACGAGAACAGCGGCGGGTACGACGGCGGCGATGGCCAGGAGCAGGCCAACGTCGATCGATTCGATCAGGCCGTCGCCGATGAGGATACGAGCGGCGGAATGCCCGGCGACGAGAATGCCCCTGCGGACGCGAGCGCCGCCGTCACCCCCGGTGGCCGTGCGCCCCATGCAGGTACCTCGGGCGCTGGCGCAGAAGGTTCGGGAGCCGGCCCGGCAGGAGAGGCGGCAGAGGGGGCAGAGCTACCTGCCACGGGCAATGACGGTGCCGGCGGCGCGAACGTGACTGGTGCTGTCGACGGCGGTAGCGATGATGACGGGCAGCCGCCACCTGCGGACCCGCCGGGCGATGCGGGTCCGCCGACCCCGCCGACCCCGCCGGTCCCCAAGCCGCCGGGCGGTCCGCCGCCGGACGAGGGCGGCGGCGCTGCGGCCGGTGAGGCCGAGGACGCGGCGGTGCTGCTGTGAGTACCGCGACACGCATCTATAAGGGGCTCTCCCGCAAGGAACACGCGGGCTGGATTATCGGGCTGACGCCAGTGCAGGCGTTCGTGTGCGTCGGGTTGGCCGTGCCGGTGATCCTCGCACTGGCGGCCGGGCAGTTCGGCCGGGCATTGCTGCTGGGCGCGGTGTGCGGCACGGCGGCGACGCTGGTCGTGGTGCCGGTCCGCGGACGTCCCGCGCTGCGGTGGCTCGAGCACCTGCTGCTCTACCGAGCCGGCATCGTCCTGGGCTGGTCGCGGTGGCAGTCTCGCGCGGTCACCGGGCAGACCACGGACCTGGATGAGCCGGATCTGCCCGGGGTGCTGGCCCGGCTGCGGTTCCCTGACGGGCCGCCACTACGGGACCTTGGCCGGGTCTGTTTGATCCACGACACCGGCGACGGGCGGTGGGGTGCCACCGCCCGCCTGACCCACGCCGGGGTCGGAATGCTCTCGGACGCCCAGTGCGAGCGGCTGGCCAACCGGCTGGGCAATCTGCTGCTGCCGATCGGGCACCGCGAAGTCATCGACCGGATGACCCTGCTGGTGCGCACCGTCCCCGACGACGGCGCCGACTACCAGGCCTGGCGCGCCGAACACGACGTCCCAGATGCACCCGCGCTCGCGCGCCAGGCGGCCGAGGAGCTGGACCGGCTGGTCGGGGCGGTGTCGGTCCGGCACGAAGTGTTCGTCACCCTCTCCGGCACCGAAGACGCCCTCCGCCGCCCGGCCGCCGCGGCCGGTGGCGGGGTCGCGGGCCGGGCCGCCGTGCTCTACCGGGTGCTGGACGGACTCGAGGACAAGCTCAAGTCCCTCGGCGCCACCGCCGTCAAGTGGCTGTCGGGTCCGGAGCTGGCGGTGGCGATCCGCACCGGGTTCAACCCGGCCAGCGCCGCCGGCCTCGCCGCGCGCCGCCATCGCGCGGGCACCGAGGTGGGCGTCCGCTGGGCGACCGCCGGGCCAGTACACGCACCTGCGCCGTCGGCGCGGGCGTACTACCACGACGGCTTCGCGACCGTGTCCTACTCGGTGCTGATGCCCGAGGCCGGGACGGTGTTCGGGTCACTGGGTGGGCTGCTGGCGGTCAAGACCGCCGGCGAGCGCCGCAGCCTCGCCATCCACTACGAGACCCTGTCCCAGCACCGGTCCCGCAAGGCGGTGCGCCGCCTGCGGTTCCGCACCGGGGTGGTGCGGGACTGGAAGTCCTCGAAGGGGTTCAACTCCGGCGCCGCCGAGGCCCGTGAGGCGGGCGGGGCGCGGGCACAAGAGCACGCGGTCGCAGCCGGGCACGGGATCGTCCGCTTCGCCGTCGCCGCGGCGGTCACGATCCCGGATGTGTGGAATGTCGAGGACCACGCGGCCAAGCTGGAGAACGACATCGCCGGCCGCTTCCAGCTGCTGCGAATGGAACTGGCCCAGGACGCCGGGTTCGTCGCCGCAGTCCTGCCCGTCGGTGTCGGCCTGCCCCGGCTGCGCGGCGGTGCCTCATGAGCCGCCGCACCGACGAGCGGACCGCCGCGGAACTGCTCGCCACCTTCGGGCCCGCACTCGGCACGCGACCGACAGGGCAACGACGTGCGGACAGCCGTACCGCCCGCGTGAACCGGCGTGCAGCACCGCAGCGCGGGTTCGCTCGCCCCGGGTACGGGTGGTCGCCGGTGCCGGCGCCGCTGCAGGTCTATCAGGCCGGCACCCACGTGCTCGGCGGGTTGTTCCCGTTGCTGGCGGCGAGCCCGCTGCCGGCGGTCGGGGCGCGGATGGGCTACGACGTCCACTCCGGCGGCGCGTTCTACCTGCACCCGGTCGAGTTCGTCCTGCGCTCGATCTGCACCAACCCCAACATGGTCCTGTTCGGCGAACCCGGCCGCGGCAAGTCCTCCACCGTGGTGGCGTTCCTGCTGCGGATGATGCTCACCGGCGTCCGCACCCTCATCTCCGGCGACGTCAAAGGCGAATACACCCCGCTGCTGCACGCCCTGGGCGTCACGCCGATCATGCTCGGCCGTGGCAGCACCGCCCGCCTCAACGCCCTCGACCTCGGCCCCCTGGCCGCACGCTGGGACACCTGGTCGATCGAGCGGCAACGCGACGAGCTCGACGGGGTGCTGGGCCGGTGGGTGCAGCTGCTGGTGGCACTAGCCGAAGCCCAGGGCTACCGGCCCACCGTCACCGACGAAGCCGCGCTCTCGGCGGTGCTGCGGCAGCTGCTTGGCATCAGCGATGGCTACACCCGGCTCAAGCCCATCACCATCCCTGACGTTCATCGGTCGCTGTCTAATCCGGATGAGCAGCTGTGGCAGGAACTGCGCTTCGCCGGCCGCCGCCAATTCCTCGACCATCTCCGCTCGATCACCGACGCGCTGGCCAACCTGATCAGCGGCCCGCTGGCCGGGCTTTTCGACGCGGCCACGAACTTCACCGTCGACTGGGACGCTCCGATCCAGAGCCTCGATCTCTCGCGGTTACGCACCCGCGGCGACCAGGCGATCGCTGTCGCGTTGACCTGCCTGGGCTCGTGGTCGTCGCTGGCCACGGATCTGCAGGAGGACGGGGAGCTGCGGATCGTCGTCCGCGACGAGATCTGGCGCCAACTCCGGCTCGGGCTGCGCGCAGTGCAGGCCGTCGACAGCGAACTACGGCTCTCGCGCGTGGAACGCAAGATCCAGGTGCTGGTCAGCCACAAACCCGGCGACTTCCTCTCCGTCGGCGCCACCGGCTCCCAAGAGGTCGCCATCGCCCGCGACCTGCTCGCCCTCTGCTCGATCCGGATCCTTCTTGGACAGTCCACGCGCGTCGCGAGCGAATTGGCCGATGTCCTTGCTCTCTCGGAGAAAGAGCACGAGGCCACAACCGGATGGGCAAACGACCGCCAGGGCCGAGCGCTGTGGAAGATCGAGAACCGAACCGGCCTCAAGGTGCAGACGGTGCTCAGCCGGATCGAGCGGCAGATCTTCGACACCAACACCCAGCTGGTCCGGAAACCACATCGGCTGCCCGACGGTCAGTCGCCGGCGGTGTCGCCGTGAAGGCAAGCGGATTGCTAGCCGGCGTGACGGGTGCGCTGGTCGGGCTGGTGATGCTGCCGATCCTCGCGCTGGCGCTCGTCGTTGTCCCGGCCGCGACCGCGACGGTCGTGCAGCTGAGCGGCTGCGAGCAGGGCGGTCCGGGCGGCGGGTCGATCGTCGTCGACCGGCAGCAGCTGGGCGCCGACGAGATGGACATCGCCCGCACCATCGTCGACGTCGTCCAGCAACGCCGCCTGCCACGGCGGGCCGCAGTTCTCGCGATCGCCACCGCCATGGTCGAGTCCGGGCTGCGCAACCTCGACTACGGCGACCGCGACTCGATCGGGGTTTTCCAGCAACGCCCGAGCCAAGGCTGGGGCACCCGCGGGCAGATCCTCAACCCCGTCTACGCCACCGGCAAGTTCCTCGACGCCCTCATCGCCCTGCCCGGCTGGGACACCATGCCGCCGGGGCGGGCGGAGCAGGCGGTCCAGCGCAGCGGCTTCCCGGACCGCTACGCCCCACGCGAACCCACTGCCGCTGCGATCGTGGATCGTTTCTGGACCGGCCCCGACAACCCCGCCCCGCCCCCGCCCCCGGACGGTAGTACGCACGTCGTGCAGGCGAAGACGCTGTGCCCCGACCAGGGTGGCTCCGACGTTCCCCGCGACCCGGGCCAGGTCGACCCGACGAAGCTTCCGCCGGGGTTCACGCTGCCGGACGATGTCCGCCAGCGCGCCGCGGTCGGCTTCGCCCTGGGCCAGCTCGGCAAACCCTACGTCTGGGGTGCGAAAGGCCCGGACGCCTACGACTGCTCCGGGCTGATGCTCGCCTCCTGGGCCGCCGCCGGAGTAGGGATCCCGGCTGGCACCGTCAGTCAGGTCCACGCCGGCCACGCCGTCGCTTCGATCCAACAGGCCGAACCCGGTGACCTGTTGTTCATCCCCGGGGCGCTCGGCAGCGCGCAGGTACCGCGGCATGTCGGGATGTACGCCGGGCACGGTCTGATCGTCGACGCCTACGACAGCGACACCGGCGTCATCCTCGAGTCCCTCTCCGCGTGGACCTTGAAGATCGTCGCGATCCGCCGGATCGCCGGCCCCAGTTCGCCCTCCCCGCCACCGGGAGGGAGCCCACTCCGATGACCGTCGCCGTGGTGCCGCTCTCCCGCTGTCCGGGAGGAGCGGCCAATGCCGCGCACACGCACCGACACCCTCAATTTGGACCGCGACGTCGCCCTGATGGGCCTCGCGGTCGCCGCCCTGGCCGTCCTGTGCGCGCTCGGCGTGACCGTCGTCGCCGCGGCCGTTCTGGTGACCGGATTCTTCTCCGGCACGTGGACATGGCCCCCGATCACCACGTGGGCGGGCTTCGCCCTCACGGTCGTCTTCCACGCCGCTGACCCAGGACCGCGCCTGCCGGTCCCGTGGTCGGGCGCGGTCAGCGATCACCAGCTGGCGTTCTATATCTGGTTCACCACGATCACCATGCTCACCGCCGGCCTGACCGTCGGCGCCGCGATCCCGGTCTGGCGACGGGTGGCCCCGACCGATTCAGGCCACGCCACCCGCCGTGAGATGGCCAAGACCCTGTCGGTCACAGCCGCACGCAAGACCGCGATGTGGACCCGCGGTGACCTTACCGACGAGCAACGTCGTACCGCACCCGTTGAGCAGATCGCGGTCCCGCTGCACCAAGGGCCCCGACGCCAGCAGCTGGTCACCTCGCTGGAGACCCCGACGGGGACGATCGCGCCGACCCGCTCGGGCAAGAGCCGCACCGACCTGGTGCACAAGGTCCTCGCCGCCCCGGGCGCGCTGGTGGCGTCGACAACGAAAAATGACCTCGCCGAGTGGTGCCTGCTGGCCCGCACCCGCCGCCCCAGTGCTGGGCCGGTGCTGGTGATCGACGCGACCGGCACGCTGTCCTGGCCGGCCCACGCTCGTTGGTCGCCGGTCACCGGCTGCGCCGACCCCGCAGTCGCGCTGCGGCGGGCGGAGACGCTGATCGAAGCTTCGTCGCTCGGGCTGGAGAACGTCGGCGGCAACGACGCGGTGTTCCGCGGCCGGGCCACGATCGTCATGCAGGCCTACCTGCTCGCCGCCGCCACCCACCACCGCACCGTCGATCATCTCGTGCGGTGGTCGATCGCCAAACCCGCCGACCGGGAACCCGTCGAACTGCTGGAGCAGCAGTATCCGCAGCTGGCGCAGAACCTGGAGTCGGAGATCGGGATGGTCGCCGAGACCTCCGACGCAGTCTGGATGAGCGTGCGGCGCGCGATCGAGCCGTTCATGAACCCCGCCATCCGCTACTTCGCCACCCCGAGCCCGGCCGAGGATCTGGACATCGACGAGTTCCTGAACCGCCGCGGCAGCCTGTTCATCATCGCCGGGGAGCACCAGGCCCCGCAGGCGCGACCGGTGCTGACCGCGCTGGTCGAGCAGATCCTCACCACCGCCCAGGACACCGCGCTGCGTCACGAACGCCGCCGGCTGGAGCCACCGACGACCGCGATCCTGGACGAGCTGTTCGCCGGGACGCCGGTGCCGCGGCTGCCGGCGATCATCGCCGACTCCGCCGGCCGCGGCGTGCTGATCCACTGGTCCGCGCAGTCGCGCTCCCAGCTGGACGAGCTCTACGGCGAACCGGGCCGGCTGCAGCTGATCGACAACACTCTTACCCTGACCGCGTTCCCGGGGCTGAAGGACGACAAGACGCTGGAGTGGCTGTCGACGCTGTCCGGGCAGCACCGTCGTCGCACTCATCAGCACCACAGCGACGGGCTGTTCAGCGTCGGACGCGGCGCCAGCGGCGAGGAAACCGTCCCGACGCTGCGCGCCGGGGACATCCGCACCCTCGACCGCGGCCGGGTACTGATCCTGCACGGCAACCTTCGACCGATCCTCGGCCGCACCGTTGATGTCGAACAACGCCCGGACTGGCCCCAGCTGCAGGCCGACGTCGCCGCGATCCGTTCCGGGCGGGCCGCGATCACGCCCGACGGCTATCCGCTGCTGCTGCCCGGTGGCGGTGATCTGCGATGAACGACGACGACATCGCCGCACGTCCGGAAGACGCCGACGGCGACGACGAGCGGCGAACAGACGGTCACGAGGAACTCGAGCCGCGGTCGCTGGACGAGCTCAACGAGGTGGTCGCCGGTCTGGAAACCGTGGCCGAGGTCCTGGGGCGGCAGATCGAGCAGGTGGCGAGGAAGCTCGCGGAGCTGACCGAGGAGCCGGAGAGCGATCCGCGGCTGGCGCGATGGCTGATGTTCTTGCCGCCGGGCGCGGCCGAGGACACGGAGCACCGCGCGGAAACGCCGCTGTTCACGATCGCGCACTTTGTGCAGTACTACAACGAGACTTACGTCGGCAATCCCGGGACTCGCGCGGTCGCCATCCCCGACTGCTGGCTGGAGCATCCCGGCCTGGTCGCCGAACTGGCCACCCTCACCTACACCTGGCGCGAAGCCCACCTGGGCAAGAAGGCCACCGCGCGGGATGCGCAGTACTGGCATGACCATTGGCGGCCCGGCTTCGCCGAGCGGATGGCCACCGAGTGGGTTCATCAACGCTGCCGATCCGACGGTCACAAGACCGCGGGCGCACCGGCTCGCCCTGATCGCTTCACTGTGGAACACCGACAACGGCAGGCACGGGCAGTGGCAGAGGCCGGTGTCGACGGCCGGCAAGCCACGCCCAGCGGGCCGTGATGACCTACTCTCGGCGCCGGTCGCGCAGGCGCGGAGCGGGTACCGGGTTTGTGCGTGTGCCGGTGATCGCGCTGTACGTCGCGTGCGTCGTCGGCGCGAACTGGCTAGCCGAGCACGTCGGCTCTGTTGGCGTCGGGTTCGGCTTGCACGCTGCGGCCGCGGTGTACGTGGCGGGTCCGGTTCTCGTGGTCCGGGACTGGGTGCAACGCCTCGCCGGGCTACGGATCTCACTAGTGGCTATTGCTGTCGGCACGGCGCTGTCCTACGTGGTTGCCGGACCGGCCGTCGCGACGGCGTCGGCGGTGTCCTTCGCGGTCAGCGAAGTGCTCGACGCGGCCGTGTACTCCGCCATCGTCCGGCGGCGGGGTGTTGTCGTTGCGGTGCTCTGCAGCGGCATCGTGGGTGTCGCCGTCGACTCGTTGCTGTTCCCGGCGATCGCGTTCGCCTCCCTCGCGCTGACGCCAGGTCACCTGCTGGGTAAGACGTATGGCGTCGTCGTCGGAACGATCGTGACCGCTCTTGTCCGTCGCCGGTCATGAGGTTTCTGCTCGGGACGCATCGGCCGCACTGGCTGGGGCTGCTGGATGTGCCGTTGTTCGTGTCCGACCGCACGCTGCGCCGGTACAAGACGCTGCCGGTCGCGTCGTGCGACTGGGCGTGCGACTCCGGCGGCTTCAGTCAGCTTTCCCGGTGTGGAACGTGGGCGTGCGGTCCCAGCCCGCGAGAGTACGCGGCGCGGATTCGCCGCTACCGCGACGAGATCGGTCGCCTGCTCTGGGCTGCGCCGCAAGACCACATGTGCGAAGACGCGATCCTCGCGCGCACAGGACTCGATGTCGCACAGCACCAGGAACTCACGATCAGCAACTACCTGCAGCTGCGATCCCTCGACTCCGAACTGCCGTTCATCCCGGTCTTACAGGGCCAGTCCATCGAGGACTATCACCGCTGCGCCGACCGCTACGAGCAACGCGGAGTCGACCTCACCGCGGTTTCCCTGGTGGGAGTCGGAAGTATTTGCCGGCGTCAGCACACCGCAGAAGTCGAAGGTGTCGTGCGTTCACTCGCCCAGCGCGGCTATCGACTGCATGCCTTCGGCGCGAAAACTTTGGGCCTGGCTCGGTATGCGGACAGCATCGTCAGTAGCGACTCGCTGGCTTGGTCGTTCGCTGCGCGGTGGGAACCGCCGTTAGCGGAATGCCACGGCCACCGTCGATGCAACAACTGCGTGAAGTTCGCCCTTCGCTGGCGACGGAAGATCCTCCAGGCGATCGGAACATCCGGAAACGATATGACAACCGCCGCGTAGCCCGGCAGTAATGAGTTATAGTGACGCCGTCCGGCACATCTCATTGACAGCCGGAGTCACTGGAGGTTTTGCCGTTATGGCGCAGAAAGTTCTCGTGGAGATGGTCGACGACATCGACGGTGGCGTGGCCAACCAGACGGTCCCGTTCAGCCTGGACAGGGTGAGCTACGAGATCGACCTGTCCGACGACAACGCCGCCGCGCTACGCGATGGACTTGCCCGCTATGTCGCCGCGGGGCGACGGATCGGCGGCCGGAAGGTGCGGTTGGCGGCGGGTGAGTCGGCTCAGGCGAAGAAGCCCGGCACCGCGGCCGCGGACCGTGAACGGTCACGTCAGATCCGGCAGTGGGCCAACGCCAACGGCTACACCGTGTCTGAGCGTGGCCGTCTCTCCTCCGAGATCATCGAGGCGTTCGAGGCGAACGACGGTCAGCCCATCGTCGTCGACGAACCCGCCCTGCTGCGCGCAAGCGGGCGCCGCGCAAGAAGGTCGCGGCCACGAAGAAGTAGAGACGGCCAGGTGGAGACGCTGACACAGCGCGGCCGGGCACAAAGACAGGGCAACGACGTCCGGCGAAGACGGCCACGTGCACGATTCATGGTTGCCTTCGCCGGAGCTCGTCTGCCACCGGTTCAGTAGGTGAGTCCGCGGTGTGAGCTTTCGCCGTAGCCGTGCTCGTGGCCGTCGACGAGTTCTTCTTCCAGTTCGGTGCGACGTGCGGCTGTGGCGGTGTCCGCCTCGGCTTCTTCTTCCTGTGCCTTTTCGGCGGCGAGGCCGGCGAAGAACCGGGCGGCGTAGTCGTCGGCGGCGTCGCGCTGGGACTCCCGGGTCAGCATGACGTCCGATGCGGCGTCTTCGCGGTCAGGTGTGGTCATCAGGTGCCTCCATTGCCGGGTGATGTCTCGCCAGGCGTCGGCACGAAGGTCGTTGCCGGGCGATGGGTTGCCGATCGGGGAGGCAGCATCGGTGCTGGTGATGCCGTAGGTTTCACGGTACGCCGCAGCCAGCCGGACAACCTGATCCCACTGCCGCGCAAGTGCGGCATCCTCGGGGCGTGCACCAAAACGTGCAAGCCACGCCGGTTGCTCCCGTACGACCTGGTCGCGCAGCTGGTCGGTTCGTGCGGTGATCTCCGCGTTCATGGTCGCCAGTCTTTCCAGCGGACCGTGGTAGTTCGCTGCGTGTGCGAGATCGGGTTGGGCCTGCCAGGGCAGCGCGGAGTGGTGTCCGGCGCCGGCGTCGTGCTGGCGGACAAGGGCGCTCACCAGCGCGACCCCGATCGTCCGCGGGGCGGTGTTCTCGGCGCCGGTTGTCGTCGCCGCGACATGGCGGGCGGCGTCGGTGAGAGCGGTGTCGGGGTCGAGTCCGCGGGTGGCTCCGCCGGCGGCGTGGCGCCACACGATGCCCCAACGCTCCTCGGTCACGACGGCGTCGGGCAGGCGCGAGGCGACGATTTGCCGCCAGCGGTCGATCTGCTCGTCGGTCGCCGGGGCGATCCGGGCAGGCGCATCGTGGGTTCCGAGGTGGCCGTTGATGCGGTTGGCGAGCACCGCAGCCGGGTCGTCCGCCCAACTGAATCCGCGGTCGTCGACCAGGTCACGGACGAGACGCTCGGCCTGCCACCCTCGGTCCTGGGCGCGCGCCAGCGCCGCCAGCGCGGCGGGCTCGGCACCGGCATTGACCGCGCCCGGGACGTAGCGGGCCAGGACGTCGAGGTAGCGGTCCTCGTCACCGTCGCGAGCCAGCAGCTCGTAGCGGCGCACCAGCACGTTCAACGGCTCGAGTGCGACGCGGTCCTCGGCGTGATCGAACTCGGAGAACACGTCGTCCAGCTCGGTGGTGTGAGCCGTCGATCGTGGCTTCGTGGGTGCGGATGAGGCGGACGCTGGCGTCTGCCCGAAGGTGTCCCAGCGCTCGCTCAGGGTGCGCCAGGCGTGCGCCCTCGCGCCGTGACTATCGGGATCCTCACCTAGTGGCGCGTCGCCCTCGATACGGAAGGTCTCGCGGTAGGCGGCGACGAGCCCGACCAGGTCGTCCCAGTCCTCAGCCGCGATCGGATTGTCCGGCCGCGGCCCGAGCCCCGAGACCCATCCCGGCTGTTCGCGGATCACCGCGGCACGCAGGTGCTCGACGCGGTCGGCGATCGCGAGGTTCATCTCGTGCAGGTACTGGGCGTGCCCGGGATGGTGACGCACGTGGGCGAAGTCAGGGCGGGCCAGCCACGGAACGGCCCGCTGATGGGCCTCTCCCCGCTCACCGCGGCGCTGCAGCTCGGCGGCCAGAGCGGCGTCGGCGTACCGGTCATCCGGCATGGGATCCGGCACCGCTGGGCGCGCGGCGAGCTGATGGGCGACGACGGTCAGCGCGGCGTCGACGTCGAACCCGAGCGCCAGCGCACCGGCGGCGCGGGCCCAGATTTTCTCCCATTCCGTGTCTTCGACGGCGATGTGCGGCGCGATCGCATCGACGATGCCCCGCCAGTGCGTCACGTCGGCCGGCTGCGGTGGCCCGGTGGCAGAGGGCGGCTGACGACGTTCGAGGTGTTTCTGGATCCGGGCTTGCAGGGCCGCGCCGGGGTTGTCGGCCTCGTCCAGGGATTGGCGCCAGCGCATGACGGTGGCGAGGAGGGGATCGGGTTCCCAGCCGAGGTCGTGGGCGTTGCGGAGAGTCTGAATGAGTGCCGGCTCACTCTCGAGATCGAGCGTGGACGGCGCCCGGTGGGCGAGGATGGTGCGGTAGCGGTCCTCGTCACGGTAGGTGGCGGTGTAGTTGTAGCGCAGCACCAGCGTGCCCATCGACACCGACTCGTCCTGTGCCGCTCGCAGCGTCTCGGTCGCCGAAACCTCGGCACCGGAGTGATTCAGCACCCCGGTCAACACCGACTCCGGAGACACCGGTTCTGGTGTTTCACGGTGCTGGTCGATGACGTGGTGATGGGTGACGACATAGAGGAAGTTGCCCAGCATGGCGCGGGTGACGCCGGGGTAGAACTGCTCGCGGGTCATCGTCGGCGGCACCAGCAGGTGGGCGTTGCCGGTGCTGGTCATGCCCTGGACTCGGTTGATGGTGGCGGCGTAGGCGAGCTCGACGTGGGCTTGGACGTACCCGGCCGGCAGTGTGATGGCGGCCTTGTGCACCCGGTGCTGGACGGTGATTTTGCCGGAGCGGTGCACTTCGGTGATGGTCCAGACGTCGCCGTTCTTGACGAAGTCGCGCCCGCCGAACAGCGACAGCAGGCGCTGGTTGTGTCGGGTGACGACCCAGTCTCCGACACTGGCGGTGGTGGCGTCGTGCAGCTCCACCTCGCGGCCCCGGTCGACCAAGCCCCGGGCCAGGCGCCGTTCGCGGGCGTCGATGTTCAGGGCGACGGTGTCCTCGTTGGTCGGCACGATCAGCAGCGACTGCACGCCGGCGTCGAGATCTGCCTGCCAGTGCGAGCGGGCGGCGTCGCGCATCGTCTCCAGCGACCCGTCGCTGACCCGGCCCGACTCGAAGTAGTACTCGAGCCCCTTCGGGTTCGCCGCTCGGATCTGCAGCGACGCCGCGGCCTGGGCCTCGCGGTCGGCGCCGCGGAACCGCACGATCTCCCGGAACCGGACGGCGCCGACGTCGTGGGCGATCAGCCGGATCGCGCCACCGGCTTCGACCGCGGCCAGCTGCGCGTCGTCCCCGATCAGCCGCACGTCCGCACCGTTGGTCAGCGCGTACTTGACCACCTTGTGCAGGGTATGGGTGCCGGCCATCGCCGTCTCGTCGACGATCACCAGGTCCCCGGCCTCCATCGGGAACGCGCGGCGGGCGAATCCGAACCGCAGTGCGGTGGTCAGCTGGTGCAGCGTGTGGGGCTTCGCCCCGATCGACGCGCCCAGCTCCTGCGCCGCACGCGCGGACGGGCCGAAGGCGTAAACGCGGTGCCCGGTACGCCGCCACGCGGTCGCCAGGACCTTCATCGCCGACGTCTTCCCGGCCCCGGCCGGCGCCAAAGCGAGCTGCAGTCGACGGCCAGAGCGGGCGAACTGGCGCACCATCTCCGCCTGCCCGGCGTTCAACCCCTGACCGGCGAGAGCCTTCTCCACAGTGTCAGCGCGCAGCCGGTGCCCGCCTCCGCGGCGCGCCCACGCGACCAGATCGCCCTCGGCGGCCAGAGTGGCGCTGGTGGTGTAGCGGGTCGAGTGGTGCTCCACGAACACCGACTCGCCGTCCCGCCGGCGCAGCGACGCCGGCTCATTCACCGCGGTCGGGCCGACGAGGGCGAGGGTGTCGGGCTGGGCGAGGATGGTGTCGACAACGTCGTCGACGAGCTGCTCGCGCTTGTCGACTGGCACCTTCAGGTGCGCGGTCTGACGGTGGGCTTCGGCGGCGAGGTTCCACCAGGAGAAGTGCGCGTAGTTGTCCGACACCACCTCCCGCGTCACCTGGGCGAGTTTCGCGATGTCGAACGCGTCTGGCTCCGTGCGTCCGCCGAGGAACACGCGGTCGGCAAGGGTGTCCAGCACCTTGGCCGGCACCAGGGTCAACGCGTGCTCGCGCCACGCCTTGAGATGTTCCGGCAACGTCTTGGCAGGTTGTTTGCCGGGGCGGTTGTCGTACTGGGCGGCGCGGTCGATGGCGAAGATGTCTTTCGG
The DNA here is from genome assembly GCF_046548775.1 of Amycolatopsis sp. cmx-4-61. Lineage (NCBI taxonomy): Bacteria > Bacillati > Actinomycetota > Actinomycetes > Pseudonocardiales > Pseudonocardiaceae > Amycolatopsis > Amycolatopsis sp. cmx-4-61. The sequence continues at coordinate 16,638 of NZ_JAEBEI010000016.1, read as the reverse complement.
CGTCGGCTCTCTTCCGTGCTTGGCTCGGAACTCGACGATGCGCTTGGCCCGGGCGGCTTCGAACTGGCGATGACGCTGGGAGAACAGTTTCACCAGCTCGACCGGGACAGCTTCGAGCTGCCAGACCGGGCGTTTCATGTCTACGCCTTCGGCGCCGCGCTGTACCCAGGACGCGCCCTGTTCGCGGAACAGGTCGCGCAGGCGGTTGTCGAAGTACTCCGACGCGGCGACGGTCGCGGCGAACATAGTGCGCCCGTCGAGCGCGGTCCATTCGCCGTCGTCGCTGCGTTGCACCTTCGAGGAGATCAGGACGTGGAAGTGCAGGTGCGGGTCGGCGGCGCGGGAATCCCAGTGCTCGAACATCGCCGCAGTGATCCCGTTGACGTCGACTTGAGCCTCGCCCATGTTCCCGCGGCGGGTGTAGGCGATGTTGCGTTCCATGTAGGACACGGTGTCCAGCGCGGCTTGGCGAGCCATATCGACAATGCGCTTTCGCCCGGCCGGTGGCGCCATTGCCCACGCGATGGAGAGGGTCTTGTCGTAGCTGAACACGGCCTCGTACCCGGACACCGCGGACTTGAGGTTGCGTTTCTGCTCGGCCAGCCATCCGTTCAGCTCTGTGTCGCCGGCGGGTGCGTTGCCGTCATGGGCTGTGCGGTAGGCCTGGATCTGGACGCCACGGCGGATCTCGGCGCGTGTGGCCGCGGAGATCGGCGCGCCGATCGGGCGGCCGAGCTGGCGGTTGTGGTCTTTGTACGCCTGCGACACCTGGGAGCGCAGGTGATCCAGTGCAGAGTACTGCGGGAAACGCCGGCCCAACCGGGTCGCCTTCAGGGCCTCGGCGCCGGTGGCGCCGTCGGCGATGATCTCGGCTTCGATGGCGTCGGCGTTCGGGTGCCGGCCTTCGCCGAACAGGGCGTTCATCTGGGCAGGGGTGACTGCGCCGGAGAGCCCTAAGTGCTCTGCTCCGGCGCCAAACCATTGGCCTGCCGGGTAACCACGGGAGAGGTAGTAGTCACTTAACAACTCGCCGGGCGCGAGCTCACGGCTGCGATCGGCGCACGCCACCGTGTTCGTGAGGTACTCATGACCACCAGGGCTCAGCTTCCGCAAGCCCATCATGTCCACACCAGACTACGCCGAAAAGGCGGAGCCGCCCACCCGGTTACTGGTAGTGGGAGAGGTTCTTGAGTGTGGAATTCCCGGGTCCGAGTTGGAGGCGAGATTCCGCTGGCCGCCGGGTATTACTTGGTGAGGCGGGGAGCGCGGCGGGCCGCCCGGGCGCCTGCGGGATAGCGTTGCCAGGGCGCGCCGGCTTCGGCGGCGATCTGCGTGGCGGAGGTGACGCTGTATCCCAGCATGTCGGCGACGACCGACGCCGGTGCTTGCCGAAGGAGGTGCCGGATGGCTGCAGTGCGTCCGTCAACCCCGGGCAGACCGAGGTTGCGCATGCGTAAGCGCATCGATGTCGTGTGGAGCGCCTGCCCCGCGCGGCGGCCTGGAAAGAGATACCGGTTGCGGGCATTGGCCGCGGTGTTCAGGTTGCGGCGTGTCTTCACGTACTCGACGAGCAGGCCGGCGAACGGTTCAGGCACCGGTGTCGCAGGACTACCCAACTGGATGAACACCTGATCGTCCTCGGAGAGGACGTCGTCGAGGGTGAGGGCCGCGATGCGGGTGAGTGGCTGAGCGTAGAGAAGGATCAGCAGTGCCAAGACTCGGTCGGTGAGCGGGATGCTTGTGTCGGTGAGGACGCGCCGGACAAACGCGACGCGCTCGTGTTGTCCCAGTCGGACAGTGGTGCGCCGTGATGATCCGGTAGGCACGTGCAGCCGGGGAAGTTCGCGTTGCCGTTGAGACCATTGCAGGAACTCGGTTGTGGCTCGGCGGAGGTTCTGGGGTTGACGCGCGAACCACTGGTCGATGTCGGCTTGCGTGCTCTGTCCTATCTGGCGGCCTCGCTCTGCCAGATAAGACAGGAATCGTGCCGCGGCCCGCAGCCGGTAGCGGGCCATGTTGGCCCGGTAGGAGCTGACCGGCAGGCCTTGGCGCAGGCGTCGCAGTACATGCCAGGTGGTGTAGCGAGTCAGCAAAGCCCGGTGGCCGACGTCCTCCACGGAGGTCAGCCAACCGGGAACCCACTGCTCGAACAGCAGTAGGAAGCGGTCGATGGGCGGCAAAGTCCCACATGTGACGAGCAGGTCGCGAACGTAGATCGCTGACCGCCACGGCTGAAGCCGGCCCAGTCCCTCGTGAGTGAGCGGTGCGTCGCCGCGAGCGAGCGCGGTCAGGATGCGTGCGGGCGCCTGGCGACGCAGCCACGTAAGACGGCTGTTGGGCCAGTCCATACCTCGGATCAGATCGAACAGCGGCTGTAGTTCGGTGCGCACGTGACCGCTGCCTTCGCCCAGCAGCTCGGCCAGGCGGTCGGTGAGAACACAGCGCGCGCACGCGCCGACTCGATAAGGCGGCTCTTCCTGACCGCAGCGTGCGCACGTGAAGTCGCCGAGACCGCCGGCGCAGTCGGTGCACAAGGCGTCGTTCGTAGACGACAGCCCCGGCAACAGCCGAAGAACACCACAGCCAGCGCACGTCCCTCGAGTGTTGACAGCCTGCTGGAAACAGGCCACACATACGGGTCCTCCTGGCCAGTTCCATTGACGGACACGGAGCCGGTCATCACCGTCTAGCTTGGCCTTGTCGGAGCAGACCGGACGCCGGCAGCGTGCGCACACCAACGGCCGTTCGTGACTGCGTGCGCTCATTCAGCGGGAGTGATCCGGGCGCGTTTCGGTCGCAACCCGGCGATGTCAGCGGGCGCCGGACGGTCACCAGCCGCAGCGCTGCGGACACCGACGTTCTCTGCGGTCGTGTCGATCAACTCGCCCGGATCTGTGCCGAAGATGTCGCACAACGCGGCAAGGACGTGCAGCGACAGTCGCTCCGGGACGCCGGTGACCAGCCGATGCACCTGCGAGGGGGAGAGGTCGATATCGCGTTCGCGCAGCGGCTCCACCAAGTCCGTGGTCTGGAACATCCCGTGCTGAGCCATCACCTCCCGCAGCCGCCAGGTGTAGCCGACGGAACGTTTGGGGGCCATCATCGACGTGCCTCTCCTCGGTCATCGGGGTCGCGTAAGGCATCGGCAAGCGTGGTGTCGAGCGCTCGGCGCAGGGTGCGGATGCGGTAGTCCGAGGACACGCAGGTGTAGATCGATGTTGTACTGGCATAGTCGTGACCGACCTGATCTTGGACGAACCGTGCGTCGAAGCCGTCTTCAATCAGGTGCGTGATGTAGGAGCGGCGCAACGAATGAAGATCCAGCTCCGGTGGTAGTCCCAGTTCTTGCCGGTAGGTCGCGAAGCGATGATGGGTCTGCCAGGCGCAGACTCGTGCTTGGCGCTCAGACGGCCACACTGCAGGGCTTCGGTCGATGCCGAACAGCGGCCGTATCTCGGTGAACCACTGTTCGAGAATCTCGGATACCCACGGCCATACGCACAACACGCTGCGCCGCTTCGGTGGTGCACCCTTGCGCGCCTTGCCATACCGAACCTGGCAGACGCCGAAGTCGCCGAACTCTGGCGCCTCAGGGTTGGAACTGAAGTCCGCCACGTCGAGCATCCGCAACTCGTTGCGGCGCAGCCCGAAGCCGTAGTCGACCTTGAACATCGTCACGTCGCGGAAGGCCGAAATCCAGCCCTTGCGGCCCTGCGCCCGCTTTCGCGCGACCTCGTCGTCGCCGTAGTCGAACAGCATCTGCAGCTCGGTCCTGGTGAACGCCCGCTTGCGCGGATTGGTCTCCGACTCCTCGGTGTGCGTCGCCGAGTTCGCTTCGGTGATGACCTGTACCGGATGTGTACCGAACCGTTGTTCGCATTCCTGGGCCCGCCCGTAGTCCGGGGAGGAGATGAAGTTGCAGAACCCGCGCAGCGAACTTTGGTAGCCGCGGATCGTGCTTGTCGCGCGATGCTCGACCGCTCGTTTGTCGGCGAACCACTCATCCACCAGCTGCAAAGTCCACAGCCACGGGTACTGGTCGACCTGCTCGTAGAAGCGGCGCACCCGCTGGATCTGTCCGTCGACTGTGGTCGGTGCCAGATTGCGAGCCAGCTGCTGGTTGCGCCAGCCGTCGAGCATGGCATCGACCATCTGCTCCTCGGGGTGCAGCAACGGCACCTCGGCGACCAGATGTAAGCCGGCCGAACCAGCCGGCGAAGGCGGTTTACGCATGCTTATCGCTCCGATCCGTACTCGCATCTGATGCGAGTATGTCGCACTGGATGCGATAGTGCCAGTGGCGGGTGCAGCCGGTGAAGGAGTCCGCTGGCCGCGCTGGCCGGTTCCGTCCAACTCGGCTAGCGTCTACCGGGAGCCACGCCATGGTGCTCCACCTCGCTGGACGTTTCCCGAGGTCAACGGCACAACGCGCAGCGTGTGCAGTTCGCATTGAATGCAATAGCACCCTGATTCAGAACGTCTGCAAGACGTGCTGTGTGCGTGGTAAGGGGTTGGTTGGGTGAGGTGGGGGCGGTGGCGTGGTCGGCGGGGTGAGTGGGCGGTGGGGAAGGTGCGGGGTGGGGTGTGGTGGTGGGCGGGGTGCGGTAGGCGGGTGGGGTTGGTGAGGCGTGGTGGTGGTGACCGATTTTCGGATCGAGCGCCGACGCCTGCACTAAGGCGCCCCCGGCGCCGTCTGCCGGCGCCTGCGCGGTCCCCGGGCTGTGCCGACATAGCAAAGCGGCCGCCGATCGTAAGATCGGCGGCCGCTGTCGTGTGCGGACGGTCGTTAGGGCTGGCCGTACTGCGTGAGGTTGTCCAGCTCGCGGCGGATGGCGGCGGCAGGCACGACTTCGGCCGTGTCGCCCTTCGCGGTCGTGAGCGGCCTGGTGTCGCGCGCGAGTAGCGCGCGCAGGAACGCGGCGACGGCGGCGGGTTCGTCGGTCGGGATCATGTCGGCGGCGGCTAACTCGCGGTCGATGTCGGCGAGAATGTCGGCGAAGGTACGCACGGTGGCGGCTCCTGGTTTGAGGGGGCGGGGGCACCCGGTCCCAGGTGCCCCCGCGTGTGGCGGGTGGTCAGGCGACGGCGGCGAGTTCGCGCGACGGGGCGAACGTGACGAGCGGCGGCATGTCCCGGTCCCGGCACACCTCGCACCGCCCATCCGTGCCCGGAGTGCGCTGTTCGGCGGGGGTGCGTTCGAGGTTGCACGCCACGCACAATCCGCCCGGCGCGACCGGGAGCAAGGCAAGCCGCTCGTAATCCTCGTCGGACAGGGCGTAGCCGGTCAGGTCGGTTGCGGCGTCGCTGCTGTCGTCCAGGTCGGCGTGACGCCGCCGCTCCTGCTCGTAGAGGTCCACCGCGCGCTCGTCCTTGCGGACGAAACCGGCGGTCGGGATCGCCTGCTGAATCTGCCGCCACTGCTCGTCATACTGGGCTTCCACCTCGCCGACGACGTAACGGCCGTCCGCCTTCTTTTCGATCGGCTCGTGCCCGGCCTTCGCCCTGCTCGTGGCCTTGGTCTTCGGCTTCTGCTCGGCGGCGGGCGTGGTCACCGGCGCGGTGCCTTCGGCCGCTGCGGCAGGCTCGGCCGGTTCTCCGGTGACGGTGTGCTCGCCGGGCACGGGGCGCTGCGCGGACTCGGCTTCCCGGCGGCAGGCATCGGAGCAGTACCGCATCTCGGGGAGTCCGGCGAGATTGCCGTCACAGTTGCCGCACCGGTGGATGTCACCGGAGGTGGTTTCGGTGGTCTGCTGGCGGGCGGCGGTGCGGGCGCGCGCGTGCTCGGCGCGGGCCTTGCTGGCGTACACGCACGTCAGGACGAGCGTGCGCAGGTCATCGGAGAGGCCGGGCCAGAGAGTGTGAGCGGTCTGGATAGCTTCGACGATGGCGGGGTGCGTGGCGCTGGGGTTCTTGAGCAGCGTGGCGCACGTGGTGAACGCGTGCTGCTGGCTGCCGCCGGTAGCGGCGTTGAGCCACCGCAACCCGTTGAGCGCGTCGGCGATACGCGGCGGGGCCTCGCGCAGCATCACCGTCACGTCGTTGACCTCGGTCACGGCGACGGCCCGGCGGGTCTCGCTGCTGTAGACGCACAGGTTGATCAGCTCGCGTTCGGTCTCGCCGTAGCTGTCCCACTCGGTGTGAGCGGTGCGCACGGCGGCGAGGATGTCACCGTTGATCGCGGCGTCGGTGTTGAGCAGGGTGGCGCACGCGGCGAGGATCGCGGGCGGGTTCTCGCCGCTGTTGGTGAAGGCGGCCCGTAGTTCGGTGAGGGCGGTCCGGACGCGCGGGGGCTGTGCCTGCAACGCCTGCACGGCGCGGGTGATGCTGGGGAGGTGCTTACGGTGAATGGTCGCAACCATAGTAATTGTCCTTGCTTGTTGAATGAGTTTGGTTCTCGGGTTTGCGGTCCCGATCACCTTGCGATGTCAATATTACCGCTCGGCTGTCGTCTATTCCACTCGAAATAGGGTTTTCATGTGACTATTTCAGACAATCAGTGGGACTATTTGGTGTCCGTTGTTTGATTTGGTGTCCGGCTCGTGTTCGGGTGGTCACGCGGGTGCTGACGGCGGTTGCATGGCGCCGTGGTGCTGCTGGTCGGCGAAGTGGGGGTGACCATGTGCTGAGTGGGTGGTGGGTGGCCCCGAAGCAACCGGGGCAGGCCCCCGGCCTGCCCTTAATGCCTGACCTAGGGAGTAGGGGCCCCAAATGCAAGGGTGGGGCCTCGAAATATTTTTGGCCACGCTTTTCGGTCAAAAATATTTTGGGGTGCCCTTGTATTTGGGGGGACGACCGATACAATTTCGGGGCCACCCACCACCCGCGGACGCAACCGATTCATCTCACGGGTGCGTCCTGCCGGTGCTCTGGACCTAGGCGGCTGACCAGCGGAAACGGTTCCCCCTGTGGCCGGCCACGGGTGTGGTGGCCTGCGGGTATGCTCGTCGTAGCGTTCCGCGGGCTTGCTTGTCCCTGAGTCGGAGCGTCAGCGGGCCGCCGCGAGTTTTGCGGCTTGCCACTGCGGTGGCGTGGCCCTTCGGGGCTGCTGCGGCGGTACCGCGCCCTTCTGCTCGCTCGCCGGCTGTCGTCGTGAACGCCGCCGATGTCGTCGATCGGCTCGTTGGCGGCGTGAGCGCTGCGCTGCCGAACCCGCGCGATGGCATCGCTGTGGCGGGTAGGCTGGGCGGTAGAACCGCAGCCCTCCCCGCGCGGGAGGTGCGTCATGGTTGAACGTCAAAGTAGGACGACGAGGCGGAAACGTCGGTCGTCGGCGGCGTTGGCGCGGCTGGAGTCGGCGCGGCGCCGCCGCGCCGAGCAGCTGGAGCGCGAGCGCGAGAACGAGCGGCGCGTTGATGCGGCGCTGGGCCCGTTCGCGGAGGCGGTGACGGCGATCGAGGCGGTGGAGCGCCGGCGTGAGGACCGCATCGGCGCGCTGGGGGCGCAGCTGGAGCGGAAGCTGGCCGAGCTGGACCGGCAGCGCGCGGCGAAGGTCGCGGAGTTTGAGCGGTTGGCCGAGCAGGTCCGCGCGGATGCGGAGATGGAGATCGGCGAGTGGCGCGCGGTGATGGCGACCTCGGTCGCGGAGATCCGCGCGGCGGATGTCGGCGCGGCGGAGACGGCGGCGCTGCTGGGGATCTCGGCGAAGGCGGTTACCGCGTTGTCGCGTAATGCTGCGGCAGCGTCGGAGGTCGGCGGCCAGCGGAGTGACGCGGAGTCCACGCACGCTGAGGAAGTGGACGCGGCAACCTCGGATGATGAGCGGGCTGTCGAGGCGCCCACGGGCGAGCAGGTCGAGCCGTCCGAACGAGATTCAGGGGTGGATGTTCCGGCAGACTGATTTGGCTGGGCACGCCGGGCACGAGAAGAGGGGCGGTGGCACCGTCAGGTGCCACCGCCCCTCTTCTCGTGGTGTCGGCGCGGTTAGCGCGGCGCGGTCTGATGGTCGGCCTGCTGCTGGGCGAGACGCCGGGCTCGGCGGGCCAAGGTGGCGCGCTTGCGGCGCTGGTAGTAGACGATGATCGCGGCGATGCCGCAGCAGAACGCGATCCCGAACGCCCACTGGCTGGCGGTGCCGCCTTCCTCAGCGCCGGGGAAGTGCCCGATGAACAGGTAGCCGGGCAGGGTGAGTGCGCCGAGGATGGCGCCGCGGCGGTAGCGGTGGGCGAGGTTCGGTTTGATGCGGTTGCGGCTGAGGTAGGCGACGACGCACCCAAGGAGTGCACCGAAGAGGACGGCGCCGGGGAGGGCGAGCAGGCCGGCGGGGTCGGTGAAGGGCGTGACGAGGAGTCCGATGTAGCCGAAGGGCTGGATGCCGAGGTAGAAGCCGGTGCCTCCGGCGAGGACGAGCCCGGGGATCGTGACGCCGTAACGATTGCTCATGTTCCGAGCGTAGGACGATTCTCCTACCCTAAAGGGTGATTTCCGGGCCAGGGCGCGGAGTAGGCGCTCGGGTGCGACACGGCTGTTCGTCGGCGCATCGGATCGGGTGGACGTCGTGTTGTGGGCGGCGGGCATAGTGACCTCCGGGGCGCGGTGGTGTGGCATGGGAAAGGCCGGGGCCAGCCGTCAGGCTGGCCCCGGCCTTCCGGGTGGTGGTGCCCGGCCGGAGGGGAAGTCCGGCCGGACACCGGCTCTCATCAGAACGGCGGCTCGTCGCTGAACCCGCCGCCGGCGGTCGCGCCGACCATGTCGCGCTCGGCGGTCGGGCCCCACGGGTCGTCGGCCGGGGCCGCGCCGGTGTGGGTGCTGGTGCCGCGGTCCGAGTTGGCCTTCGCGGTGGCGTTCTTCGCGTTCTTGGTGACCGTGGTGGTGGCGTAGCGCAGCGACGGGCCGATCTCGTCGACGGTCAGCTCCAGCACGGTGCGCTTGTCGCCTTCCTTGGTCTGGAATGAGCGCTGCTTGAGGCGGCCCTGGACGACGACGCGGGCGCCGCGGGTCAGGGACTCGGCGACGTTCTCGGCGGCCTGCTGCCAGATGGTGCAGCGCATGAACAGTGCCTCGCTGTCCTCCCATTCGCTGGTGGCGCGGTTGAAGATGCGTGGGGTGGAGGCGACGGTGAAGTTCGCGACCGGGGTTCCGGCCTCGGTGAAGCGGAGTTCGGGGTCGGCGGTGAGGTTGCCGATGATGGTGATGGTGGTGTCGCCGGCCATGGTGGTCTCCCTGGTGCTCGTTGGGGTGTGGAACGCGGCGCAGCCTGAGCACGCGGCGGCCGGGGGTCGCCGTCAGGCGACGTCCCCGGCCCGGCTCATCCGCCCGCGCGTGAACCAGCCTGCGCGCGACCGGCATCGGAGATCGTCTGGGTGAGGGGGCTGGTTCACCCGGGCGGATCGGGCCGGGCTTCGGGGACGCACTGCCCCCGGCCGGGGTGTGCTTACCTTCGGGCGATCCACGACCCGGCGAGCCGGGCGAGGCCACCGCCGGTGACACCGGCTCACCGTCACGCCACCACCCACGACGACTCCGCACCGTGTGGTGGGCCGGTGACTGCCGGCCGATGCCCTCGCACTGACGGCACGGCCGCTCGGAGCGAACAGCGACCAGAGGTGGGCGTCACGACTGGTCGGTCGCGGGCTCGCTCAGCAGCGTGCGGCGAGCATCGGCGCTGGCTTTCTGGAATACGTGCTGGACCTTCGACGGCGCGATTGCGTGGGCGAGGACGGTCGAGAGCAGGCCCGCCAAGGGCTGTTCGGGGTCGGCGTGCTCGAGCGCGATCCGCGCGACGGTTCCGTCGCCACGGAGGTAGGCGTACATCGCGATGACGGTGGCGAGCTGGCCGGCGATGGGATCGCAGCTGTGGCGCCACAGGTGCAGGACTAGGTTCTCGGCGGCCAGGCGCGCCGTGTGGCTGGGTAGGGCGAGCAGGGCGTCGCGGAACGCGGGCACGGCGAAGGTCGCGACGAGATCGATGATGTCGGCCTCGTCGGTGGGCAGCTTGCCGTGGGCGGCGGCGCGGATCGCGGCGTCGGCGCGATTCAACCGGACGTGCGCGGCCAGGTGCCAGGATTCGTCGATGGCGGCGGATTCGGCGGCGTGGGCGATGTGGGGGTGCAGCCGTGTGCGGAGGGCCTTGGGGGCTGGGGTGAATCGCGCCGCGAGGTCTTCCCGGCTGGTGGCGATGGTGTGTCCGGCGGCCACGGCGGCGGCTGCGGCGGTGGTGGTTGCGGGCTCGGGCAGGACGCCGGTGCGGTTGGTGTCGTGGTAGGAGCGCCAGCGCGCGCCTTCGGTGATGTCCGGCACGTGCACGATGTCGACGTCGGCGAATCCGTGGTTTGCCAGCCGCGCGATAACGTTGTCGACGTCGGCGCGCAGCGGCAGCGCGTCGTCGCCGGCGGTGTCGTCGTCGACGCTGCGGACGACGACACCGGTCACGCAGAGGACGGGCAGATCGGCGCACTGCCGCTTGAAGTGCCGCGCGCAGCCTTCCGGATCGTGGGCGAGGTGGGCGAGGTCGATTCGGGCGAGCGGGCCGCTGCTGGCCGAGCCGGGGTCCTTTGTGAGCGTGGCGATCAGCACCAGGGAGTCCTCCGGAGTGAAGCCGAGCAGCGCCGGGATGCTGGCGACTACGACGCTGGTGCTGGCGGGAGTGAGCGGCATCGACGATCGTCCTTTCGGGGAAGAGCGAGCACGGACTGTCGGTGAGGACCGGGCCGGGGAGACCAGCGGCCGAGTTCGGCGCGCAGGGGCCGCGTGGCGGGAAGTCGGGATGAATCCGTCGACGGTGAGGAGAGGTGTCAGCTCTCGGTTGAAGTGGTCAGAGTTGCTCGCAGCTGCTGTGCGACGTCCGCGATGTCGGTGTGCATAGCGGCGAGGTCGACGCTCTCGCGCATCCAGCGGTGTACCAGCCCGGTGAGCTTCGTGGGGCGCGGACCGCGCTGGATGATGAGCCCGGCGACGCTGCCGTCCTTGCGCAGGAATGCGGTGACGGCGGTCAGAGCGGTCATCGTGGGCGCGTATCGGTCGGAGGCGTGTCGCCACAGGTGCAGCCACAGCGACTGGGCCGCCCCGCATCGCTGTTCGGTGTCCTGGATGAGGTGGATGTCGCGCAGGAGAAAGCTGGACAGGGCAGCGATCAGCTCGGCGATCTCGTGCTGGTCGGTGGGGAGCCGGCCGTGGGTGGCGGCGGTGACCGCATCGTCGATCAGCTGCAGGCGCCGTCGCAGCCGCGGGAAGTCACCGGCGAGTTCCTCGGCCTGGACGTCCTCGGCGATCGGGTCGGCCAGAGTGGCGATGCTGTCGCGGACGTCGGCGGGCGTGGGAACGAATTGGGCGAGGAAGGCGTCGCGGTTGCCGTAGACGCGGTTGCCTTGGAGTACGCGTTCGGCGGTGAGCGGGGAGATGGCGGGGTCGGGCAGGGTGTCGGTGTGGTCGGCGACGTCGTAGCACGACCAGGGAGCGCCAGCGGTGAAGGCTGGCACGTGTACAAACTCGGTGTTGGTGAAACCGGATTCGTGCAGCTGGTGAACGAGTTGGTGAAGCTGAGATCGGTAGGGCAGGTCGGTCGTGTCGCTGGCGTCGTGGACGACCGCGCCGATGAGGCGCTGGACCGGCTGGTCGCCCAGCGCGCGGTTGAGGTCCGCGACGATCACGCGGGGCAGCCGCATGGCCGGGTCGAGGTCGAATCGGGTGATTCGACCCAGGCGGACAGTGCCGTCGGCATGCACGACTGCGACGACGATCACGAGGGAGTCGGTGGGGACGAAGCCGATCAGGGCGGGAATGGCGGCCAGGAGATTCTCGTCGGTCAGGAAAATCGGTTCGGGCATCAGGAAACCTCGCTGCGAACAGTGGACGAACGGTGCGGGTGGGAGGGACGTGGCGGCGGCGCGGTCGGCCGTTGGCAGGTCGGCGACGTCGCTGGTGAATCGACGGCGGATGTTGTGCGAGCGCCCGTTCCGGAGAGGAACAAGGGCGCGGATCACTTGAGGCCGGAGGTCACCGGCCGAGTTCGGCGCGCAGCGTTTGCGCGGCGATGTGGGCGATCCACGGCGGTGACGGCCGTCGGACGTCCCGGCCGGAGGCGGGGATGAATCCGTTGACCGCGACGCTCCAGAACTCCAGCCATGGCTCGGCGTCGGTGCGTTCGCTGCGGTAGATCACGCGCACGTCCTGCCCGTCGGCACGCCGGGCGTGCGCGGTGATCCGGATCGCGACGCGCATGCGGTTGCGGCGCTGTACGGGCTCGTCGTAGAGCAGCGAGACCGGCGTTGCGGGCAGCGCGCGGCACAGCTCAACGAGCACACCGCGCGCGAGGTTCCAGGCGCCGTAGTCGAGGAGGCTGCCGCGGTGAGGGATGTTGCAGGCGACCGACTCGGGCAGCACGTAGGAGCGGCTCCAGTCGTAGGCGGTGAGCCACAATCGGTTCTCAGGCATGGTCGGCCACCGCCGAGTTCGCCTCGGCGACCGCGCGGGTTACGCACTTGTCGGTGAAGCGGCGTCGCTCGTCCTGCAGCTGCTCGGGCCAAGTGCCGGCGTCGGGTTCGAGGATGTTCCAGGCGGCGGTGAGCGCGGCGTCGGTGCAGAGCCCGTCGGCATCGAGGTAGGGGTAGACGGCTTCGACAACCCGGCAGGCTTCCACGACACCGGAGGGGAAGCAAGTGTTCCAGACTGCGGTGATGAACGCGGTCTTGTGCCGCCGGGTGCGGGCGAGGTCGTCGAGCCAGGTTCGGGGTTCCGGCGCGAGCCGGCGGCCGCCGAGTTCGGTTTCGATCAACCGGCACGCCCGGGCGTAGGCGGATTCGGTGTAGTCGTACGGTGCGCTCTGGGCGGTGGTCGCGGTCATGGCGTGCCTCCGGGTCAGGTGCGGGTGAACCCGACCTCCCGGAGCACACCCGGGATCCTCGGGCGCCTGTCAGCTCGCGTGACGCGGCGCGGGAGCCGGCGCCCGAGGGCCCGGGTGTGCTGTGCTGGCGGCGGTCGTCCGCACCGGCCGGCGTGCCTGATCGCGGCTACGGCCAGTCGGCCGGCGGCTGGAAGATGAGGTCCCCCTCTTCTTCCAGCACCTGCTGGGTCCGCCGCACGAAGTCGAGCAGTTCGGCCCGGGTGCCCTCAACGGTGACCACCATGTCGTTCCAGGCATCGGTCAGGACGAGGGCGAAGTCGCCGTCGGCGAGCAGTTGGACGCCGGCCTCGTCGCCCGGGCGTGCCAGCGTGACGTCGCATCCTGCGGGGATCCCGGCGTAGTCGCTACTCATCGTGAGTCTCCTCGGATTCTGTGTCGCGGACTGATGCGGTGGGCGGATTCGCGGTGGTCCGATGGCGATGGCGGATGATCCGTAGCGTCTGCGGATCGGGTGCGGGGTGGGCGTTCTTGGTCACGTAGCGGATCAGGGCGTCGACTGGCTGCGGAGCGTCGTGTGTCAGGAGGGCCAACGCCGCGCAGGTGTCCTCGTCGAGGGAATCGAGGGCAACGTCGGGTATGTTCCACTCCCAGGTCGGGAAGGCGTACCGGCCGTCAGCATCGGGGCGGAGGCGCTCGCGGGCGGGACCGCTTGTCGGATCGGTGGCGTCATGGAGTGCGTCGTCGTCGGTGACGATCAGGTCGTTGCCGTCCCAGCGGAAGCGCAGATGGTCGGAGGTGGCTTCGACGGTGATGGCGATCCACTCGGTGACGACTCGACGAAACCGCGGCAGCAAGGTGTAGTAGTGGCGGCAGTGTGCGTCGTGGGCTGCGAACTGCGGTTCGCCGAGTTGCGCGGGGAAGTAGGGCTGCTCGTCACCGCACACCAGTCCTTCGTCGACGCGGACAATGTCGGCGGGGAGGCCGTGCGGCGGGCTGTCGTCGGGCATCGGGTCACCTGCCTGTGTCTCAAGTGGACGTAACGGAGTTCGTTCGCGGGTTGTCAGGTGCAGTCCAGGCCGCATCGGCGGCACAGCAGTACGACACCCTCGGACGCCGTGCGGTCGTCAGGTCGGGCTGTGGGGTGCCGGTGGCGTCGAACCAGAGCCCGGTGGAGGTCTGGTCGTCGCAGTCCTCCGGGCGCCCGATCGGCCAGGGCCGGTTCGGCACTTCGATGACGGTGCGGCCCGGGTGGACGTACTCGCGGGTCGTCTCGTCGCGTCCGTGCCAGTGGACCGGTTCGTCGCGGCGGCGCAGGACACCAAGTCCGCCGTCAGCTGTGGTGTCTGCGGGCCGGCGGGAGGAAGCGGGCCCGGCGGCGCGGCCGAGAACGCCGGGCAGGAAGGGTGCGGACATCGGGGTTTCCTTTCAGTGGGCGCAGAACGCGTGGTGGGCGGCGCGGACGAGCGCGAACCGAGAACGGCACCACCGGCAGGAAATCGCGGCGGAGTAGCGCAGTTCCGGCGGTGCGGAAGCCGCACCGGGGGATCCCGCTGGTGGGGATGTGCTGTCGTAGCGCGGATTCCACGCAGTGCCGTGGGTGTTGCGCTGCGAGTTGTCCCAGCGGATCGTGATCGACCAGTCCGGGTCCGTCAGGTCGCCGTTGCGGAATCGGATGGTGGCGGTCTCGACGAGGTACCGGCGATGCCAGTACCCGTCCCAGTAGGTGCCGCCGACTTGGCGCGGGCCGATCGCGTCGAAGACCTCGCGCATTCGCTCGCGGTGACGCCACAGGCGGGTCTGGGCGGCGTCGAACGCGCGTAGCTCGTGCGGCGGCGGTGCCCAGAGACAGTCGCAGGGCTGCGGGTACCACGGTTCGGGCTCGTCGCCATCCGACGGCTCGATGGGGTCGTCGCGATCGCTGACCAGGAATTCGCCGGTGCCGCCGCAGTCGCGGCAGCTGGCGAGAGCCCACAGCCCGCGCAGGTGGGTGTGGCGGTATCCCTCGGGAACGTGGATCGTCGGCTCCGTCATGTGCACCTCCGTGAACGGTCGGTCACCGGCGGACGGGGCCGCCGGTGGTGAACGGGGCCTCGCATGCACGGCGCGGCCCGGGCGAGGACCGGCGGACGGTGGATCGGCACTCTGGCAAGGTCCGGGCCGCGCCGTGCTTTTCTGGTGACCCGGTGCGCCGCGCGGCGTCCCGGACCCAGTCGACTGCCTGCTACTTCTCCTGTACGGCGGCCAGCGTCGGGACGAAGTGGGCGCACACCACCGGTTGGCGTTGCCCGGCCGCGGAGATGACGATGTCGATGGCGTCGCGCAGGCAGCTGCGGACGGAGTGATGGCTGGGACGGCGCGCCGGGTGGTGGTGGACCACGACCGGGTCGAGAGGCCGCTGGCGCTCGCGGTGCTCGCCGGCCTGGTCGCGTTCTTCGACACTGGACAGCGTGGCGGCGAACCCGATGTCGGCCTGGAAGGCAATGCGCAGGCGCGCCCAGGGCAGCCAGCTGTCGCCGGCCGACCGGCCGAGGTTCCAGTACGCGATCGCGGTGTGGCCTTCCCGGCGGATGACAGGGTTGGGATGCGGTGCGATCGCCGAGAAGATGACCGGGTCGGCCGGTGCGGTGGGTTCGGCGTCGTGTGGGCGGACGTCGGTCTTGTGGATGGTGAACCCTGAGCCGGGGCGTTCGCCGGCGATGGCTACGCACATGCCCTGGTCCTGTACGACCGTGCCCGGCTGTTGCACCCCGTCCCAGGTGAAGTCGATGCGGTCGCCTTCGGTGTAGCGGTGCTGGAGCATCGGCAGCCAGCCCGCGGGAATCAGGTGGGCGGGGATGAGGGCCTTTTCCAGGTCGGTGCTGTCCGGTTGCCGTTGCCAGAGCCAGACCAGCTCCGGGGTGCCGGGGGTGGCGGCGGGATCCGATGACGCGGTTTCGGGCATGGCGGGTCTCCTTCTCAGCGGATGGCGAGCTGCGGTCGGGGTGCCGGGCGGTCGGTGAGGATGCGGGGGTTTTCGCGGCCGGCGGCGATGCCGTCGCGGATGGTGGTGGCCAGTTCGCGGGAGTCGAAGTCGGCGACGCCGAGGTGGTGGCGGGCGGCGTTGGTGAGGTGGTGGGTGATCGCGGCGGCGCTGATCCAGCCGTTGCCGTGCAGTTCGCCGAGGCCGCGGCGGCGGCGTAGAGGGTGATGTGGCGGTGACCTTTGGTGGCGGTGGCGACGTTGTGGCACTCGGCGGTGACGGCGGCCTGGACGTAGGCGGTGACCCGGCGGCTGGTCGCCGGCAGCGGCGGTGGTGGCGGATGGGCGGCCGGCGGGGGTGCCGGTGGTGGGGTGAGGGCGCAGACGAGCCAGCCGGGCAGGACCGCGACCGGGAGATCCCAGGTGACGGTGTAGGGCACCGGCACGCCGTGGACGACGGCGAGGGAGCCCGGGGCGGCGACGAGCGCTCCGGGGCCGCGGGTGTCGACGTGCCAGCCGAGCCCGCGGCCGCGGGCGCCGACGGTGCTGCGCAGCCGCGATCCGGGCGGCCGAGCGAAATATCTGTGTTCGCCGCCGCGGGGGGTCGTGACGGTGAACGTGTCCACCGGGTCGGGTTCGCCGGCCTGCTGGGCGAGCAGGGCGAGGACGTCGCGGCCGTGGGTGATGCCGCGGCGGGCCCTGTGGATGGGGATGGGTCCGTGGGCGGCGTCGAGGTCGAGCACGAGCAGACCTGCTGGTCCGCAGGCGATGCCGACGTTTTTCCTGGAGTAGCGGGGCCACCACTGGCGAATCTGGGTTTCGTCGGTGGTGGCGCGCTTTTGCCACTGTTTGATCGCTGGCATTTTTGAGTTGGGGTGGAGGGGGAAGACGGGCCATCCTCG